>JBGASX010000086.1:0-18815 GCA_044229445.1 Gemmatimonadales bacterium | reverse complement strand
GGAGCTCCGCTCCGCCCCTACTTTGCCCCGAGCCCAGGTCAGGGGCGGAGCTCCGCTCCGCCCCCTTCGGCTCGAGCCCGGGAGTTGCAAACAGCAGTGGGGGCCCCGATTCCTGGGGGCCCCCACTGTTCTGCGCCATAGCCGCGGCCGTCCTACCGTCTCACCAGTACCACGCCCCCCAGCACGATCATCACCACTCCGCCCGCCCGCGAGACCCAGGCACCCCCGGGCCCCACCTTTTCCACCAGAATGAAAAGCGTCAGGGCGGCAACCCACGCGAGGTTCATCACGCCGACGACGAACAGTACCGCCATCAGGGCCCAGCAGCAGCCGAGGCAGAAGAGGCCATGGCGGAGGCCCATCTGGAACGCACCGCGCCATCCATCGCGCCAGCGGCTCATCAGGAATCCCAGCGGGCTCTGGCAGCGGAACAGACAGCCGCTTTTCATCGGCGTGAGCTGATACACTCCCCCCGCGATGAGAATGACCCCCGCGAGCAGGGTGCTCGTCGTGGCCATCGCCGGCGACAGCAGCGCCCCCTCATGCAGGGCCCATTGCGCCCCGGTGGCCAGGGCGCTGAACCCCACCCAGACCACCAGGTAGCCGAGGCCGAACGAAGGAACCATCGGCACCCCGCCTCGATGCCCTCGCTGGGCCTGTATCCCCGCAAAGAGCAGCAGCACCGGCAGGGCGGAGACGGCCATCATCCCGACCATCATCACCGACCACATCACGAACGTCAGCACCAGGTCCTGCATGCCCCACGGCTGGTCCATCACCATGCCCATGGCCGCCATCATCGGGTCGCTCTCGGCGGCCGAGACCATCGAGCGGTTCACATGGACGAGGTAGGCCCAGGCGAGGGCCGTGATGAGCACGATGCACCCCGCGATGAGGGTGCGCTCGCGGGGTGGGGGAGACAGGATCGGGGAACGGTTAGGCGCTGCGCCAGGAGAAGGGAGCGTACTGTCCATGCTGCTTCCCGCTGCTGTCATCCCAGCTCAATCCCAGGGCGTGAACATGGCTCTTCGAGGCGTGGGCGAGCGCATACCGGCTGGCCGCCGGGTGCCCGGTGTTCTCCATATGCATCGGCTCGGTGGCGCTCGGGTCGAGGCCCATCGCCCCCTCGGCGGCGATGCCGACCAGCCCGCCGGCCGTCACCGACCACTTGGCTCCGGCGCGCTCGAACCGGATCGGCGCCGAGTCGACGCCGAGGAACTTCCCGACGAGCGGCGACAGCGCCGACATCGGGCCGCCCGCGGCCCCGCTCGCGATCGCCGTCACCGCCTCTTTCTGCTGAGCGCTCGCCCGCTCGTCGACGATGACCCCGACCGACCAGTTGCCCTTGCCCATCTCCTCCGGCGTGTGCAGCAGGACGATGAACCCGAGGCCGTCGAGGGCGAGTTTGCCATACGTGCCCCGGTCGATCTGAAACGCCATGGCGACCGTGCACCACCCCTTGGTCGGCATCGCCGCCAGCGCTCCGGTGATGCAGGGGCAGACGAAATCACAGCTGCAGTTCTCGTAGTACTGGCCAGCGACCTGCCACGATGGTCCCGTCATCTGCACCCCCGGATAGTTGGGCCCAGTCCTTCATGAAGAAGATGAAGGTCCGGTACGGGCCGCGCCAGCCGCCACACCTCACCCCCACCAGGTTCCGTTCGCACTACTCTCCAGGCCTCACTGCCCGAAGCGGGTCCTGAAGGTCTGTCCGTAGCTGGTGGCGGTACCGTCGTAGTTCGCGATCAGGTCGTACGGGCTCCCCCAGACATTCCAGGTCCAGGGCAGGTAGCTCCCCCCCTTGGCATCCATCCAGTCCATCAGGGCGTTGACGAAGCTGCTGCCGCCGTCGTCCTGACCCAGCTCGCCGAGCACCAGCGGCACCTGGGCGGCCACGAGCCCGGCCGTGCTGTCCCAGCAGGCGAGCGTGTTGCACCAGCCGCCTTTGTAGATATGCCACGCGGCCATCAGGTTGCCGGTCGGGTCGCTCGGCTTGTGCGCCAGCCAGCCGGAGAGCCCGGCGGAGTACTCGACGCCGCCGAGCATGACCACGTTGGCGGCCCCCGCCGCGCGAATGGTGTCGACCAGCTCCTGCATCCCCGCCGCCGGATAACTCATCCCGCTGCAGCTCCCGCCGTCTTTCCAGCAGCGCCACGCCTCGGGGGTGTCGCTGTTGTTGTCGGGGTAGGGCTCGTTGAAGAGATCGAACAGCACCCTCCCATTCCCCTTGAAGGTCGTGGCGACCCCATACCAGAAGTCGGGGGAATGATCGCGGTCGGCCATGGGCGTCTGCGCGAGGGCCAGCACCGTGTCAGGCGCCGCCCAGTGCAGATCGAGGATGGCGTAGAGCCCGGCGGCGTTGAGCCGGCCGACATAGTCGATGATGGCCTGCCGGTAGTTGGCGCCACCGTAGGCGGCGGGGACGCCGTTGATGCCGAGCCAGCAGTCCTCGTTCATCGGCACCCGGACCGCGTTGGCCTGCCAGCCGGCGATCGCCGCGACCGCCGCGGAATCCGAGGGGCCGTCGAAGATCCCCCAGCCCTGCGCACAGGCGTACTCGGTGCCGGAGTGGTTCACGCCGCGCAGCCGGACGATCTGTCCCGCCGAATCCACGAGGTGCGTGCCGACGACGTGAAGGCCCCCGGTCACCGGGGGAGGATCGCCACCGGGCCCGGTGCCGCCGTCGCTGCACGCGAGGGCAAGCGCGACGCCGGACAGGAGCCAGAACCTGCCACCTCTCATGTGATCCCCGAGCTGGGATGGAGTGCCCTGAGCATGCACCCTCGGCGCCGCTTTCGCCGGTGAGGTGAGTCACCTCGAGTCTTCATACTATTTTGACACCCATGCCCGGGCTCCCGAAGCTTCCGCTCTCCCTGCCGGCCATCGCGCTCCTCGCCTCCGCCACGGTCGCCGCGGCCCAAACGACCGCCAGCTTCCGCGCCGCGGCGCAGTACTCGGCCGAGCATTCGGGTGACGCGGTGCTGGTCTTCCGCCGCGATTCGCTGCTCCTCGAGGAGTACCAGAACGGCTTCGATGGCCGCACGCCGCACCAGCTCGCGAGCGGCACCAAGGCCTTCACCTGCGTGCTCGCCGCGCTCGGAGCGGGGGACGGGCTGCTCACCCTCGACGAGCCGGTGGCGCGCACCCTTCCCGAGTTAGGCGCCGACTCGCTCCTCCGGCGCCTCACCATCCGCCAGCTCCTCAACCTCACCAGCGGGCTCGCCCCCGACTCGACCGGCCGGGGACTCACGCTCATGTCCCGCCCGGGTCAGCGCTTTGCGTACGGGGGAACCAGCTTCGCGGTCTTCGGCATGTTGCTCGCGAGGAAGCTCCACGGCGAGGACCTCCTCGCCTTTCTCACGCGGAAGCTCTTCGCGCCGCTCGGCATCGAGGTGACGGAATGGCTGCGTGACGGTGCGGGGCAACCGGGACTGGCGAGCGGGGCGGCGCTGACGGCACGCGCCTGGGGAACCTTCGGCCAGCTGCTGCTCAACGGCGGACGCTGGCATGGGCAGCAACTCGCTCCCCGGGCCGTGCTGGATGAGTGCGGCCGCGGGAGCGCGGCCAGTCCCGGCTATGGGCTCGGCCTCTGGCTCAACGCACCGACGCCCACCCGTCCCCCACCGCCCGGCGTGGAGCGCGTCGGGCCCTCCGACCGCGTCATCAACGCCCCCGATCTGCCCCACGACCTCCGGCTCGCCGCCGGCACCGGCGGCCAGCGGCTCTACATCCTTCCTTCGGCAGGCCTGGTAGTGGTGCGCTTCGGGCACAACACGGGGCCGGATTATCGGGATGATGTGTTTCTGAGAACGCTGCTGGGCAGGAGGCGGGAGTGAGGTTCCGGGTTCCGAGTTCCGAGTGCGTAGTGCCTCGTGGTGATCACTCAGCACCAAGCACTAAGTACTAAGTACTAAGTACTAAGCACTGCTTTCCCACTACGGATAACAGATCCCCGCATTCCCCGGATCGAGACTCGACGTCGCGACCGGTGCGACTTCCAGCGATCCCACCGGCGTGAAGAGCAGCCGCCCGTCGTGCCAGAGGAAGCCGCCCTTGTAGGCGCAGAGCCGGGCCGAGGGGGTCACCTGCGTGACCGACAACAGGATCAGCCCGGGCAGATGCAGGGTGCAGGCGTTGTGCATCTCGGGCGCGTTGCAGTCGATCACGAGGTCGGCGGAGACGTCGGCCGTGGCCATGGCGTTCCCCACCGGCACCCAGGTGTCGGCATAACGGATGTAGGCCTGCCACCGGTACGACTGCTCGCTCGCGATGGTGTAGCCCGCTGGTGGCGTGGGATTCACCGAGGCGTTGAACTCCGCGGGCTCGAGCGGCGGGGGCGGGCCGCCGCCCCCAGGCCCCGCCGGATCCGTCGTCCCCTTGCCCGCGCAGCCCGCGAGCAGCAACACGGCGAGAGACCGCCGGCCGCCCCAGCGTCGTCCGATCATGATGGCCTCCGGTCGAAGAGGATTCCCGCCGGATGATGTGGCGGAGTCCGGGGCCCCGCAAGGCTCGGCGGCAGGCGCACCCCTCTGGCCTGAGGTGCGCTCCCGCAGTACCCTCCCCGGTCACCGATTCCACTCCATCGCCGGAACCGCCCATGCCGATCACTCGACTCCAGGTGCTCCTCGCCACCGCGCTCCTGCTCCACGCCACCGCCGCGTCGGCCCAGCGCGCGCCGGCGCCGGACAGCAGCCGAGTCTCGCTCCTCGTCCCTGCCGCCGTCTGGGATGGCGTCGCCGATCAGCCGCGTCAGGGGTGGGCGGTGCTGGTCCGCGGCAGCCGGATTGCCGCGGTGGGCGATGCGAAGAGCCTGACAATTCCCGCCGGCGCCACCCGGATCGACCTCCCCGGCACGACGCTGATCCCCGGGATGATCGAGGGACACTCGCATCTCTTCCTGCACCCCTACAACGAGACGCTCTGGGACGATCAGGTGCTCGGCGAGGGTGCCGGCTACCGCATGGCCGCGGCGGTCGCCCACGCCCGCGCGACCCTCGAGGCGGGCATCACCACCGAGCGGGATCTCGGCACCGAGGGCGCCTACGACTACGACGTCCAGCTCAAGCAGGCGATCGAGAAGGGGCTGGTACCCGGGCCGCGGCTCCTCGTCGTCACCCGCGCCATCGTCGCGACCGGCGCGTACGGGCCGAGCCGGGCGCACTATTCGTTCGATCCGGCGCAGGGCGCCGAGGAGGCGACCGGCGTGGAAGGGGTCGCGCGCGCGGTGCGGAATCAGGTCGGCCACGGCGCCGACTGGATCAAGGTGTACGCCGACTACCGCTGGGGCCCGCACGGCGCGCTGCTCCCCACCTTCAGCGAGGAGGAGATGCGCACCCTGGTCGCCACCGCGAATGGCGCCGGCCGGCCTGTGGCGGCGCACGCAATGTCGCCGGAGGGGATGCGCCGCGCGGTGGTCGCCGGGGTCGAAACGATCGAGCATGGCGATGCGGGGACGGCGGAGGTGTTCCGCCTGATGAAGCAGCGGGGCGTCGCGCTCTGCCCGACGATCGCGGCCTCGGAAGCGTACGCGACCTACTTCGACGGCTGGGTGAAGGGAAAGTCGCCGCTCACGGCGGATCTGGAAGAGAAGCGCCGGAGCTTCCGGGCCGCGCTCGATGCCGGGGTGACGATCTGTTTCGGCGGCGATGTCGGGGTGTTCAGCCACGGCGACAACGTCCGCGAGCTGGAGGCCATGGTGGAGTACGGGATGACGCCGCTCGCCGCGATGCGCTCCGCCACCTCGGTCAACGCGAAGCTCTTCCACCTAGACGATCAGCTCGGCCGCATCGCGCCCGGCCTCCTCGCCGATCTCGTCGCCCTGGACGGCGACCCGACCCGTGAAATCACCGCCACACACAAGGTGCGGTTTGTGATGCAGGGGGGGATCGTCAAAGTACCGAGTTCCGGGTACTAAGTACTAAGTACTAAGTACTTAGTGCCTAGCAGAGATGACCAGGCACTAAGCACTAGGCACTTTCGGTTACTAGAACTTGTACGCGATCCCAAACTGAATGACGGGATAGATCTTCGCGTACTTCTGCACGTCATGCTCGGTCTTGTTCTCCTGCGCCTGGAGATCCGCGGCGAGCGTCGGATTGCCGGCGGCTCCGGTTGCGTTGAGGTCGACCGTCGCCTTACCGATCGTCGCGCCGAGATCAAAGACGAAGCCCAGCGCCCCGCCACTCCGCGCCGGCGTGCCAAAGCCGATGCCCACGTACGGCACGACGCTCGGATACTTCACCTCGGCCGTCAGCGTGCCGACCTGCGCGGTGGTGTAGGTGTTGCCGTTCAGGTCGAAGGTGCCCGACGCCGTCGGCTTGCCGGTCGCGTTCACCTTGGCCGGATCGGTCATGATGCCGCCGGTGAGGTGGAAGCTGCCGCGGCTGCCGGGGTAGAGATCGACCAGCGCCGAGAAGGCCTGCAGCTTGAGCTTCCCGTCATAGGTCACATTGTTCTGGTCCTTGGTCTTGCTGAACTTGAAGTAGTTGGCGCCCACCCGCACGCCCAGATGACTCATCAGCAGCTTGTTGACCTCGCCGCCGAGGCCGAGGGTGCCGAACCGGAAGGCGATGCTCGCATCGGCGTGCCCTCCGCCGCCGGCGGGTGCCTGAGCGACGAGGTTGTTCGGAGCCAGCTGGCCGACGAGCATCGTGGCGCCAAGGAGAACTAACTTCGGGATTCGCATCTGGGCCTCATCTCTGGAAGAGCGTGATGGAACCGGGAAGCCCGACAGGGCCCCCCGCCGATATCCCGACCCACTGCGGCGGACTCGGCTCAGAGAATGTACGCACGATGCCCCCGAAAATTCCCTCTCTCTCCCTAACGAGATTTCCGACTGCGCACAGGACAATTTGTCCGACCGGAATCTCCCTGGAAGGAATGAAAACGAGGCCGCGATCGCTCGCGGCCCCTGACTGTCATTGCGAGGGCCCGCAGGGCCCGAAGCAATCTGTGGTGGCTTTCCCGAGTCCGCGGCTAAAGCCGCGACTCGGCTGATGTCACTGAAGTGACCCCGTCACCACTACCGTCGCTTTAGCGACATCAGCCGAGCCGTCGCTTCAGCGACGAGCCGGCGTCGAGGCCGCGATCGCTCGCGGCCCCGCACTCTCACACTCGGAACTCGGAACTGTTCTCGGCGCTCGGACCGCGGGTCCCTCCGTGCGCTGCAGTTCGCGTTCAGGGCTGGCCACTCAGAACGCAACCGCTCACTGACGCGCCTCCGGGACTCCGCGGTCCGTCGCGCCCCCGCACTAAGCACTAAGTACTAGGTACTAAGTACTAAGTACTCGGAACCCGGAACTCGGAACTCGGAACTCGGAACTCGGAACTCGGAACCCGGAACTCCCCGGCGCGACAGCCCGGTTGACAACCCGCACCCCAAGGGCAGCTTTCAGTCACGGGGGTACCCCTCACCTCCCGCACGGCGCGATGCATGGTGCCCGCTGCGGATTTCCCTCACCCCCGCCCAACAGAACCCGCATGGGTGAACCGCAACAGGACGATGTCCTGGGGGGCACACCCTCTGACCCCAGGGGCGTTCATCTGCGGCGCGGCGACGAGCGTACCGGCTCGTCCGCGGCGCTGCCCACCGATTTCCTGGAGCAGGTCCGGGGGCGACTCCGCCTCCTGGTCCTGTTCGCCTTCCTCGCCTTTGCGCTCGATGGCGTGATCTACCTCGCGCGCCGCCTCGCCGGACAGCCGAACGTCTTTCCGGCGGAACCCTGGTTCCAGCTCGCCGGGATGATCGCCGCCCTCGCCTCCGCCGCCTTCTGGTGGGTGGCCGGCGATCCCCGCATCGCCCCCTCCCGGCTCCTCACCCTGGGCATGATCTACGAAGTGCTGATCTGCGGCGTCATCGCCCTGATCACCACCTGGGGCACCTACCTGACGTACCATCTCCTCCCGAACATGAACTGGGTCCCCGTCGTGGTGATCCTCTTCCCGCTGCTCCTGCCCGGGCCACCCCGCCGGATGTTGGTCGCGGCGATCTGCGCCGCGGCGATGACTCCGCTCACCCTGCTGCTGCTCGATCTCACCGGCCAGGTGACGGCGAATTCCGATGCCTACGCGAACGTCTTCGTCTACTCCGGCTTCGCGGTCCTCTTCGCCTTTCTCTCGGCCCGGGTGGTGTACGGGCTCGGCCGCGATGTGGTCCGGGCCCGCGAAATGGGGAGCTACCAGTTAGGCGAGCTGCTCGGCAAGGGCGGGATGGGCGAGGTCTACCGCGCCACCCACCTGATGCTCGCCCGGCCCGCCGCGATCAAGCTGATCCGCGCCGACAGCCTGACTGGCCCGAACCGCGCGACCGCCCGGCTCGCGATCGCCCGCTTCCGCCGCGAGGCGCAGGCGGCCGCGAGTCTCCGCTCGCCGCACACCGTCGAGCTCTACGACTTCGGCGTCACCGACGACCAGACCTTCTACTTCGTCATGGAGCTGCTCGACGGGCTCGATCTCGAGACCCTGGTCCGCCAGAAGGGGCCGCTCCCCGCCGCACGCGTGGTCCACATCCTGGCCCAGGTCTGCGAGTCGCTCGAGGAGGCGCACGTCCGCGGCCTGGTCCATCGCGACATCAAGCCGGCCAACATCCACCTCGGCCGCCTCGGGCTCCGCCACGACTTCGTGAAGGTGCTCGACTTCGGGCTGGTGAAGTCGCTGCACGACACACCGCGCGACGACTCGCTCGGTACCGCCGCCGGCTTCGTCCCCGGCACGCCGTCCTACATGGCGCCGGAGCTGGCGCTCGGCGAGGCGATCGACGGCCGGGCCGACATCTACGCCGTGGGATGCGTCGCGTACTTCCTGCTCACCGGGCGGCCGGTCTTCGAGGCCGCCAACCCGCTGCAACTGCTCGCCAAGCACATCAACGAACCACCGGTGCCGCCCTCGGAGCGGATGGAACTCCCGAGCACCCCGGGTCTCGACCGGCTGATCCTCGACTGCCTCGCCAAGAGCCCCGCCGCGCGGCCGGCCACCGCCGATGCGCTGGCCCGCTCGCTCCAGGCGGTGGAGGTCGCGCCCTGGGGCGAGACCGAGGCGGCCCACTGGTGGTCCCAGCATCAGCCCGCCTAGATGACCGCGCCCCGTCTGCTCCGCCGCCGGAGTTCGATCTCCTTCCCCAGTCACCCGGTGACGCCCTCCGGTCGCGGCATCACCAACGAGCTGCTGCAGGGCACCCAGCGCGTCTGGTCGGTCGGCCTCGTCGGCGCGGTGCTCTGGGGCTACTCGATGCTGTTCGACACCGTCATGGCGGCCTATGCCGGCCACGCGACGCTGATGGAGTCGGTCTGGCCCTGGCCCGCCGTGCCGATCGGCGCGCTCGGGCTCACGAGTTCGCTCGCGCTGATGCTCGCGACCCGCCAGTTCCGCGACCGGCCCCAGCTGCTCGTCGACATCAGCACCGGCTACCTGATGTTCAACGCGCTGCTGGTCGCCCTGCTCACCCAGTGGTTCCCGCCACCGGTGACGCCACGGGTCTCGTGGCTCTGCGTCCTCATTCTCCTGTATCCGGCGATCGTCCCCGCCTCGCCGGGGCGCACCCTCTGGGTCTCGCTGCTCACCGCCTCGATGGACCCGCTGGCGGTCGCGGTCGCGAAGCTCCGTGGCGCGGAGCTCGACACCCACGCCGTCTACCTGCTCTGGAACTTCGTCCCGACCTACCTCTGCGCCCTCATCGCGGTCATCCCCGCCCGCATCATCCGTGGGCTGGGACAGCAGGTGCGCCGCGCCCGCGAGATCGGCAGCTACCGGCTCGAGGAGGTGCTCGGCACCGGCGGCATGGGCGAGGTCTACCGCGCCTCACACCAGATGCTCGCCCGGCCCGCCGCGATCAAGATCATCCGCTCCCAGGTGCTGAACGGCGGCTCCGCCGACAGCGCCCGGGTGGTGATGGAACGGTTCCGCCGCGAGGCGGAGGCCTCCGCACTGCTCCGCTCGCCGCACACGATCAGCCTCTACGACTTCGGCGTCGCCCAGGACGGGACCTTCTTCCTGGTGATGGAGATGCTGCAGGGACTCGACCTGCAGACGCTGGTGGAGCGCTTCGGCCCCCAGCCGGCGGAACGGGTGGTGCACCTGCTGCTGCAGGCGTGCGAGTCGCTCGAGGAGGCCCACTGCCGCGGGCTGGTCCACCGCGACATCAAGCCGAGCAACATCTTCACCTGCCGCATGGCGCTCGCCGTCGACTTCGTGAAGGTGCTCGACTTCGGGCTGGTGAAGGCGCTCGGCGAGGAGCACGGCGCGGAGCGGGACGTGCTGCTCACCGGACCGACCGCGACGGCGGGGACGCCCGCCTACATGGCGCCGGAAGTCGCCCGCGGCGAGGCGACCATCGATCATCGGGTCGACATCTACGCCCTCGGCTGCGTGGGCTACTGGCTGCTCACCGGGCGGCTGGTGTTCGAGGAGCGGAGCTCGCTCCGCCTCATGATGCAGCACGCGCACACCCCGCCCGTGCCGCCCTCGCAGCGCACCGAGCTCGAGATCCCGCCCGCCCTCGACGAGCTCATCATGGCCTGTCTCGCGAAGGATCCGGCCGCGCGGCCGGCGAGCGCGGCGGAGCTGGGCCGCCGCCTGGCCGAGGCGGCCCCAGCTACCGCCTGGAACGAGGAGCGGGCCCAGCGCTGGTGGGAGCTGCACCACCCGGAGTCGGCGAGCACCGAGCCCTGCTACTGCGACATGACGCTCACCAAGGCGATCTCCATGGGCGACACGCCGTGAGGGCCTCTCCACTCGACCGGTTCCTCCGCCTCTTCACCGAGGTGCGTGACGGCGAGAGCCCGACGGCGCTCCTGCTCGCGCTCAACGTCTTCCTGCTGCTCACCGCCTACTACGTCATCAAGCCGGTGCGGGAGGCGCTGATCCTCTCCGGGAGCGGCGCGGAGGTGAAGTCGTACGCGGCGGCGGGGCAGGCGATCCTGCTCCTCCTCCTGGTGCCGGCCTACGCCGCGCTCGCCGACCGGCTGCCGCGGCGCCGGCTGCTCAACACCGTCTCGGGGATCTTCTTCGCCTGCCTCATCGGCTTCTACGCGCTGACCCGGGCGGGACTCCCCATCGGGATCATCTTCTTCCTCTGGGTCGGGATCTTCAACCTGATGATCGTGGCCCAGTTCTGGTCCTTCGCCAACGATCTCTACACCCGCGAGCAGGGCGAGCGACTCTTCCCCGTCGTGGCACTCGGCGCATCGTTAGGCGCCGTGATGGGGAGCATCATTACCGGCTGGCTGATCCCGCTCATCGGCGTCCCCCAGCTTCTCCTGGTCGCGGCGGCACTGCTCGGGATCTCCGCCCTGATCGGAAACGCCGTGGATGCTCGCGAGCGGCGCCGCTCCGAGGCGGATCTCCCGCCCCGCTTCACCACCGCCGAGATCCCCGCCGCCACCGGCGAGTATCTCATCCAGGAGGATCAGGGAGGCGACAAGGTCACCGTTTCGATGTCCGGCGTCTCGAGCCGCCAGGGCGCCTTTGCGCTGGTGTTCCGGGAGCGCTACCTGCTGCTGATCGCGCTGCTCATCCTGATGGTGAACTGGGTGAACACCACCGGCGAGTACGTGCTCGGGCGCACCGTGGCGCTCGGCGCCGAGGCGGCGGTGGCGGCGGGGACTGCGGGGGGACTCACCGTAGCGGAATACATCGGGCAGTTCTACGCCCGCTTCTTCTTCGGCGTGAACGTGCTGGGACTCGTCCTGCAGCTCTTCGTCGTCTCGCGGCTGGTCCGCTTCTTCGGCGTGCGGCTCGCGGTGATGATCCTCCCCCTGCTCGCGATGGCCGGCTACACCGTGCTCGCCTTCCTGCCGATCCTCAGCGCCGTGCGCTGGGTGAAGACGGCGGAGAACGCGACCGACTATTCGCTGCAGAACACCGTGCGCAACATGCTCTTCCTCCCGACCACCCGGGAGCAGAAGTACAAGGCGAAGCAGGCGATCGACTCGCTCTTCGTCCGGGCCGGCGACGTGCTCTCCGCCGTCTCGATCTATCTCGGCACCACCCTGCTCGGTTTCGGCACCACCCAGTTCGCCCTGCTCAATCTCGGCCTCGTCGCGGTGTGGCTCACCCTCGCCCTGCTCACGGGGCGGGAGTACGCGCGCCGGACCCGCGGCGCCCGATAGACCGTCGTTCCGTGTCGCCGCTCCCCCGGAGGGAGCCGTTCATGCCGATCTCGCTTCATCGTGCCGCGCTGCTGGCCGCGTTCCTCGTCATACCCCTGCGTGAGGCACGCGCGCAGGTGGCCGTCACCGCCGCGCCGGCCGATACGGAGACGGTGGTCCGCCGCGCGATCGGCAGCCGCTACGCCGCCGGCTGGCTGCAGCGCCGCCTCTTCGGCACCGACTACCGCGATCTCTGGGCGACTCCGATCTCGATCCAGGTGCTCGACCTCGCGAAGTTCGGGGGCGGGCTCACCGTGGTTTCGCGCGGCGGCGGCCAGCAGACGACGTCGCTCCGCTTCCACGCCGCCAACGGGACGGACTACTACTTCCGCTCCATCGACAAGGACCCCTCGCGCAACCTGCCGCCCGAATTCGTCGGGACCGCGGTCGCCGGGGTGGTGCAGGACCAGACGAGCGCCTCACTGCCGGCGGCGCCGCTCGTCGTGGCTCCGCTGCTCCAGGCCGCCGGCGTGCTGCACGGGGAACCCCAGCTCTTCATCCTGCCCGACGATCCCCGCCTCGGCGAGCACCGCAGTCTCGCCGGACTCATCGGGATGCTGGAGCCGCGGATCGCGGGCACCTGGGGTGGGGCCACCGAGATCATCAACGGCGACGAGCTCTTCAAGCGGATCGAGGCGAGTCCCGACGACCGGGTCGATGTGCGCGCCTTCCTCCGCGCGCGACTGGTCGACATCCTGGTGGGCGACTGGGACCGGCACCGCGACCAGTGGGGCTGGGCCCGCTTCGGCGACGCGCGGCCGCACCGGTGGATCGCGATCCCGCGCGACCGCGACTTCGCCATGGTCAATTACGAGGGCCTCTTCCTCCACCTCGCCCGCATCCGCATTCCGCAGCTCATCCAGTTCGGCCCCAGGTATCCCGAGCTGCTCGGCCTCACCTGGAACGGCCGCGAGCTCGATCGCCACTTCCTGCTCGAGGCCGATCGCCCCGTCTGGGACTCGGTCGTCTCCGAGGTACAGGCCGCCATCACCGACTCGGTGATCGAGGCGTCGGTGCGACGCATTCCTGAAGAACACTTCGCCCTCATCGGTCCCCGGCTCATCGCCGCACTCAAGCGCCGCCGCGACAATCTCGGCGCCGAGGCCCATCGCTTCTACCGCATGCTCGCGGAGCAGGCGGAGGTGTACGGCACCGACGCGAACGAGCGCGCGGTGGTCACCACCATCGACCCGCGCACTGTCGAAGTCCGGCTCTCACGCGCCGACTCGGCGCCGTACTTCACGCGCCGCTTCTCGCGCGAAGATACCCGCGAGCTCCGGCTCTTCCTCCGTGGCGGCGCCGACACGGTCCGCATCGAAGGGAAGGGGAAGCCCGAGATCGCGCTGCGGGTAATCGGTGGCGACGGCGCCGACCTGCTGCTCGACTCCGCCCGCGCCGGCGGCGTTCGCATGTACGACAGCGACAGCAACACCGTCGTCAGCCGCGGCGTCCCGCTCGATCGCCGCACATACGTGCCGCCCCCCAAGCGGACGCCGACCGAGATCCCGCCCCGCGACTGGGGCCACCGCACCGAGCCCGCCGGCCTCCTCGCCGCCGGGCCCGATATCGGCATCCTCTTCGGTCTCGGCCGCACCAAGACCGTCTACGGCTTCCGGAAGCTCCCCTACGCCAGTGAACACCGCGTCCGCCTCGGCGTCGCTACCGGGCCCTGGACCTACCGGGCCGACTACCGCGGCCGCTTCCGGTGGACCAACTCCCCCGCGCTCCTCGAGCTGAAGCTCCGCGCCTCCGGGATCGACGTGCTGTCCTTCAACGGCTTCGGCAACGAGATCGCCGCGCCGCGTGGCAAGCAGTACTACCGCGTCACCCAGCGCGAGTACGGCACCGAGCTCGCCGTGGTGACCCCGCTCGGTCCCCACGTCGAGTTCACCGCCGGCACCGTCGCCCGGTACGTCCACACCGACGACCGGCCCAACCGCTTCCTCGCCACCCTCAACCCCTACGGCTCGGGGAACTTCGGTGCGGTCGGCGCCCGCGCCGCCCTGACCATCGACAGCCGCAGGGTGCCTAACGGGGCGACCACCGGCATCCAGCTCGCGGCCGGCGGCAGCGCCTACCCTGCGTGGTGGGACGTGAAGCGCGCCTACGGCGAGCTGCACGGCGAGGTCACCAGCTATCTCCGGATCCGCGCCCCGCTCGAGCCGGGGCTCATGCTCCGCGCCGGCGGCAAGAAGCTCTGGGGCCCCTATCCCTACTTCGACGCCGCCTTCATCGGCAACAACGGCACCGTCCGGCTCGGCCGCCAGAACCGCTACGCCGGCGATGCCTCCGCCTACGGCACCGCCGAACTCCAGCTCCGGCTCGCGAGCGTCTTCCTCGGCGCACCCTCCGACGTCGGCATCTTCGGCCTCGGCGACATCGGGCGGGTGTACCTCGCGGGCGAACAGTCGGATACCTGGCATACCGCGGTGGGAGGAGGGGTCTGGCTCGCGATTCTCGATCGCGCCAACACCATCAGCTTCTCCGTCGCGAAGAGCGAGGAGCGAACCGCCTTCTACTTCCAGGCCGGCTTCGGCTTCTAGCGCGTGGCCGCGCTCTCCTCCGACCGCACCGCCGCCACCCAGGCGACCGCGGCCAGCGCCGCGATCGTTGCCTTTCAGCTCGCCGGGAAGGCGACCCGCGACGCGCTCTATCTCTCCACCTTCGGCGTCGCCACCCTGCCGCGAATGGTGATCGCCGCCGCACTCTTGTCGGTGCTGTTCACCGTCCTGCTCTCCCGCAGCATGGCCCGCATCGGTCCCGGCCGGCTGATGCCCAGGCTCTTCGTGGCGAGCGCGATCCTCCTGCTCGTCGAGTGGAGTCTCACGGCGACGCTCCGGCCCTGGGTCGCCGTCGCCTTCTATCTCCACTTCAGCGCGCTCGGTGCACTGCTCGTCTCCGGCTTCTGGGCGATGGTGACCGAGCGCTTCGATCCGCGCACCGCCCGGCAGACGATCGCCCGCATCACCACCGGCGCCTCGATCGGCGGGCTGCTCGGCGGCATCCTCCCCGGGCAGTTCGGCCGAGTGCTCCCGCTCACCGCGATGCTGCCCCTGCTCGCGCTGCTGCATCTCGCCGCGGCGTTCCTGGTGCTCGGCGTCCGGAGCGGCGGCGACACCTCGGGTCGGAGCGGCATGGCCCCGGTCTCCTCGGCGCGCGCCGCCTTCCGCGCCTCGCCCTATCTCCGCGGGCTGGCGCTGCTGGTGGTGCTCACCGCGATGACCGAAGGGCTGCTCGACTGGGTCTTCAAGGTGCGCGCGACCACCGCCGCGCCGAGTGGCGAGGAGCTGCTCCGGCTCTTCGCCACCTTCTATACCATCACCGCGCTCCTCGCGATCCTGCTGCAGGCCGCCGTCCTCCGGCCCATCCTCGCCGCACTCGGCGTGGCACGGAGCGCCGCACTCCTCCCCGCCGGCGTCTCGCTCGGCGCGCTGGGTGGTCTCTTCCTCCCCGGGCTCTTTCCGCTCCTGGTGGCGCGCGGCACCGAGATCGTGCTCCGCAATTCGATCTTCCGGAGCGCCTACGAGCTGCTCTTCACACCGGTCCCTCCGGCAGAGAAGCGGGCGACCAAGCTCTTCATCGATGTCGGCGTCACCCGGCTCGGCGACCTCGCCGGCGGCGCGCTGATCCAGGTGGTCCTGCTCATCGCGGCGGCGAAGGCGGCCGGGCTGCTGCTGGGGAGTGCGATCGTCCTGGCCTTCCTGAGTCTGCTCGCCGCGCGGCGATTGCATCGTGGCTACACCGAGGCGCTGGCCCGGAGCCTCACCCTCCGCGCCGACGAGGCGGGCGGGTCTGCCCCTGGCGAGTCGTCGACGCTGCTGCAGACGATCGGGGGATTCGATCTCCGCGAGTTCCGGAGTGCGGCGCAGGCGGAGCCTCTCGCCGCCCCGCGCATGGCGCCGGCGCTCGACGGCGATGCCGCACGCGTGGCGGCGCTCGCGAGCGGCGATGCACCGAGGGTGCTCGAGGCGCTGCAGGGCGCACCGCTCGGGCCCGCGCTCGTCGAGCGGGCGATTCAGCTCCTCGCCTGGGATGCGGCGGCGCCCGCCGCGATCGCGGCACTCGTCCCGGTCTGTCCCCGGGAGACCGCGATGCTCGCGAAGTACCTGCTCGACCCGGACGCCGACTTCGCCATCCGGCGGCGGGTGGTGCTGGTGCTGGGGCAGTGTGCCACCGTGGAGTCATTTGCCGCGTTGCTCGCCGCGCTCGACGATCGCCGGTTCGAGGTGCGCTATCGCGCCGGCCGCGCGCTCTATCGGCTGTCCGCGAAAGACTCGGCGCTTCACGCGCCGAGAGAGCGGATCCTGCAGGCGGTGCTGAGCGAGGTGGCGGTGGGGCGGGGCGTGTGGGAGAGCCGCCGGCTCATCGATGCGGCGGAGGACGACGATGCGCCGCTCGAGGTGGAGCTGCTCCGCGACCGCGCCGACCGGAGCCTGGAGCACGTCTTCACCCTGCTCGCCCTGGTGCTGCCGCGCGAGCCGCTCCGGCTCGCCTTCCACGGGCTCTTCACCGAGGATCGCCATCTGCGCGGCACCGCGCTCGAGTATCTCGAGAGCGTCCTGCCGGAGCGGGTGCGGGAGAAACTCTGGCCCTTCCTCGAGCCGGGAAAGGACGTGCCGCGCTCGGCCGGCCGCACCGCGGAGGCGGCGCTCGAGAACCTGCTGCAGTCGCGGGAATCGATTGTAAAGGCGCTGGGGGCGGTGCAGGGTAGGGGCGGACCCCCCGGTTCGCCCCCTGCCTGACGTCATTGCGAGGGCCAGTAGCGCCAAGGCATGCCGTGTCGCCTCCGGCCGGTTCCGGGTTCCGAGTGCTTGGTGCTTAGTGCTTAGTGCGTAGTACTTGGCGCCTGGTACTCAGGACTGCGGCCGAAGCGCTGCCGCAGGCGAGCGGCGGCGGGTGCGCCGCGCGGCGGTCTTGCCGATCCTGTGCGGCCACCCGACGGCGCGAGATCGTGGCAGCGCGAGGCCATCAACGATCGGGGTACGGAACTCGGAACTCGGAACTCCTCACCCCCTAGCCGATCTCCCCGGCAAACCGCACCTTCTCCCCCTCACACACCATCGCTGGTTTATGCGCGGACTGATGCAGCACCACCCCCTCCTCGTCTCCTCGCTGCTCGACCATGCGGCGCGGTCGCACGCCGGCGCCGAGATCGTGTCGCTCGCGCCGGGCAAGCCGCCGCACCGCTCAGGGTACCGCGACATCGAGCGCCGGGCGAAGCAGCTCGCGAATGCCCTCGAGCGGCTGGGGATCCGCGAAGGCGACCGGGTCGCCAGCATGGCCTGGAACAGCTACCGCCACATGGAGCTCTTCTTCGGCGTCTCGGGGATGGGCGCGGTGCTGCACACCGTGAATCCGCGACTCTTCCCCGAGCAGATCACCTACATGATCGGCCACGCGGCCGACCAGCATCTCTTCTTCGATGCCGCGATGGCCCCGCTGGTGGAGCAGCTCGCCCCTCACCTCCCGACGGTGAAGTCGTACATCGTGCTGGGCGACCCGACAGATCTGCCGAAGAACTCGATCCCCAACCTGGTCTGCTACGAGGAGCTGATCGGGGCCGAGTCAGGCGAATACGACTGGCCCCAGCTCGAGGAGCTCGCCGCGACCTCGCTCTGCTACACCTCCGGCACCACCGGCAACCCGAAGGGCGTGCTCTACACCAACCGCTCGACGGTGCTGCATGCGATGACGATCTGCATGGCGGATGGCGTCGCGCTCGCCGCGCGTGACACCCTCTACATGGCGTCGCCGATGTTCCATGTGAACGCCTGGGGGACGCCCTACGCCTGCGCGATCTCGGGGGCGAGCGTGGTGCTGCCGGGCCCCGCCCTCGACGGCGCGAGCATCTACACCGCATTGCGCGACGAGGCCGTGACAGTGGCGCTCGGCGTGCCCACCGTCTGGATGGGGTTCCAGCAGCACGTGGCGAGTCAGAGTCTGGATACGAAACGCGACCTCGTGCTCGAGCGGGTGCTGATCGGCGGCGCCGCCGCGCCGCGCTCGGTGGTGGAGACCTTCGAGACCCAGTACGGGGTGCGGGTGATCCACGGCTGGGGGATGACGGAGACCTCGCCGCTCGCGACGGTGGGTGCCCCGCTCAGGAAGCACCGCCACCTCACGGCGGAGGAGCGGGTGACGCTCGAGGGGAAGCAGGGACGGGTGATGTACGGCGTGGAGATCAGGCTGGTCGGCGATCATGGCGAGACCCTCCCCAACGACGGCAAGGCGTACGGTCACCTGCTGGTGCGCGGGCACTGGATCGTGGAGAGCTACTTCGGCGGCGAGGGCGGGAAGATCCTCGACAAGGATGGCTGGTTCGACACCGGCGACATCGCGACGATCGATCCCGACGGCTACATGCACATCACCGACCGCGCCAAGGACCTGATCAAGTCGGGCGGGGAGTGGATCTCGTCGATCGCGCTGGAGAACGCCGCGGTGGGGCACCCGGCGGTGCTGGAGGCGGCGGTGATCGCGATTCCCCACGAGAAGTGGCAGGAGCGCCCGCTGCTCATCGTGGTCCGCCGCCCCGGTGCCGCGCTCACCGGCGAGGAGCTGCTCGGCTATCTCGCCGACAAGGTGGCGAAGTGGTGGCTGCCGGACGATGTGCAGTTCCTGGAGCAGCTCCCCCACACCGCGACCGGCAAGCTGCAGAAGATGAAGCTGAGG
>JBGASX010000002.1:0-140590 GCA_044229445.1 Gemmatimonadales bacterium | reverse complement strand
TGCCTCACGGGCAAGCCGCCCTACGTGGATCCGTTCGAGGATCATGTCCTGACGAAGCACCAGACCGCTCCCATCCCCGACGTGCGGGAGGCTCGGCCCGACACCCCATCGGGGCTGGCCGCTGCCATCACCCGTGCCCTCGCCAAATCCCGGGACGACCGATGGCAGACCGCGGAGGCGATGCGCGCCGCCCTGCCCGCGCTCCAGACGACCTGATCCCATGACGATGAACATCTTTGTGGCGCGACAGCCGATCTTCGACCGCCGCCGCAACGTCGTGGCCTACGAGCTGCTCTTCCGCTCCAGCACCGAGAACGTCTTCGGCCGCAACGATCCCAACAAGGCCTCGCTCCAGATGATGGACACGACGCTGCTCGGCTTCGGGCTCGACAGCCTGGTCGGGGACCGGGATGCCTTCTTCAATGCCTCACGCGATGTGATGACGAAGGAACACTGGGCCGTGCTGCCGCCCTCGCGGACGGTGATCGAGGTGCTCGAGACCGTGGAGCCCGACAGCGAGGTGGCGGCCGCCTGCGCGGCGGCGAAGAAGGCGGGGTACCGGCTCGCGCTGGACGATTTCGTCTTCCGGCCGGAGTACGAGGCACTGCTTCCCTACTCCGACTACATCAAGATCGACTTCCTGGTCACCAAGGGGGAGGAACGCGCGGAGGTCGTCCGCAAGTTCGCCGCGCGCGGCATCCACATGCTCGCCGAGAAGGTCGAGACGTACGAGGACTTCCGCGATGGGCTGGCGGCGGGGTACGAGTACTTCCAGGGCTACTTCTTCTGCAAGCCGGAGATGGTCACCGGCAAGGATGTCTCGGCGCTCAAGACCAACCTGGTGCGGCTCATCCACGAGGTGAACCGGCCGGAACTCGACTTCGACGCGCTCGAAACGCTCATCAAGCGCGAGGTGGCGCTCTCGGTGAAGCTGCTCCGGTATCTTCACTCCGCCGGCTTCGGATGGCGGCATGACGTCTCCACGATCGGCCAGGCGCTCCGCGTGCTGGGGGAGCGATCGACCCGGAAGTGGGCCTCGCTGGTCGCCCTGACGCTGATCGGGGAAGACAAGCCCCAGGAACTGGTGACGACGTCGCTGGTCCGGGCCCAGTTCTGCGAGGAACTCGGCGCGATCGCCTCGCTGCCGGATCGTCAGGCGGATCTGTTCCTTGTCGGACTGCTCTCCACGCTCGACGCCCTCCTCGACCGGCCCATCGATCAGATTCTCGACCAGATGTCGATCAGCGAGGAGATCTCCGAGGCGCTGCTCCACGGCGACAATCTGCTCGGAGATACCCTTGCCCTCGCCATCGCCTACGACCGGGCGGACTGGGAACGGGTGGAACGCATGGCAGGGCGCACCGCCATCGCCGAAACCCAGTTGCCCGAGGCCTATCGCCGTGCGGTTGAATGGGTCATGATGATTCTCGCCAATCGCTGAACCATTCTGATCCATTCCGCGCCTCCCCTACCTGCCCGGCCAACGGACTGACGTCACACCCTGGGGTCAAGCCCGCCCGGATTCCGGACGATACTAGCCGCAGGAGACCCGCAGCCACGGACCAGGCGGCGGGGGACTTCGGAATCCCCGGGGGTTGCCATCATTACCAGCCAGAACACCGAGATCTTCGTGGCGCGCCAGCCGATCCTGGATCGTCGCCAGAACGTCTACGGGTACGAGCTCCTGTTCCGCTCCGGCCTGGATAACGCCTTCCACGCCGCGAATCAGGACCAGGCTTCCTTCGAGATGCTGCACACGAGCCTGCTCGGCTTCGGCCTCGACACGCTCCTCGGGGACAAGCTCGGTTTCATCAACGCCTCCCGCGAGGTGCTGCTGCAGGAGTTCTATCTCGTCCTGCCGCGGGACCGCAGCATCATCGAGCTGGTGGAGACCGTCGAACCGACCCCCGACGTGGTCGAGGCTTGTCAGGGGCTCAAGCGCGCCGGCTACCGGCTCGCGCTCGATGACTTCGTCCGGCGCCCCGCCATGGCCCCGCTCGCCGAGCTCGCCGATGTGATCAA
Source organism: Gemmatimonadales bacterium (assembly GCA_044229445.1). Lineage (GTDB taxonomy): Bacteria > Gemmatimonadota > Gemmatimonadetes > Gemmatimonadales > GWC2-71-9 > JADJOM01. Next base: position 138,568 of record JBGASX010000002.1, on the reverse strand, counting down.
GGTCGACTTCCTGCACACCGGTGAGGCCGAACGCCGCGCGATCATCCGCGAGTTCGGCCCGCGCCGGGTGCAGCTGGTCGCAGAGAAGGTGGAGAGCCGGGAGCAGTTCGCCGCCGCGATGGCCGAAGGCTTCACCCACTTCCAGGGCTTCTTCTTCTGCGAGCCCGAGATCCTCTCGTCCGCCGACGTCCCCGCGTTCAAGCGGAACTGCGTCCGGTTCATGGCGGAGCTGCACCGGCCGGAACTCGATTTCGACAAGCTCGAGGTCATCATCAAGCAGGAAGTGGCGCTCGCCGTGAAGCTGCTGCGCTACCTGAATTCGGCGGGCTTCGGCTGGCGCCACGAGATCACTTCGATCAAGCACGCCCTCCGGGTGCTCGGCGAACGCGCCGCCAGGAAGTGGTGTTCACTGATGGCGCTGACCGTGCTCGGCGAGGACAAGCCGGCGCAGATGGTGATCACCTCGCTGGTCCGTGCCCAGTTCGCCGAGCAGGTGGGCCGCGAAGCCGGACTCGGCTCCCGCGACGTCGATCTCTTCCTCATCGGGATGTTGTCGACCCTCGATGGGCTGCTGGGACGGCCGATGGAAGAGGCGCTCTCCCACATTCCCGTCTCCTCGGAAATTCGCGACACGCTCCTCGGACGACGGACCAGCCTCTCGGCCGTCTGGTCGGTGGTGCTGTGCTACGAGCGCGCAGAATGGGATCGGCTGAAGGAACTGGCGGATGTGGCGGATGTCTCGGTGGGCAGGCTGCCGGGGCTCTATCGCAATGCGGTCCAGTGGGTCGATCGGATCTTCAAGTCCTGAGCGGAATCACCAGCTACTGCAGGACCCGGCCGGCGAGGCGCCCCTCGGGGTGGCCCGCCGCCTCCGCCGCGAACCCGAAGTCGATGCCGTTCGCCGGCGTCTCGTCGAGTTCGGCGATGATGTCGGCTGTCGCCACATCCGACGGCTGACGCAGGGCGAATGAGAGCCCCCGTCCGCTCGTCCGTGGCGCCTCGGCGAAGGCCGCCCATTGGGCATGGGCTCCGGCCTCCCGCGCCACGATCAGCGGGATCGCCAGCGGATCGATCGGAATCACCGCCGCCACCGGGATGCCGAGTGCCTTCGCGAGATCGTACCACCCCTCCCACGCATCCAGGGCGACCAGCACGGTGAAGCGCCATCCGAGCCGCTTCGCGAGGACGGCAAAGGCCGCCGACAGGTCCGCATCCGCGGGCGGCTCTCCGACGGTGCCGGTGAGCGGGATGGCGCCGGTCTCGCCGAACCAGCGGGAGATCGGTCGCAGCGTTTCCGGGCGCGAGCCGGGGAACATCGCATAGCGGCGCGTGATGCGGATCTCCGCATCCGCGGCATCCCGCTGCTCGGAGAACTCGGCCGCCTCGGCTGCTCCTTCGAAGGCCACTTCGGCCGCGAGGTAACGTCCCGCCTGACGCAGCACCTTGCCGCGAAGGTGGAGCGTGCTCCCATGGGGCTCCAGCGCGAAGGCGCGATCGAGCGCCATCAGCGCCCGGGACAGTTCTCCGAGTCTCCACGCGGCATATCCCGCCTCATGCCAGACCAGCCCCAGGTTCGGGTCTTCGCAGGCGGCGTCGTCCAGGGCGGCGAGCCCTTCCTTGAACCGCCCCAGTTCCACGAGCGCCGCGCCCCGGAGCGCCGAGGGCAGGGCGCCCTCCCCGAAGTGTGCGGCACAGCGATCGGCGAGGGCCAGGCAATCGGCGAACCGTCCCGACTGGCGGAGCAGGGTGAACTGCTCCAGCCAGACCTGCCGCAGGTCGGGTTGTGAGGCGAGCAGCGCCTCGTAGGCCAGTTCCGCCTCTTCCGTCCGCCCCTCCTGCAGCAGGCGGCGAGGCCGCGACAGCAGCCGGTCGACCGGTGCGCCGGTGAATACGCGGAACTGATCGGTGGAGTACATGCGCGCGAATGTACCGCGCGCGGAGCCGAGCGCTAGAGGGGGAGCGGTGCATGAAATCCACCAGTCAGCTGTATTCGTGCTGGCTTCATGGTGTGCAGATGGGCTCTCTTCTCCCGCCTCGGTTTGTGCTGTACCTTTTCTGCCATGGATACCTCATTCGCTACCCGCGAGCAGTCGCGCCTCCTGCGCGAGCTCACCGAGTTCCTCTCCATTCCCAGCATCAGCGCCCTTCCGGACCACGCGGGCGATTGCCGCCGCGCCGCGCAGTGGCTCATGGACGATCTCAAACGTCTCGGCTGCCCCGTGATCGAGCTGATCGAGGGGGACGGGCACCCGATCGTCTGGGCTGAAGGTCCCAAGGTTCCGGGCGCCCCGACCCTGCTCATCTACGGGCACTACGATGTGCAGCCGGTGGACCCGATCGACGAGTGGCATACGCCGCCGTTCGAGCCGACGGTGCGCGACGGCAAGCTGTTCGCGCGCGGAACGGCGGACGACAAGGGACAGGTGTTCTGCCTGCTCCGCGCCTACGAGGCGATCCGCGACGCCTCCGGCAAGCCGCCACTCAACGTGCACTTCATCTTCGAAGGGGAAGAGGAGTGCGGCGGCCACATGATCGATGAGCTGCTCAAGCGGGAGCCGGAGCGGACCAAGGCCGACGCGGCGCTGGTCTGCGACATGTCGTACTACGCCCCCGGGATTCCCGGCGTCTACACCGCGCTCCGCGGCATGTGCTACGCCGAGGTCACCATCCGCACCCTGCAGCGCGATCTGCATTCGGGGACGTACGGTGGGGTCGCGCCGAACGCCATCGAGACCCTGGTGCGGCTGCTCTCGGAACTGAAAGACGAGGATGGCCGGATCAACATCCCGAAGATCTACAAGTCGGTCGTGCCGCCCTCGAAGGCCGAACTGAGGGACTGGAACCGGCTGCCGTTCAAGAAGAAGGAGTACCTCAAGGAGGAGGTCACGGCCAAGGCGCTCACCGGGCTGAAGAAGTACTCCGTCTTCGAGCGGACCTGGGCGCTGCCGACCTTCGAGATCCACGGGATCAAGGGCGGGTTCGTGGGCGAGGGGGCCAAGACGGTGATTCCCGCCGTCGCGACGGCCAAGGTCAGCCTGCGGCTCGTTCCGGGTCTCCCGTTCGCCGACGTGGCCAAGTGGCTCGAGCGGGCGGTGAAGGCGGCGACTCCGAAGTATGCCGAGGCCAGCGTGAAGATCCTCCACGGCGGCGACCCGGTGCAGGTGGATACTTCGCACCCCGCCTTCGCGGTCCTCGACGCCGCCTTCAAGGAGATCGCGGGCAAGCCCGCCGTCCGGGTTCGCGCGGGCGGCTCGATCCCGATCATTCCGCGACTCGGCACCATGGGGGCGCCGGTGCTCCTCACGGGGATCGGGCTCCCCGACGATGGGCTGCACTCGCCGAACGAGAAGCTCGACCTGCACCAGCTCTGGGAAGGCATCAGCGTCTTTGGCCGGTTCATGGAGCGCTTCGCGGAGACGGGCAAGGCCTGAGGCCAGCTCCGAATAGGCAGGACAGAAACGACGAACCCTCCGGTGCGACGCGCCGGAGGGTTCTCTGCGTTGTCTCCCGCGCGATCCGCGCGGCTGCCGCCTACTGCTCCTCGTCCTCTTGCTGGGCGATGGGGTGTTCGCCGGTACGCCGGCCGCCGGGATACTGGGTCTCGGTCCGGGCGTGGAGCTCGTCGATACCAAGCACCGCGCGGACGGAGGCGATGACCCCGGCGACCACATCGTCGGCCCAGTAGGGGTCGGGACGCTGATCGGCGGGGACATCACGGGCGCAGCTCTCCAGGAACTGCACTGCCGTCGAGACCCACTCGCCCTGGGCGGCGGGGACCAGCGCCCAGGATGAGGTGGACTTGAGCTCGAGCTCGGTGAGCGCCGCCAGCTGGGGCTCCAGCCCTTCCGCCGCCGCCGCCACGGTCAGCCGCTTGGCGACCAGCGCCAGCACCTGCCCCCGCTCCGCCTCCTGCGGCTCCGGCAACGGCGCAAAGAAGTTCCGCTGGTCGGCGACCATCTCTCCCAGGCGGATGCACACGGCACGCACCGCCGGCTGCACCGCAGCCGGCGCTTCGCGCGCCCAGCCGTGGGCCGCTTTGAGGATGTCGTGGACCAGTTGGTCGGCCTGCGCCTCAGGAGGGCGGCGCTCGGTCGGAGCAGTCATAGGATAGACAGAATGCCCCCACCAACATCGAAACGCAATGGCGGTCCCGGGAGCCCGGCAAACCGGCGCCGGTTGACAACTTGGCGCGACTCTATTTCCGGGGGCCCCGCCGCATCCGAGCCGGGTCCGGCCGACCGTAGCGCTCCTCGGCCCACGGCTCTCCCCGCATGTGGTAGCCGTTCTGTTCCCAGAATCCCGGGTAGTCCTCCTCGAGGAATTCGAAACCGCGGATCCACTTGGCGCTCTTCCAGAAGTAGAGATGCGGCACCACCAGCCGCACCGGGCCTCCATGCTCGGGATCGAGATCCTGCCCGTTATGACGGAGGGCCAGGATGTTCGCCGGAAGGAGCAGATCGGCGATCGGCAGATTGGTCGTGAACCCATGCTCGGCATGGATCAGGACGAACTGTGCGCCCGGCCGCGGCTTCGCCTGCTCGATGATCGCGGAGACCGGAATCCCCTCGAACAGATTGTCGTACCGGCTCCACCGGGTCACGCAGTGAATGTCGCAGAGCGTCTCCTGGCGCGGGAACAGGAGCAGCTGGTCCCAGGTCAGCTCGAAGGGTTGCTCGACCGCGCCGGTCACGCTGAAGCGCCAGCTCTTCCGGTCAACCGATGGCACCGTGCCGTAGTGAAGCACCGGCCACTTCTGGGTGATGATCTGCCCGGGCGGGAGGCGCTCCCGGTCGGTGGTGCGGACGTCGATTCTGTCAGTCATGCGGTGCTCCGAGGGGGACGAGCCGGTGCCGGCCCGGGCTGCCTCTAGTACGCTGGGGCGGGGCGGGCGGTTCCCTCAGGGAGGAGTTCGTCCAGGGCGACGGGCACCGGGCTCCGGCCGAAGACGGTGCCCATGCCCGCCGTGATGGCCGCGACGGTCTCCCTCCAGAGGTCCTGGGCGGCGGCCGGGCTCGGGGTCGCACCACGTTCCCGCGCGACCGAGGTCATCTCGACACCGCTGATGCCGCAGGGCACGATCAGACCGAAGTCCCGGAGGTCGTTGGACACGTTGAGCGCGAACCCATGCGAGGTCACCCAGTGCCGGACATGGATGCCGATGCTCGCGATCTTCCGGCCCCCGGTCCACACCCCCGTGAACCCCGGATTCCGCTCTGCAGAGATTCCGAGTCTTCCGAGTGCCACGATGAGCACCTCCTCGACCTGCCGGAGATACCAGTGGAGGTCGGGCCGGAGTTGCTGCAGATCGAGGATCGGGTAGCCGACGAGCTGGCCCGGGCCGTGCCAGGTGACATCACCGCCCCGTTCCACTTCGACCACCGTGAGGCCCCGCGCGGCAAGCGCCTCGGGCGAGAGTGGGAGACTGGTCGCCTTCGTGCCGCGCCCCAGCGTGACGGTCGGCTCGTGTTCGAGGAGGAGGAGGACGTCGCGGTCGAGCGCGCCGCTGATGCGACGGTCGGCGATCGCCCGCTGCATCGCGTGCGCGTCGTGGTAGGCGACCCGTCCCAACTCGGCGACGGCGAGCGGCGCCGTCATGCGCGCCGGCGCGCGATCGATCGGGCGAGGAGGAGCGCGAGCGCCGTCGCGATCGCGGTGAGCCCGACCAGCCCGGCGCGGCCGAACATCGCGTCCACCGGCTGGGTGATGAAGGAGACGACGAGGGTGGCGAAGCCTGCGACGATCGAGAGCCCCCCTCGACGGTAGAGCGATGTCAGCGGCCGCATCAGGGAGAAGCCCGCCGCCGTGGCGAGGGCCGCGCCGCCGAGCCAGGCGAGGAGCAGCAGATTGACGATAGCCTCGCTGGGCTTCGCATCCGCCGGCTGGGGCGTCGAGAGCTGCACCGTGCGCACCACCCAGAGCAGCGCCGCCGTCACCGCCAGCCCGAACAGCACCCCGAACCCCATTGCCCGGATAGCCACGCCCACATGATCGGGCGCAGCGACTTCGCCGGTGGGAGAGAGTTCCGTCGTTGCGGGACGTTCTGTCATGGCTTTTTCAGTTCCTATTTCCGAGTCCCGAGCACTAAGCCCCAAGCACTCGGTACTTGGAACCCGGAACTTAGATATGCATCACCCGGCCCATCGAATCGAGCGCCGCCTCGGCGATCGCCTCCGACAGGGTGGGGTGGGCATGCACGGTGAGATCGATCTCCTCGACGGTGTACTCGTTCTCTCGGGCGACCGCCAGCTCGTGAATCATCTCGGAGGCATGGCCGCCCACGATGTGCGCGCCGAGAATCTCCCCGTACTTCTTGTCGCGGATGATCTTCACGAAACCCTCGGTCTCGTTGCTCGCGCGGGCCCGGCCGTTGGCGCTGAAGGGGAAGCGGCCGACCTGGAAGTCGAGCTTCTTCTCCTTGCACTGTTCCTCCGTGAGGCCGATGCTCGCGACCTCGGGGTGGCAGTACGTGACCGACGGGATGTTGTCGTAGCGGATCGGGTGCGGCTTGTGGCCCGCGATGAGCTCGGCGACGAGCACGCCCTCGCGGCTCCCCTTGTGGGCCAGCATCGGAGGGCCGGCAACATCCCCGATGCAGTAGATGCCGGGCGCCGTGGTCTCGAGGGTTGCGAGGTTGACCTTGACCCATCCCCGCTCGGTGAGCTGCACGCCCGCTTCCTTGAAGCCCATGTTCTCGGTGTTGACCCCGCGTCCCGCGGCCATCAGCACCTTCTCGGCCTCGACCGGCTGCGGCTTGCCGCCGACCTCGAGCGTCAGCACCACCTTGTCCTTGCCCACATCCGCCTGGGTCACCTTGGCGCCGGCGTGCACGTCGATGCCGCGCTTCTTGTAGCTCTTCGCGACCGCATCGGATGATTCCGCATCCTCGATCGGGAGGATCCGGGGCAGCGCCTCGATCAGCGTGACCTTGGAGCCGAACGAGTTGAAGATGTCGGCGAACTCGCAGCCCACGGCGCCGGCGCCGATGATCGCGATGCTGGCCGGTGCCTTCTCCAGGAAGAGCGCCTCGTCCGAGCTGATGACCGTCGTCTTGTTGATCTCGAGGCCGATCTGCGGGATCCCCTTCACGCGTGAGCCGGTCGCGATCACCACAGCCTTCTTGGCCTCGTGCACGTCGGCGCCCACCTTGACCTTCCGACCCGGCACCAGGGAACCTTCGCCCTTGATCACCGTCACCTTGTGCTTCTTCATCAGGAACTCGACGCCCTTCGAGTTCTGCTCGGCCACCTTGCGGGAGCGCTTCATCGCGACGCCGTAGTCCAGCTTCACCGTCCCGACGTCGACGCCGAGATCCTTCGCCTCGTGCGCGACGATGTTCGCGACCCGCGAACTATGGAGCAGCGCCTTGGTCGGGATGCACCCGATGTTGACGCAGACGCCGCCGAGTTTCTCCTTCTCGACCACGGCCGTCGACAAGCCGAGCTGCGCCGCGCGGATCGCGCAGACATAACCGGCGGGGCCACCACCCAGGATGATCACGTCGAAGGTCGCCACAGGAACCTCAGGTACAGGGGTTGGGGATCGAGAGTGGGCACGGCGCCGTCACTGACATGACCGGCGTCCGCGTTCCCACCCGTTCGTTTCGGTCCACGGTTCGTCCTACCATACCAGCGCCAGCGGATTCTCCAGCATCTGCTTGAGCGTCTTCAGGAACGCGGCACCCGTTGCGCCGTCGATGACCCGGTGATCGCAGGACATGGTCACCCGCATCCGGCGACGCACCACCACCTGGTCTCCCTCGGCGACCGGCTTCGCCACGATGCTGCCGATCGCCAGGATGCCCGCCTCCGGCGGATTGATCACGGCGGTGAACTGGTCGATCTCGAACATGCCGAGATTCGAGACCGAGAACGTCCCGCCGGTGTATTCCTCGGGGGCAAGCCGCCGCTCGCGGGCCCGGCCCGCCAGCTCCTTCGACTCCGCCCCGATCTCGCGGAGCGACTTCCGGTCCGCGTGGCGGATGACGGGCGTGATCAGGCCGTCCTCGATCGCAACGGCCATGCTGATGTGCACGTCGTGCCAGTAGCGGATGCGATCCTCCTGCCACCAGGCGTTGCAGGCCGGATGCTGCCTCAGGGCCAGCGCGGTCGCCTTGATCACGATGTCGTTGAAGCTCACCTTCGGCTTCTTGTCCGCCTCCGCACGCGCGTTCAGCGCCTCACGCGCCTCGGCCACCCGCTCCATGTCCACTTCCGCCGTCAGGTAGAAGGTCGGGATCGGACCGATCGACTGGGTGAGCCGCTTCGCGATGGTCTTCCGGAGCTGCGACAGCGGAGTGTCACTGAAGCCCGTGAGCGCACCCGGTGCCGCGGGAGCTGCCGCTGCGATCGGAGTCGGAGCCATCGCGCCAGCACCTTCCACGTCCCGGACGACGATCCGTCCTTCCGGACCGGACCCCTGAAGCCGGGCGAGGTCGACCCCCTTTTCCGCCGCGACCTTGCGGGCGAGCGGGGAGGCCTTCACCCGGCCGTCACCCGCAGGCGCGGCGGGGGCCGGTGGTGGGGGAGCCGAAGCAGGTGACGGGATCGAAGCCGCGGTACGGGCTGGGGCGGAAGCCACGGCCTTCGCGGCAGGCGGGGCGACAGGTGCGGCGACGGGCGCGGCGGCCTTCGGGGCTCCACCGCCCAGCAGTGCCGCGATGTCCTCGCCCTTGGCGCCGATGACGCCGACGACCTGCCCGACGGGAACGGTGGTGCCGGCGGCGATCGCCTGTTTGAGGAGTACGCCGGCCGCTCGCGCGGTCAGGTCCATGACCGCCTTGTCGGTCTCGACCTCGGCCAGCACTTCACCCGCCGCGACGGCATCGCCTTCCTGCTTCTTCCACTCGACCAGGCGACCCTCCTCCATCGTCGGAGAGAGCGCCTCCATCAGGACTTTCGTTGCCATTGGACTTCCTGGTTCACGGTCATCCCGGGGATGAGGGGCGCCCCGGGATTCACTCCACTATGCGAGGTACAGCACCTTCTTGGCGGCGGCGACGATGCGCTCCGGCGAGGTCTTCGCGGCCTTCTCCAGGTACTTGTTGTACGGCATCGGCACGTCGGCCCCGGTGACCCGCAGGATCGGCGCATCAAGCTCATCGAAGATGCCCTGCTGCAGTTCGTCGACCACCTGTGCGCCGGCGCCCGCGAAGTACCACCCTTCCTCAGCAATCACGGCCCGGTGGGTCTTGGCCACCGAGGTGAAGAGCGCCTCGAGGTCGAGCGGCCGGATGGTCCTGAGGTCGAGCACTTCTGCCGAGATCCCCTCCGCCTCGAGCTGCTCGGCGGCCTTGAGGCAGGAGGCGACCGTCTTGGAGTAGCAGATCAGGCTCACATGATCACCGGCCCGCTTCACCTCGGCCTTGCCGAGCGGAACGATATGCTCGCCCTCGGGCACGTCGCCCTTGGTGTTGTAGAGCATCTCGCCCTCCATGAAGACGACCGGATTGTCGTCGCGGATGGCGCTCTTCAGCAGGCCCTTGGCGTCGGCCGGTGTCGCCGGCATGACAACCTTCAGTCCGGGGATGTGCGCATACATCGCCTCGAAGCACTGCGAATGCTGCGCGCCGAGCTGCAGCGCCGCGCCGGCCGGGCCGCGGAAGACGATGGGGCAGCCGACCTGGCCGCCGGACATGTACCGGATCTTGGCCGCGGTGTTGATGATCTGGTCGATCGCGAGCAGCGCGAAGTTCCAGGTCATGAACTCGATGATCGGACGGAGCCCGACCATCGCCGCGCCGACGCCGACGCCCGCGAAACCGAGCTCGGTGATCGGTGTGTCCACGATCCGGTTGGGGCCGAACTCCTCCAGCAGTCCGCGACTCACCTTGTAGGCGCCCTGGTAGACACCAACCTCCTCACCCATGAGGAAGACATCCGGGTCCCGGGCCATCTCTTCGCGCAGGGCCGCATTCAGGGCGTCGCGATAGGTCATGACGGGCATCAGACGGACTCCTTCTCGGGGGCGTACACGTCGGTGTACAGCTCTTCCGGCTCGGGGTCCGGGCTCTGGTCCGCGAAGTCGTAGGCGTCCTGAACCTCCGCCTTCACCTCGCTGTCGAGCTTCTCGATTCCGGCGTCGTCGATCAGCCCTTCCGCCTTGAGCCGCTCGCTCCAGATGATGATCGGGTCGCGCTTCCGATGCGCCTCGACCTCCTCCTTGGTGCGGTAATGCCCGTGGATCGGATCCGACATCGAATGCCCGACGAAGCGATAGGTCCGGATCTCGAGCAGCGTCGGCTGGGCCGGCCGCCGGGCGCGTACCACCGCACGGTCCATCGCCGCCATCACTTCGGCGAGGTCCTGACCGTCGACGACTTCGCGCGCCATGTCGTAGGAAGAGGCTCGCTCGGAGATGTTCCAGGTGGACGTCGCCCGGTCGAGCGCCGTGCCCATGCCGTAGCGGTTGTTCTCGCAGATGAAGATGCAGGGCAGCTTCCAGATGCCGGCCATGTTGAGCGCCTCGTGGAAGGCGCCGTTGTTGACCGCGGCCTCTCCGAAGAAGCAGACCGAGACCTGGTCCTGCTGCCGGTACTTGATCGCGAAGCCGATGCCGGTCGTCAGCGGAATGTGGCCGCCGACGATGCCGTGCCCGCCGAGAAAGCCGAGGGAGGTGTCGAAGAGATGCATCGACCCGCCCTTGCCCTTCGAGCAGCCGGTCGACTTGCCGAAGAGTTCCGCCATCACCGCGCGGGCGGACATCCCGCGCGCGAGTGCCTGACCGTGATCGCGATAGGTGGTCGTGAGGTAGTCGTCGGGACGAAGCTGGGAGAGGCACCCTACCCCCACTGCCTCCTGCCCGATGTAGAGATGGCAGAAGCCGCCGATCTTGCCGAGGCTGTAGGCCTCGCCGGCCTTCTCTTCGAAGCGGCGGATCAGCAGCATCTGCCGCAGGTAGAACCGGTACTTCTCGGCCAGCTTGGTGTCAGCCTTCCGTGACGATCTCGGCGTTGCCATTCGGTTCCTTTGCCCGTGCCTTCAGTCCGAGCGATACGAGGGATCTCGTTCGGTCCATACTGCCGGACTCCGTCGGGGGAGACCCTCCGGAATTCGTTGTACTAAGCTTGCGCCGCTCTCGCCTGCTCCCAGGCGTGATAGCTCGACCGGGTGAGCGGACTGGCCTGGACATGCGTGAAGCCCAGGCGCATGCCGATGCGTTCCAGTTCCGCGAACTCGTCCGGGGTGTAGTACCGCGCGATCGGAAGATGACTCTCCGTCGGGCGCAGGTACTGGCCGAGGGTCAGGATGTTCACGTCGCTCCGGCGCAGGTCGCGCATGCAGGTCACGACCTCGTCCCACTCCTCGCCCATCCCGAGAATGATGCCTGACTTGGTCAGGCCATCGGGACGCATACGACGGGCGTTCGCGAGGAGCTGGAGTGCGCGGTCATAGCGCCCGCCGGGCCGGGCCAGCCGGTAGAGGCGTTCGCAGGTCTCGAGGTTGTGATTGAGAATCGCGGGCCGCGAGTCGAGGACGATCTGGAGCGCCCGCTCCGACCCCTTGAAGTCCGGGATCAAGACTTCCACCGTCGTCTCGGGCAGCCGGGCACGGATCTCGGTGACACACCCGGCGAAGGCCTCGGCGCCACCGTTGGGGAGATCGTCGCGATCCACCGAGGTGATGACCACGTGCTCGAGGCCCATCCGCTCGACCGCTTCCGCCAGGCGGACCGGCTCGACGGGATCGAATGGGGCAGGGGTACCGTGCGCAACGGCGCAGTAGGCGCAGTTCCGGGTGCAAACGTCGCCCAGGATCATGAAGGTCGCGGCCTTGTGCTCCCAGCACTCCCCGATGTTGGGGCAGCGCGCCTCCTCACACACCGTGTGGAGGCCCAGCTCGCGCATCATCCCCTTGATCCGGATGTAATTGTCTCCCCCTGGCGCCTTCACCTTGAGCCACGCGGGTTTCCGGACCAGCGGCAGTGCGGCCGGGGCCGCCGGTGGCGGCGGGGCCGGAGTGCCGAGGGTGAGCTGGACGAGCGGTGCTGCCATGCCGGGCTCCATGAAGATTCGTGTACCAGGTGCGGAGGCAAGCTAGTGCCGGGGCCAATGTCGGGCCATAGGTGATCCGACTATTTTCAACCAAATGGTTGAACTTCTACGCCCTTCGGACCACTCTAGATATCGGAAGAGCTGACCGATTCCCGTAGCCTTTCTATTCGACCGGGACTGAGACATTGTGAGTAGGTCCTGCGTACACTACCAGAAGCACCCGATTCGTCGGGCAGATACTCACCCACCAACGAGAGACAGTCCATGTCCGTTCCCCGTCGTGCCACACTCCTTGCCGCATTCGCCGCCCTGGCCCTGACCACGGCCGCCTCGGCCCAGCAGCGCTCGGCGTCCTTTGCCCAGGGCAATCGCCCGGTCGCCGGCCCCCAGATCGGTTACGGCTCCAATCACACCAAGTTCTTCATCGGTGGGCAGCTCGCCTATCCGATCATGAACCGGCTCGACATCTATCCGACCTTCCAGTACTACTTCCCCGGCAACCATCTCCATCTCTGGAGTCTCGGCGGCCAGGTGCGCTACTGGCCCAAGCTGAGCATCAAGGACTCGGGCCTGTACGCCGGTGGCGGTCTCGACATCTCCCACTCCAGTGTCAGCGTCGGTGGAATCTCCGGTTCCAGCACCGACCTCGGGCTCTCACTGCTGAGCGGCTGGGAGTTCAAGACCGTGTCTCCCAGCATGATTCCCTTCGGGCAGGTCCGGGTTGTGATCGGGGATGCCGACCGGATCGAGTTCGGCGGAGGCGTCAACTTCCGTCTCTGACCGCCTGAGCAGCACCCGTTCAACTTCCAGAACAGCCAGCCGCTACATCATGGGGCGGCCGGCTGTTTTCCTGAAGGACTCGGCGGTCTCAGGCTTCCGGAGATCGGCTATTGCCCGCAGGCTCCCATGACGGTCTGGGCGTCCTGCTTGACCTGATTCGATGCCGAGATCTCATCTTCGGAGAGACCCTGCTGATTGTCGAACTGATTGAAGCTCTGGGCTTTCATCTCGACGCTGGAATTGCCGTTCGCATCCGGACGGACACGGATGTCCAGGCGATCGACGCGCTGCCGGAATCGGACGTCGGCGAGTCGCGCGGTCGGGTCGGTCTTCTGGGCGACGAACCAGCGCTCCCCCGAGTCATAGTTCTTTCGCTTGTACCCGAGCTTACCAAGCTGATCCTGGATGCAGGTGAAGGTATCGTCGGGGGACTTCGTCGAAGCCCCCTTCGTGGCCGAGTAGAAGGTGCTGGCGCAGCCAGACAGCATGGCGAGGAGCAGGAGTGGTGAAGCTCGGCGCATCATTCGCAGGCCTCAGGAACGGGAAAAGTTGCTGGGCAATCTACAGCGTTCGAGCGGGGCCCGGCAGGAGGGTTGGGCCGCAAAGCAAGCGGCCCCCCTGGGGACAGGGAGGCCGCTGCTTCGAGACGGGACGAGCCCGGCTCGATCCTGCAGAGTGATGCTTAGTAGAACAGCATCAGGCCGAAGGCGCCCGTGAAGGTCTTGTTCTTGCCGCTGCCCTGCTTGTCCTTCGACCAGGCATAGTCACCCTCGCCAACGACCTTGAGGGACTTGGTGGCCTGGTAGTAGATGCCGCCGGAGATCAGGCTGTTCTCGGTCTTGAAGGTCTTGCCCTTGTCCTTCAGGAAGCTCGAGCCGTAGGAGCCGGCGATGGTGGCCTTGCTGCCGGCCGGGGTGAAGGTGATCTGGCCGAAGTAGCCGTACGAGGTGGTCAGATCGCCCGCGCCGTCAGCCGAGAGGCCGCTGAACATGAGCGTGGTGCCGAGGCCCTTGCCGAAGTAGCCGGAGCCATGGACCGAGAAGGTGCCGGTCTTGTAGGTGACGCCGCCAGCGCCGCCAACGGCGGTCTTGCTGGTGCCGCCCGACGGGGCGGTCTTGCTGTTCTGGATGGCGCCGCTCGCGAAGACCTTCAGGTTGCCGCTGGTGTAGCTGCCCTCGGCCTCGACACGCGGGGTGTTGTGCGTGGAGTACGGGCCAAAGGTGCTCGGATCCATCAGGCCGATGGACAGCGAGCCCGGACGGCCGGCCGGAGTGGTGTACGTCATCTGGGCGATGAAGTTCGGATAGATGTAGCCATAGCCGATGCGGCCCAGGGTCGTGCCGCTCGGGGCGATCCCGCCGCCGCCGACGCCGAAGAGGGTCTGGTCGGAGAGGATGTTGCCGCGCTGATAGAGGCCAAGCTCCTTACCAGCGGTGATGGTGCCCCAGGTGCCGCCGACGGTCAGGAAGACCTGACGCATGTCGATCTGGGCGCCGAAGCAGTCGTGGTTCCCGCCGCCGCACTGAACCTGGGGCGCGAAGCCGAAGTGCACGCCGAGATCGGTGTTCCCTTCCTTGCCGGTCGCCGAGAAGGTGGCGAAGGCCGGGAGGAGGCCGGTGCCGTAGTAGAAGCCCTGCGCCTTGGCGCCGCCGACCAGCTGGCCCGGGGAGGCCGTGGCGTTGCCCGCGCTCTGGGACTGGTACTGGGCGAAGATATTGACGTTACCGGCGAACGAGAAATTCCAACCATTGCTCATCTGCATGGACAGCCCCTGCGCATTCGCGGCCGAGGCCGCGCCGAGCATGAGGGCTCCGAACAACAGAGCGCTACGCTTCATCGGTGCTTCTCCTGACTAGAAGAGGACTGATACTGCACGATTCAGAACGACTTCCTGCCTGCACCTGCGGTACTGACAACGCCTTTGGACGGTGCTTCACCGCTGCCCGGAGGGCGGCGGGTGGAGCCGGTTGTTCACCTCCCAGAGGACGAACCAAACGGGTAGGGGACGTTGGTTTTCATACCAGTAATAGTCCTCCACGCGTGCCCCGTAGACCGAGGGGCTGAAGGGGAACCGAAACCCCGTACGACCCAGACTGTCGATTGTCCGACGCAGCCCAGCGGAGTCCGCGGTCCCGGCGTCGAGGGCCTGAGCCGTTGCACTGCCGGCCAGGAATCCCGCCAGGTAGGCCTGCTTCGCTTCAGGGGAGAGGCGACCCCATCCACGGCCGTCGAACTCAAGCCAGTCCGGCGCAATAGTGTACGATGGCGCCACTAATGTACCGATCCCAGCCGCCACCGCAACCCAATGCCATTTAAATGCCATAATTCGACTCGGGATTCTGGTGCATCATTATGCACCGGGGGGCGCCGGCAGGACTCCGAATAATCGCCTACCTACTTGCCGGTAGGCGTTTCCAGCATCTCTGGC
Source organism: Gemmatimonadales bacterium (assembly GCA_044229445.1). Lineage (GTDB taxonomy): Bacteria > Gemmatimonadota > Gemmatimonadetes > Gemmatimonadales > GWC2-71-9 > JADJOM01. The sequence continues at coordinate 123,371 of JBGASX010000002.1, read as the reverse complement.
TGGGTGGCATCCGCGCTCACCTTGAGCCTGATCCACATCCCGGAGAGCCCGTGTCCCGGGACGCCGCAGAAGATCAGATAGCTCCCCACCGGGGCTGCCTTGAAGCGCATGTTGTCGGTGCCGAACTGCGCGATCCCCTCGCTTACCGCCTTGGTGTAGGCCCGGGGGATGGCGGCGTCGTTGAGCGCCATGTTGGGGATCGGCTTGGCGTCCGCGATGACCTGCGCGCTATGGGGCGTGCCATCCTCGTTGACGAAGTTGAGCACGACGGTGCTGTTCTCCGGCACGACGAGGGTGAAATCCCCGTCGGTGTAGCCGTTGAAGTTGAATGGGCTCTTGGCGTGCCCCGGAATGCCAGCGATCAGCTTGAAGCTGGTGGTCTTGGTTGTGGGATTCCACCGGAGCCAGGTCGAGTCGGGGGCGCTTCGGCCGTCCGCCGTGGCGGCCTGGGCAAAGACCGGCCCCGCCAGCCCGAGGGTGAGGCCGGCGGTGAGGGCCAGGGTCGAACGCATGACGGACATCCATTCCTCCGAGGGCAGACAAAGAGCGGGAGCGCCCGAGGGGACGCTCCCGCTCCAAACCTACTGCGATCTTGCCGCGACTGACTAGTGCGCCATTGCCGTCGCGAAGGGCTTCGGCAGGCCGAACACCATCACCGCGTTGCCGAGCGGGTAGTTCAGCTGGAAGTTGCCGCCGCACGCCACCGCGACCATCTGCTCGCCCTTGTAGCTGAAGCTCATCGGGGCGCTGTTGCAGCCGGCGCCGGCCTGGAACTGCCAGAGCAGCTTGCCGCTGCGCGAGTCGAAGGCGTTGAACTTGCCATTGCCCTCGCCGGTGAAGGTCAGCCCGCCGGCGGTGGCCAGGGCGCCACCCATCATCGGCTGCGGAACCTTGTTCTGCCAGACGACCTTGCCGGTGGCGAGGTTGATGGCAGTGTAGGTGCCCCACTGCTCCTCACCCGCGATCGCCACGAAGGCCGAGCCGAGCCACAGACGGCCCTTCTCCCACGGTGCGTTGTGGGTGATGTAGTTCATCGGCTGGTGCAGACCGGCGACGAAGGCGTAGTTGAGCCGCGGATCGACGGCGATCGGCGACCACTCCGCGCCACCGTTGGCGCCCGGCAGCATGCGGGTGCCCGCAGCGCTCGGCAGGGCGAACATGTTCTCCTGCGGGGTGAAGTTCTCGGTGCGGCGGACCAGCTTGCCGGTCGCGGCATCGAGCACGTAGACCCACGCCGTCTTGCCGGCGTGCACCACAACCTTGCGCCCGGCCAGCGTCGTCACCACCGGCGGGGAGACCGCATCGAGGTCCCACACGTCGTGCGGCACGGTCTGGTAGTACCACTTGGTCTTGCCGGTCGTCGCGTCGATAGCGACGATGCAATCGGTGTAGAGGTTGTCGCCCGGGCGAACGCCACCATCAAGGTCGGGCGACGGATTGCCGACCGCGACGTAGATCAGGTTGAGCGCCTTGTCATAGGCGGGGGTCATCCAGACGCCGCCGCCGCCACGGGTCCAGGCGTCGGCATACTTGGCGCTGTCGGCCTTCTCCGCGCCGACATTCCGGTGCAGGTCCGCGCCATCCGCGGTGTGGGTCGGCCAGGTGCCCCACCAGCCGTTCGGCGCCACGGCGTCGAAGGTCGGATCGCCCTTGGGGGCAGGGATCGAGTACCAGCGCCACATCTGCTCGCCGGTCATCGCGTTGTACGCGGTGACGTGGCCGCGGATGCCGTACTCACCGCCGGAGACGCCGACGATCACCATGTCGCCGATCACCAGCGGCGCGTGGGTGATGCTGTAGCCGTAGGCGGGGTCAGCGACTTCGATGTCCCACGCGACTTCGCCCGTCATGCGGTCCATCGCCACCAGGCGCGCGTCGAGCGTGCCCATGTAGACGTGGGGACCGTGCACCGCGACGCCGCGGTTGTTCGGGCCGCAGCAGTAGATGCTGGTGCCGAGCTTGTGCTCGTAGCGCCATACCTGCTTGCCGGTGCTCAGGTCGTACGCGATCGCCGTGTTGTACGGGGTGGTGACATACATCATGTTGTCGACGACCACCGGCGTGTTCTCGAAGCTGCCGAGCCGGCTGATGCCGGTCTGGAAGACCATCCGCGGGACCAGGCTGCGGACGTTGGTCGTGTTGATCTGCGCCAGCGTGGAATACCGCTGATTCCAGTCGTTGCCGCCGTACGTGGTCCAGTTCGTCTGCGCCGCCAGAGTAGTGGTACCTACCCCGAGGAGCACAAGCGACAGACCCCAACGCGCACTGCTACGCATGAGGACGATCTCCGATTGTGAGGGATGAAAGAGAGGAACAGCAACCAGCAGCGCCCGTGGAGGGGCGCGTATGGGTCCCGGATCGCACAGCCGTCGGCGGTCTCCCCGTGGCCAGGAGGAGACCGCCCACAGATGTGTCAGACAAAATTGAATGACTCAATATGATACCAATATCTGGCCCTCGGAGTTCCCGTCAAGGGCGAACTACTTGAAGAGCAGCGAGGCCTTCTTCATCGTCTGGAAGACGCCCCAGGCCAGCGGGACGCCGACGAGCAGCCAAGCGCCGATCACGAGGGGCCACTGGCCCGGTGCCGGCTTGGAGGCGGACGGTTCATTCATCGGACAGCTCCCGGGATCGGGTCAGTGGCCACGCCGCTGCGCGGCGGCGAGTTCTTCGTCGCTCATGAAGTGCTGCTCCGCGACCGGACGCACCAGCAGGTTACAGATGAATCCGCCGACGAGGAGACCGGTCAGCACATACATGGTGAGGTTGTACACCTCGGCGGGCGCGGTGCCGCGCGCGAGCTGCCACTGGCGGATGTAGCTGACGATCGCCGGGCCAAGCAGCCCCGCGGCCGACCACGCCGTGAGCAGACGGCCGTGAATCGCACCGACGAACTGGGTACCGAACAGGTCGGCGAGGTAGGCCGGGATGGTGGCGAACCCCCCGCCATACATGGTGAGGATCACGCAGAAGATCGCGGCGAAGAGCGCGACGCTCCCCGCCTTGCCCGCCCCGGGCACCGCGGCATACAGCACGCCGCCGAGCAGGAAGAAGATCGCGTAGGTTGCCTTGCGGCCGATGTAGTCGGAGGCCGAGGCCCAGAAGAAGCGGCCCATGATGTTGAAGAAGCTGAGGAGCGCCGCGAACGCCGCGCCGATCGTGGCGATCTGGGCCTTCTGGTCGGCGGACAGGGTCGAGAGCTCGCCGCTCACCCCGATGAGTCGCCCACCGAAGATCTCCTGAATCATCGGGCTCGCGAGACTCAGTACCCCGATCCCCGCGGTGACGTTGAGACAGAGCACGCCCCAGAGCAGCCAGAACTGGGGAGTTTTCCACGCGACATCGACGTGGACATGCCGTGTGGTCTGCGCGGCCTTCGCGGTGGCCGGTGGGGTCCATCCCTCCGGCTTCCAGTCGGGCGGCGGCACCCGGTAACCGAAGGCACCGCAGAGCATCGCCACGAAATAGCCCAGGCCCAGCACGGTGAAGGTCTCCGCCACACCGACCGAGGTCGGGGAGGCGAAGTGCCTCATGAGGATGTCGGCAAGGGGGGCGCCGATCATCGCACCGCCACCAAACCCCATGATCGCCATGCCCGTGGCGAGTCCGCGGCGATCGGGGAACCACTTGATGAGCGTCGACACGGGGGAGATGTAGCCCAGCCCGAGACCACAGCCGCCGATCACGCCAAGGCCGAGCCAGAGCAGGGGCAGCACGTGCAGCTTGACCCCGAGCGCGGCGACGAGGAATCCGCCGCCCCAGCAGAATGCCGCGAACACGCCGGCGCGGCGCGGTCCGACCCGTTCGAGCCAGCGGCCGAACACCGCCGCGGAACTGCCGAGGAAGAAGATCCCCAGGGCGAAGGTCAAGGTGACCTGGGGGATGGTCCAGTCTCCCTCGACCGGCTTCGTGATGCCGATGGCCTGCGCGAGCGGTTTCCAGAAGACGCTGAGGCCGTAGGCCATGCCGATGGACAGGTGGATCGCGAGCGCGGCGGGAGGGACCAGCCACCGGTTGAACCCAGGCCCGGCGACGATCCGTTCGCGGTCGAGGAGACCGGCCATCGGCACACTCCTATGGAAGCTGGGGTTGGGTATGAAGACGGCTTACATTATCGTCGGAATCGGAAAAACGCCAACGCCGTTTGTCGCGAGGAGCACCACGTGAGTCCCTGTACGCGTCACTTTGTCGCCAGCCTGGTGCTCGTTGCCTGCGCTCGCTCCGCGACGCTCGCGGCCCAGCTGCCGGCCTGGATGACGGTCGATTCCACAGCACGGACACTATCGCTGACCCTGGAGGCCTCCCCGGGCGGTCCCGATGGCATCGCGACGCTGAGTGGCAACCACCACGGCGGAGTCCAGGTGGTCGTGCCGGTCAACTGGACCGTGACCTGGACCTGGGTGAACCGGGATAGCGCTCAGAATCACAGCCTCGTCGTGATGGCGGAGCGGGAGAAGCTGCCGATGGAAGGGGGGCGACCGGCGCTCGACAATGCGTTGAGCCGCGCGGTGACGGCGGGGCTCAAGCCCGGACAGCGCGATGTGACGACCTTCGTCGCGGACCAGGCCGGCTGGTACTGGATGCTGTGCGGGGTGCCCTCTCACGCCATTCGCGGCGAGTGGATCGGCCTCAAGGTCGACCGCGACGCCGCGATGCCCTCGCTGGTCACCCGGACGCCCGCGCCCTAGGGCGCGGGCTCGCCTAACAGTTTTTCGATCTCCTGCCGGAACTCCGCCACGAGAGCGGCCTGCTGGTCTCCGGTCGCTGGCCCGTAGAATCCTGCGTGGATCCGTCGTACCCGTCCATCCCGTCCGACGAACACCGTCGTCGGAAACGCCGTGAATCCCTCCAGTTGTGGCAGTGCTGCACTCACGGCCTCGGCGTCGCTCACGCCGCCCAGGAGCAGCGCGAAGGGAATCCGGAACTTGTCGCGGTAGCGGCGGACAAGGGGGGCATCCTGGGTCGAATCCCCAGTCACCTCGAACGCGACACCCACCACCTCGAGTCCGCGGGCGTGATAGCGCCGGTACAGCTCGACCAGAGCTGGGGCCGCGTCGTGACAGGTCGGGCACCAGCTCCCGAAGATGTCGAGCAGCACCACCTTCCCGCGGAATCGCGGGTCGGTTGCGCGAACCATTCTCCCGTCGAGATCGGGGAAGCCGAACTGGAACGGCGCGCTGGTGTCGGCGCGGGTCACCGCGGTGGGCGGGGTGAGATGTGGCTTGCCGGTACTCCGCACCGCGACGAACTCCGTCCGGCTGCGGAGCCCGGCGTGGAAGGTGCCGCGGAGCGTGTCGCCATCGAGGCGGCCGGCCAGGAGGTAGACGAACGAGCCATCGAAATGCGCGATGGCGAAACTGTCCCCGGTGACCCCGCCGGCGAACTGCCCGTAGTCACCGGAGTTGGAGATGACGGTGCCCTCGAGGCCGCTGCCCCCATTCTGGAAGACCAGGACTCGCGGTGTCTGGTCGAAACCGCTCTGGAACCAGGCGTCCCAACGGCCGAGCAGGGCGGCCGAGCCCCGCTCCGCGGTCCAGCGGCCTCGCGCGGCCCGGAAGGGAATCGTGCGAGGTCCCTTTCGTCCGACGTTGTGGTACCGGCCCACCAGCGAATCTCCCCGCAGCACGACCGCGATCGACGCGGCGTAGTCATCGAGTCCGAGGACCAGGCTGTCCCCGTGCTGGCTGACCGTCGTGAATGGCTGACACTGCCCGCCATTGCAGAGTCGCCCGCGAAGCCCCGGTGCGGTGCCTTCAATGACGAGCCCGAAGCGCAGTTCGCCGCCGGCGAGATCGAGCGCGGCGCGCCACCTACCCGCGGGCCCGGGAGCCGCTGCGAGCAGCAGGAGGAGGGCGATCACGGTGGCGTACTCTTGGCGGAGTGGTAGCGCTCGCCCGCCTCGATGGGCGCGGGGACCAGATTGCCCGGCCACGGGGCGGGGCAGGGATAGACCGAGCTGTAGGCACAGAACGGGTTGCGGGCGCGATTGAAGTCCAGGCGGTAGCGGCCCGCGCCCTCTGACAGGAGGCTGACGAAACGCCCGGCGGGATAGCTCCCCTTGCCGTTCGTGGCGTCCCGGAAGAAGACGACCAGCTCGGCTTCCTCGTCTTCCGCGGCGCCGACTCGGTACACCCGCAGTCGGGCCGCGGTCCCCGCGACGGTGACTCTCAGGAAGCCCGCCTCCCTCGCCTCGGTCTCGGTCCCGTCGAGGCCGAGGATGACGAAACTCCCCCGCCGCTCCGGCGGCTCGAGTGGCGAGACGAAGGACAACGAACCGGCATAGGGGTAATAGGACGGCGGACTCGGGTTGCGGAGTGCGCCGAACACTGAGACGATCGACCGGCCGGCGCGTCCGCTGGCGACCAGGGTGTACTTCTCGAGCCGCACCGGACGCCCTCTCGGCAGCGGAATGCTCTTGTCATTCCAGCTCAGCGTGACGGTCCCGCGTTCCTCTTTCGCGATGCCCCGGGCCGTACTGCTCAGCGGAATATCGGACGGCTCGTAGCCGATGCTGATGCCGTCCCCGACGGGCTGCAGCGCCAGCGCGGCATACGGAGAGAGGGGATCGCTCGTCAGCCACGTCGCGAATTCTGCGCGTTCCGCGGCCAGTGTCGCCGGGAGTTGTGCCTCGCCGGACTGGGCGAGAGACGCGAGAAGAAGCAGCGCGAGTGACAGGCTCCCACGGGCGCGATGCGGCCGGCCGCGCCGGCCGCACCTGTTTCGGCTGCCTGACGCGATCCGCTCCGGCGTCACGATGGCGTCGGCCCGAGGCTCGCCACCAGAATGGGAGTGGTGGTCGGTTGCGGAGATCCTGCCTCCGGTTCTTCGGTGATCGCGGCGGCCGTAAGTTCCATGCCCTGGGGCACCGGGATCTGCTGTACCAGGCCGTGACCGCTCAGTTCGGTGTTGAAGGTCACCGAGGGGATCGGCTTCCCGTTCTTCGGAATGAACCAGAGCTGATAGGCGCGCTGCGCCCCGGCGGGCGGGAGACGGAAGGCGTGCGCGAGCATCAGGTGAGACTGGCGGTTCCAGAAGAGCTGGACGACCGGCTGCGGCGTTCCCGGCGAACCCATCCGGGTCAGAACGACGTTTGGGTCGAGAATCGAATTGAGCTCCGCCTCGCGCATGGTGAGTGTGCTCTCGCGGGCCGCGAGCGTGTCCTGCAGCGAGGCGATGGTGGCATCGCGCTCGGCGAGTTGACGCGCAAGGCCACGCTGCTGGAACGCGAGCCCGGCGACGGCCACGAGGCTGGCGGCCAGCGCCGCCCACACCGGCCAGGGCGTCCGCGGGCGCATCGGTGTGACCTTGTCGCGCGTCGCGCGCTGGATCACCCGCTCACGCAGGTCGGGAGACGGCCCGGCTTGTGGGGCCCCCAGCGCCAGCAGCGCGCTCACCTCCCGGAATGCGGCGACTTCACGCTGCGCGGCCGGCGACGTGGCCAGCAACGCCTCGAAGGCACGCGCCTCCTCCGGGTCGAGTGCGCCGAGCGCGTACGCGGCCGCCAGCTCGCTGAGGTCCTGCTCGCTCCCGCCCGTCACACGGCCCCCTCGAAATAGTACGGCGTGAGTGCCTCACGCAGCTTCTGCATGCCCAGGCGCATCCGTGTCTTGATGGTACCGAGCGGCTCCTGCAGTCGTTCGGCGATCTCGGACTGCGACAGCCCGTCGTAATATGCCAGTTCGATCGCCACCCGCTGGGGCGGGGACAGCGCCGCAAGCGCCGAGGCCACGGCCTGGCGCCGCTCCGAGTCCTCCACGGCCGAGCCCGGATTGCGGAACCCGGTGCTCATCGCGGGCGCGGTGGCCGGTTCCTCCCGGGCGGCAGTGTCGGTGATGCGGGAGCGCCGCGATTGCGAGCGGGCAAGATCCAGCGCCCGGCTCCGCGTCATCATGGTGAGCCAGGCCGCCACGGACCCCCGGCTCGCGTCGAAGCGCTGCGCCTCGCGCCACGCCTGGGCGAACGCTTCCATCACGACTTCTTCCGCGTCGGCCTTCTCGTTCAGCACGCGGTACGCGACGGCGTACAGGACCGGACCGAAGCGATCGTACAGGCGGCCCAGCGCCTCCTCGTCTCCCTGAGCGACGCGACGCAGCAGGTCCGCATCGCGCGACGTGCTGGAGGCGGTGGCGTCAGTCATGGGCCATGCGGAATTCATGCTCCGAACAGGAGGGGAGGGCTCGGGCAGCGGGCGTGCGTGCATGAGTCTAAGCCCTCGCGGGAGGCGACTGCAAGACTCCCGATTCGCCCAGGGGAATGGGGCGGTCATGGTGGTCATCGCTGCTTCGTGCTCCGCGAAGGATGGACGCCGGCCGCAGTAGTGCTGGCCCTGCTTCAGCTACGCGGGAGAACGCCGATCGGTTCATGGCAGTTTCCGGGGACCGTCGCCGGGGAGAAAGAGAAGGCTCACCGACTGATTCGCATAGCGCGACTGCACCACATTGACCTGGTCCTCGTACAACTCCATCTGCATCGCCTGACGGAGCGAGGCGCCACGCAGTCCTCCAGCCAGGTCCGCATGCAGGAAGATCAGGGTGACGTCGCCATCGGTGCGGACGGCGTCGACGCTGAGCGGCCTCGCGCGTCCGGCGCGGTCGAGCAGCTGCACGTGGTCGCGGACGTACCGGGCGAGCGCGGAGTCGTCGCTGGCACGCACGGACTTGCCCAGGGCGGTGCGCAGGTCGTCGGTGAAGCTCCGCACGGTGATGGTGACCCGCCCGCGGCCGTCGTCCTCCAGATCGGTGTGCGTGGTGTGCAGCGGGTGAGCACCCAGCACCAGGCCTGCCAGCAGCAGCACTGTATGTGAGGCCATGGTCACTGCCCCACCCAGGGAAGACGGTGCATGGCCATGCTCGTCGCCATCAGCCCCGCCACGAGGGACACGAGGACGACTCGGCGACGAAATCCGCGGCCGGCTTCGCGGGCGGCGATGCCGCCGAGCAGCAGGTCCGCACTCCAGAGGGTACACGCCGCGATGCTGAGCACCACGATCTGGCCGGCTTCGATGCCGAGATTGAATCCGAGCAGCGGCACGGTGATGTGCTCCAGGAACATCGCGCGCAGGTAATCCGCGAAGCCCGCCCCATGGACCAGTCCGAACAGCACGGCATACACGGCGCGCTTGCGCCCCGGGTCCGGGGTACCGTCGCCGACGCTCAGCAGATTCGCCACGCACGTCAGCACAATCGTGACCGGGATCAGGAACTCGATCCAGCGGGCGGGGAGTTCGATCACCCGAGTCACGACGAGCGCCAGCGTCAGCGAGTGGCCGAGGGTGAAGGCCGTCAGGACCCAGAGACTCTCCCGCCAGTCGCGCGGCCGATAGACCGCCGCGAGGGCCAGGAGGAAGATGATGTGGTCCAGCGCCGCGGGCGAGGCGACGTGATGGAAGCCAAGGTGGATGTAGGTGAGCAGTTCCGACATGGGGTCTCCGGCTGCGCGCTTCAGTTCGCGGACAGCACGCGAAGCGCCCGTCGCGCTTCGTCGGCATGCCGGGGATGGAAACGAGGATTGATGTCGAGGGCGGTCGCCAGCTCGGCACGGGCACGGGACGAGTCGGCCAGCGCAAGCGCAATCATCCCGGCATGAAAGTGGAGCAGGCCGTCGCGCGTGCCACGTCTGAGCGCGGAGTCCGCCCAGGCCACGGCCTCCTGATCCCGGCCGGCCTGATGCAGCGCCCAGGCGGCGACGTCGCAGCCGTAGACGTCTCGGCGCGTCGTCAGTTCGCGGAGTGACCGCGCGACCATGTCGTCCACGCGCCGGTGATGATCGAGGAGAAAGAGTGCCCAGCCTCGATGATAGGCTCCAGGCTGATGCGACACGGCGACGTCCAGGGCCCGGGTGTAGCGGTCGGCTTCGGCCGAGTCCCCCACCGCCTCGTAGCTCTCGGCCAGCAGGCCGAGCGTGACCGGGTCGAAGAGCACGCCGAGCGAGCGCTCGCCAAGCGCGATGGCGTCCCGCCAGTCCCCCGTCGCGGCGCTGAGCTGGGCGAGTCCGGTGAGCAGCCGCGGATCCCCGGGGGCGAGCGCGAGGCCGCGCCGATAGGACTCGGCCGCGAGGTCGAGCCGGCCGTTGCGGAACGATAGGTCGCCGAGCCGCAGGTCGAACCAGGCGAGCTGCTCGGGCTGCACCCGATAGCCGCCTTCGAGGGATTGCCGCAGGGTCGTCATGAGCTCCCGCGCCTCGCCGCTGTGCCCGCTGAGCTCCAGCCAGCGCGCGTAACGGGGGCCGATGCTGCCGGAGGTCCGGAGCACCGAGAGCCCGCTGAAAATCGAGTCCGCCTCACGGTAGCGACCCAGCTCCAGGGCGATCTCCCCGAGCGTTGCGCGCGTGGTCGGCTCTCCCGGATCATGGCGGAGGACCTCGGAGACGAGTTCGTGGGCTTCCACGAAACGGTGCTGCGCCATGAGCGCACCCGCGAGTACGCTGGCGGCCGCATCGTTCCGCTTGCTGCGGGTGTGGTAACTCTCCCGCGCCAGGCGCTCAGCGCGGCGGTAGTCGTTCTCGTTCCCGGTTGCGCGACCGCGTCCGAGGTAGAGAGCGCCGAGGACGGCGCGATCGCGCGCGCCGTACGGATCGCGGGCGACGCGCGCCTCGTAGAACGAGATGTCCGCAGCCCGGATCGCGGCGGCATCGGGCGGTGGCGTGTCGGTGTGCCGCGCTGGGGGAGCGGTGCAGGACACGAGTGCGGTGATGAGGGCCCAGGCTGCCCGGGTGCCGGCGAATCGCATCGGTGTCCTCACGGTGAGGTCCGAGCCGCGAGCGCCCCGGTCACTGTGCGAGTGGCCGGGGCGCACGCCTGCTCAGTTCGGAGTGGCGAGATAGGGGAACGTCGCCGTGAACTTGTTCGGCTCAGGTCCCGCGGCGCAGTTGCCGCACGGCACGTTGTCGGTCGTGAGGCTCGGGGTCGTGTGGCTCGGATCGAGGCCGAACGGGTCGCCGAAGACCGCGAGCAACGCGAGGTCGACGACGTCGTCATCGAGTTTGCGGCCGCCCCAGCCGTTGGCGAGGGGAGGGACCCCGACCCAGTTGAGCCAGCTCGCCGTCGCCGGGTCCTTGTCCGTCTGCACGATGAGCATGTCCGGCAGCAGGACGCTCGCGAGCACGTTGACGTAGGCCGTGTCGCGACCCGCGAACGACGTGGGCGAACCGATCACCAGGTTGTTGAAGATCTCCGGCGCGAGCAGCGCCAGATCCTGGTCGGGACCGATCGAGCCATGGGTCGGGTGACTCCGCTTGGCGAGCAGGACTTCGCTGACGAGCGGATTGCCGAGCCGCTGGACCTGATTGTAGGTGCGGTTGGTGTTCGGACTGGTGCCGGTGTTGTCGTCGCTGCATGCCCCGGCGAGAAGCGCGAGCCCAAGCAGCAGGACGGGAGTGCGGTAGCGCATTGAAGGAATCTCCTGTTGGTCTTGGGGTCAGCGGCTGATCGTGCCCCAGATGCCGAGCTTGCCCGGGGCGCCATTCTCCAGCATGGCGCTCGGCAGTTCCACGACGATCGAGAGCACGTTGTAGCCGGCGACGTAGTTGACGCCTGGGGAACGGAAGCCGACGCTCGGCAGCTGGCAGCCGGTGGCCAGCGGTCCGGCAGCGGGGCGGCGGTCCGGCAGGATGCAGAAGGCGGCTTCAAGGTCCAGGAAGAACGAGTCGTCCCTGGGACCGGCGAAGACCTGGATGCCGCTGGCCGAGCCGAAGGCGGTGTTGAAATGTCCTTCGAGCATCGGAGCCGACGTGTTCAGCGGATTCATCATCGCGCCCTGCATCGTCGGGCTGAACGGCCCGCGGAGCTGCACTTTCTGCGAGGTGGTCTTCCCGCTGAAGCTGACCTGGATGACGCGATCCTCCTTCGCATCACCGTCGTTGTCGATCTTGAACTGGTAGAGGATGTTCGGATCGAACGCAGCGGTCGGCGTCTCCGCCGGCGTGAGGAAGCCGCTGGTGTTCATGACGAGCACGATCCGACCCGGAGCGGAGCCGGGAAAGGCGTACACGTCGGTGAGGTCCATCCGGGGGTTGAGCTCCACCAGGGGGGTGTCCTGGTGGTCAGAGCCCGTCAGCAGTCTCGCACCGCCGGCAAGTGCGCCGGTGACTGCGAGGAGGGTGACGAGCCGCTGGGTGCGCGAAGTGGCGCGCCAACGGAACATGGGATTCTCCGATCAGGGAGGGGGCCGGTGACCCGGGGCGCGCCCCGGGAGGATCGGCGATGCAGAGATGCCATCGCTTGCACCACGGGTACGGCGCTCGGGCGCGATCGGATGTATCGGAGTGGGGGAACTGCCGGATACCAGATCGCCGCGTCCCGGAACGGGACGCGGCGACGGGAGGGGATCAGCGCCGGAGGCGAGGACCGATGTCCGGAACTGGTCAGCTCACCAATTCCAGAAGCGTTCCGGCCGGAGTGGGGTCAGGTGCTCGATGTCCTTCTCGCCTGCGAGCAGCCGGGACAGCATCACCGCGGTCTCGCCGGCGAGCAGGATGCCGTTGCGGCCGTGACCGGTCGCATACCACAGCCCGCCCAGCTTGGGCTCCCGCCCGATGATCGGCAGGCCATCCGGCGTGATCGGACGGAGCCCGGACCAGGTCCGGAGAACGACGTCCTTGGTGAGCGAAGGACAGAGGGCACTCACCCTGGTGAAGATTTCCGCGAGGCCTGCTGCGGTCACCTCCGGTGTGAAACCGGCGTGCTCCATCGTGCTGCCGACGACGGCTTCTCCGTCGCGCGCCACGAGGTAGGCGCCTCGACCCACGAGGATCGTGCGCGGTACCTTCGCCGGCCAGGTGAGCGCGGCCATCTGACCGCGAATCGGCTCCACGCTCATCGGGCGAGGCAGCCCGGAGACGAGGCGAGACCACGGCCCGGCTGCCAGCACGACATCGGCGGCGCTGTAGCTTCCGCGGCCCCGTACGCCGGTGACCCGGTCTCCACGGCGTTCCAGGGCGACGACCTCATCGTTGACTACGGTCGCGCCCAGCCGGACTGCATCCTTGGTAAGCGCCTCCACCAGCCTCACGGGATGGAGCGCGGCATCTCGGGAAGCCCACAGGGCTCCATGACTCGTGCCGACCCAGGGCCAGCGGGAGCGAACCTCGCTCGCATCGAACCAGTCGACGATGTGTCCCTGCTGGCGCTGCCATGCCACCTGCGCCCGAAGCGTGGCGGCGTCGGCTTCGTCCGCCGCGATGCGGGCGATGCCTTCCTGCCAGAACCCGATATCGATGCCGGTGGAAGCCAGCAGCGATGGTCCCAGCTCGGCCCAGCGTTCGCGGCCGGCGATACCGATATCGAACAGGGGATCTTCGATACCGGCGCCGGCCTGGGCGGAGAGCATGCCGGCCGCCGCACGCCAGCCCGCTCCCTGGTCGTCGCCCCGTTCAACCATCAGGACGCGACGTCCGGACTCGGCCAGTTCACGGGCGCACGCGGCACCAACCGGACCGCCGCCCACCACGATGACATCGTATACTTGTGTCACGATAGAATCGGCGAAACTTTCTGAAACGTGCCTCGTAGAGGCGGCCTGAACAGTCTTCCGTTGGAGGAAAATAGCATGTTCCGGAACTTGATCGGGTTTGCCGTGCTGGCCATTGTGGCCTGGATCGGCCTCAATCTCTTTTTCGGCCTGTTCGGAATCATCATCGGCCTGGTCGGCAAGCTCCTCTGGCTGGCGTTCCTCGGCTTCCTCGTCTATCTCGTCCTGCGGGTGTTCGCTCCCGGGACGGCGGATCGGGTCAAGGAGATGATTGCCGGCAAGCCGAGTTCGGGCCTCTAGCAGATCGGTTGGTACAGGGAACGGGGAGGGCGGCCGTCAGGCCGCCCTTTGCCGTTCGTCGGAGTCTGGATTCGGGCCCGTTCGGCGCGGGCACTCCAGTTCATCGTGAGGTCGAGCTGTGTGCCTGGACAATCCGCCAGCGCCCGTCCGCCATCCCCCGTCCGAATACAAAGGTTGCCCATCCCTCGCGAATGAGATTCTGCCCCTCGGCGAGCCACCGGTATTCGACGGATGCCCACGCCGCTGAACCCGTCGTCTCCACCCGGATCGAACCCACCACCACGTCACCACCGCCCTCGACCCCGGCGAATCTCGGGATGCCCGTTCTGCGGCGCCCATCGGCAAGGAACTCCACCGTTTCTGCGTAGAGACTCTCGGCCGGTTCGAGCCGGCCATCAGCGGCCAGGGCCGCGGTCGCCATCTCGGCAAGCTGGTCTGCGACGGCTGGGCTGGCGGTGAGTGGGGTCACGCTGGCGTGCCGGGGTGCGCACGCCAGGAGCAGCATCAGCGGAAGGACCTCAGCCGTGCTCCAGCGCATCCCGGACGGCCCAGGCCAGCAGCGGGATCATGATCTCGTGGTGACCGGTGAGCAGCAGACCGGTGCCGGTACCCCGGGTGGGGCGTTCCACCACGTTGAGGCGGGGACGGTACTGGCGGATCATGTCGAAGTCCGCTGCGAGGAAGTTGGTGGGCTGGCCATTGGCGAGATTGCGCGCGATCGTCAGCGCCTTGAGGAATACCTCCGGGAGGATCACCGCACTCCCCAGGTTGAGCACCACGCCGCCATCGCCGAGGTCGGGCAGGGACCCTGCCAGGCGGCGGAAGTCGCGATGGGTGGTGTCACCGATGGCGGCGCCATCGGCTTTCGGGTGCTGATGGATGATGTCCGCCCCGACGGCGACGTGCACGGTGACGGGAACGCCGGCCTTTTCGCAGGCGACCAGCACCGAGGCCTCTCCACCGGGGAGGGAGGAGCGGGCGACCAGGGCGCGCCCGAGGCCCTCACCCAGTCCCCGGCCAGCCGCACTCGCTGCGAGGATCGCCGCGTTCATCTCCGCGCCGGTCTCCTCCGCCATGCCGAAGGTCCCGTCACTCAGACCCCGCTCCACGTCCTCGCTCGTTCCCCCGTAGGCCGCAAGCTCGAAGTCGTGGATCGCGGCCGCCCCATTCAGCGCGACATGCGTGACCAGGCCGCTCCGGACCCAGTCCGCGAGGATCGGCCCGAGGCCGACCTTGATGACGTGACCGCCGGCAAGGATGACGATGCCCCGGCTGGCGCGCCTGGCGGATGCCATCGCGGCCGCCACCGTGCGAAGGTGGTCGGCCGCGAGAACGTGTGGCAGGCTGTCGAGGAAGGCGTGGAACGATCGGTCGGATCCGGGAGTCGTCGCGAGGAGTGACTGGTCGACCTTGTTGGCCCGCGCCCCGATCGCGACGGTCCGAAGACGCGTGAGATCGGGTTCGCGGTATCCGCTCATTTCGACCCAGGCTCCTCGCCGATCTTCTCCAGCACCAGGGTCACCGTCCCGAACGGAAGTTTGGAGCGGATCTGCACCGGAATCCGGCGGGCATCGTCGGTCATCCAGAGCATCGCTTCGGCCCTCGGGGCGAAGACGCCCTCGGACCCGACGACGGGATTCAGGATGACGCAGTTCACCTGGCTGCCGTCCGGCAGCTTCATCTTCTCGCGCTTCGTGACCTTGATGGTCACCGGATTGAGATTGCGCTGAAAGTATCGGTCGTAGCTGTACGACTTGCCCAGTTCCAGCGGGACGGTCCGCAGGAAGTAGAAGAAGGCGGCGTCGTCCAGCGGCGCACTCACCGACGGGAAGCTGCCGACCTTTTTTTCCTGCACGAAGGTCTGCGAGTCGGGATAGATGTCGTAGTAGTACTTCCGCGGCTTGCTGTTCTCCACCATGTCCTTGTGGAACTTGCGGGAGATCAGGTCCTGGGTGCCGGTCCACGACTGCATGACGTTCTTGCTCTTGTAGAGCATCGTGGTGGTCTCGAGGCCGAACTCGAAGACGAACGACTCGGCGCCGCGCACCGTGTCGATGCCGGTGACACTCAGCCACGCCGTGCCGAGCCGGAGGATGCCGAGCTTGGCGGCGTACTGGAAGCGCTCGCCCACCTTGAAGGGGTAGCTGGCCGCGCCGACCGGCGCGGCTGGAGCGGCGGCGACAGGCGCCGGGGTTCCGGGCGCCTGCACGAGCAACAGGAGGCCCACTGCGGTCGAGATCATCATCGGGTCACTTCCTCCAAGTCCGGTTCTTCAGCCGGCCGTGATGCCGCGTCCCGCTTGCTGCCGCGGGGACGGTCGGCGCGGATTCGGAGCCTGCCACCCTCCCGCCACAATTGCTTGGCGAGGGGCCACGGGTCGATCCGGCTGGGCCGCTGACGGAGGTCGTGACGTTCAACGATGTCCACCGTGTCCACCCGGCGCGCCTGCTGCGCGATCCGGGCGATCAGTTCCGCGTTCGCCGCCCACCCGTCCGAGCTGAGCAGCGGTCCTTCCTGGGCACGGAGCGCATTCTTGATGCTGATCAGCCGGAATGCGCTATAACCAGACACGATATCGGTGACACCGGACACATGGACACCCCGGAGCAGCCAGCGAGCCCCTCTTCGCACGAGCCGTGCCGCGCGCCTGGGCTCGCCCTCGGTCGTCGCCTGCCCGACGACGACATCTGCGCCACTGTCCAGCCGTTTGAGCAGCTCGGGGAGGTACTCCGGACCGGAGGTGAAGTCGGCCTGCATGATCACCGCGGCATCGCGCTTCGGCCGGTCGGTGCGATCGACCGCCAGTCGCAACAGCTCCTCGACGGTTCTGGCGTAGCCGTGCCGCTCGCCATGCCGGATGACCGTCAGCGGAAGCGCCTTGGTATACGGCTCGAGCACCTCGGCGGTCGCGTCGGTGGAGCCGTCGTCCGCCACGAGGATTTCGTACTCGCGCGGAAAGGCCTGCAGGGTCTTGCGAATCTTCCACAGGAGCAGCCCCACCGTCGGGGCTTCGTTGTGGCTTGGAATGCAGATATAGAGCATCGTCGTCAGGTGTCTCCCAAGGCGGAACGATACACCTGCACCATGCTCTCTGCCATCCCGGGCGCGTCGTATTCGGAGACGCGCGCGCGGGCGGTGCGGACGAGATCGGCGCGCCGCGTCGGCGCCCGGAGCAGTGATTCGATCGCCTCGGCGAGCGCCACGCCATCACGCGGTGGAACCAGCACACCGGCCCCGGCATCCAGCAGCTCCACGAGGCCGCCGGTCCGGCTGGCGACCACCGGTGTGCCGCGGGCCATGGCCTCCAGCACGACCGTGCCGAGCGCCTCGCGATAGGAGGGCTGCACGAGAAGCTGCGCCTCCGCGATCCAGTCCGACGGATCCGCAACGTCGCCCATCCACTCCACTCTGGCCCCGATGCCGAGACGGTTCGCTCTCGTCTGGAGCTGATGCCGCTCCGGCCCTTCGCCCAGGACGCGGAGCTGCATGTCGGGGAACCGATCCGCGATCCGGGCGAATGCGTCGAGGAGTGTCGGGTGTCCCTTCTCGTCGGTGAGTGCTCCCACCGCGATGATGAACGGTGCCATGCCGCTCCTGGCTGGCAGACGCTCCGTGGTACGGGTCAAGTCGATGCCCGATCGGACCACTTGGAGGCGTGATGCGGGGACACCGCTGTGGAGGAGGGCCTGTGCGACCGCATCGGAGATGGCGACGACGCGTGTCGGTCGGCGCCACTGCCTGCCTGCGGGGGCGACGCTCCGGCGGGTCGCGACGAGCGGCAGTCCGAGGGCCGTGCCGGCGAAGAGCCCCAGTGTGAGCGCGTGACTGTCGTGGGCGTGGAGGACCAGGGGTGCGCCGTCGCGACGGAGCTCGCGCAGGCGCCGGACAAGGTTCAGCCAGGCCCGGGGGTCGTAGGCCGCACGCCATGGCAGCGCGAGGAGCAGCGCCCCATCGTCCGCCAGCGCCCCGGCGAGGGGCGAGCCCGCGCCGGTCGCGACGAATTGCACGAGGCCCTCACGCTCGCGAAGCGTCCGGGCCAGCAGCCACACCTGTCGCTCGCCGCCGCGCCATTCCCGGCCGCGCGAGAGATGTACCACCCGGAACCCGGCCCGGGTCATGGGCGCGTGACGCCGCGCAGCAGCGCGCGCAGTTCCGCGAGGCTGAAGGGCTTCTGCAGGCACGGCCGCCCCTTCGATTCCAGGAAGGCCAGGGTGTCGCCCCGCACCGTGTCCCCGGTGCTGAAGACGACACGCGTGACGGCCTCCGGTGCGCGCCGCTCGAGTTCCGCAAAGAACTCCCGGCCCCCTGCCTTCGGCATCCGCAGATCCGAAATGATGAGGTCGAATGGCTCCGCGATCGCGCGCTCGAGTCCCTCATGGCCATCACCGGCCGTTGTGACGGTGTGCCCCCAGGCCTCGAGCGTTGCGCGGATGTAGTGGAGGATGTGCGGTTCGTCATCCACGACCAGCACGCGCAGCGGGCGCTCCGCCAGATCCGTCGGCGGCGCTGGCGGCTCAGCGGTCGTGTGGAGCCGGCCGGGAAGTTCGACGGTGAAGGTGGAGCCGATCCCCGGCTCCGTCGCGAGGGTGATCCGTCCCCCGTGTTCCTTGACGATGCCCTGGCTGATCGACAAGCCCAGCCCGGTGCCTTCGTCCTCCGGCTTGGTGGTGAAGAACGGCTCGAACACATGCTCGGCGATCTCCGCGCGCATGCCGATGCCATCATCTGCGACCTCGACCGCGATGCCATCCATCCAGGGGCGCGCCCGCACCCGGACCGTTCCCGGCCTTCCCGTGGCGACGATCGCATGCGCCGCGTTCTGGATCAGGTTGACGAACACCTGCTGGATCTGATTGGGGTTGAGATCGAGGGCGGGGAGCTCGGGGTCGATGTCCGTCTCCAGCAGCACCTGCTCGGCGCCGAGCTGATTGCGAAAGAGCCCGGCGGTCGCTTCGAGGATCGGGCGGATCGACACGCGCTGGCGCGTCTCCTGCCGCCGGGCAAAGCTGAGCAGGTTCTTGACGATCTTCGACGCGCGTTCGGCCTCCTGCTGAATGACTCGCAGCGGCTCACGGATCCGGGCCGGCACCTCGGCGGACTCGGCGAGGAAGTCGGCGAAGCCGATGACGGATGTCAGCGGGTTGTTGAGGTCGTGGGCGACCCCCGCGATCAGCTCGCCGATCGCGGTCAGCTTCTCCGACTGCACGAGACGGTCCTGCAGGCGGCGCCGGTCGGTCTGATCCTCGAAGAGCAGCAGCGTGTTCCCGGACGCGGAGTTCATCGTCGAGAAGGCGGTGACGGCGATCGTTCTGGCGCCGCGCTTCAGCTCGACGGTCTCGCCACCGGATTGTGCGATCGCCCGCTCGAGCCCGTCGCGCCACTCGGTCGGGATGAGTCCCTGCCACGGGCGCCCCGCGAGCGACGGCGCGGCGATACCCAGCAGGTCGGCAAAGGCGCGGTTGCTCCGCCGTACCCTCCCGGCTCGATCAAGGATGCAGACCGCGAGGCTGACGGCCTCGGCCGCCTCCTCCCAGTCCCGCCGGCGATCATCGGCGGCCGCGGCGAGACGGATCCCTTCCAGCGCGACGGCCGTGACGGCCGCGAATCCCTCGATGAGCTGCCGGTCGTTTTCCCCGACTCGGCGCTCGAGCACGAGTCCCATGGCCCCGAGCAGCAACCGGCGGCCGGGGAGTGGGGCCGCGAGTGCCGTCAGTCGTCCCAGATCGTGGCTGGTCG
The DNA here is from genome assembly GCA_044229445.1 of Gemmatimonadales bacterium. GTDB lineage: Bacteria > Gemmatimonadota > Gemmatimonadetes > Gemmatimonadales > GWC2-71-9 > JADJOM01. The sequence goes on along the minus strand of JBGASX010000002.1, from coordinate 103,869 downwards.
TCGTTCCGGTCTGCAGGACCTTGTGGAGGAGGGGGGTGAGTCCGGGGTGCGTCACGTCACCGCTGGCACTCTCCTCGAGTCCCTGCTGATCGAGCGTGATGATGGCGAAGGGACACGGCCCGAAGGTTGCCTTGACTTCCTGGGCCAGTCGGTCGAAAAGTGAATGAGGACGAAGCGAACCGGAGATCGCCCGCGCCAACGCAACGACGCGCGCGAGCACATCGGAGTCTGGAGGCATCACACGCGGGCTTTCGCGGTCAGGAGGCAGAGTCATGATTCTCGCAAACATGCGCGGCCGTCTCACGGCCGGTGATCTCCAACTCGTGCTGCTGCTGCTCGCCAAGGGGTCGGCGGTGCGCCGGCGCCAGCTGACGACCCGCCTCGAGCGCGAGGGACCGGACGCACTGCTCGACGCACCCGAGCTGGCCGAACGGCTGCAGGCCGTCCGCACGCTGTTCGCCCCCAGCGAAGTGCTCTACTTCTACGTGATGGTTCGGCATCGGCTGCTGGCGGCGGGGGTCGAGGACCGCGAGGTCGCTGACTACGTCGCGGCGCTGCTGCTGGAGTTCGGCCGGCGTGACCGGGCCGTCCGGGTCGACTGGAACGACGATCACGCCCATCGCTATCTGATCGACATCCTCGCCGATCTCGAGGCCACCCAGGGCGAACGCCGCTTCCGGGTCATGGTCCACCTCGGCAACTATTCGCTCTGGCTCACCGGACTGTTTCCGCAGTACATCGAGGCGCGGCGGTTACGGCGTGGCGGCCCCGACCTCAGCTATTACGATGCACTGGGCCGGCGCGGCTTCGCGATGGCACGGGATCATGCCCTCGCGGATGCCTACCATCTCGACGGCATTCTCGATATCGCGGCGCAGCACTATCCGACGCTGCGCGAAGCCCTGAACGCACTCTCCGAGCGGGTGCTGTTCGTCGCGTGACGGTCAGCGCTGGCGCGCGTGCGCCGGCCTGGTGGCACCGGCCTCCCGGACAAGCGCATCGAACAACCCGTGGTCCGGCGCCGTCCGATGATGGTGGAATTCCTCCGGATGCCACTGCACCGCCAGCAGCCACGGCCCGTCATCGGCGGATTCGACGCCCTCGATTTCTCCGTCGGGGGCGCGGCCGGTCACCGCCAGCCCGGTTGCGAGGTCGCGGATCGACTGATGATGGAAGCTGTTGACCTCGCAAATGGTCCCGCCGAGCGCCTCGGCCAGTCGGGAGCCGGGAACGAGGTCGACCTGGTGGGTCCGGTCATCGCGCTGGGCGGCCTGGGCGTGGCGGAGGGCCTCGGGGCGCTCGCTCGGGATGTCCTGCCAGAGCGTCCCGCCCATGGCGACGTTGACCAGCTGAATCCCGCGGCAGATCGCGAGCACCGGGAGCCCGTACGCCCGGGCGTCGCGGAAGATGGCGAGCTCGAAGGCGTCCCGCTGCGGATCGACGTCGCCAAGATCCGGGTGCGGCGCGTGACCGTAGTGGACCGGATCCACATCTTCGCCACCGCTCAGCACCAGGCCATCCAGCCCAGCGAGGATCACCCCGTTGTGTTCGATGCCGATGAGCGGCGAGAGGATCAGCGGCACGCCGCCCGCCCTGAGGACGGCGCGCACGTAGGCCGCATTGACGCCGGTTCTATCCGTGCCTGAGACCGAACGGGTGATCCCGGTGATGCCGATACGGGGGGCGCTCATTGCAGCACGCTGTCCGGGAAGAGCGGGCAGGCGGGATCCTCGAACCGGCTCGGGTCGAGCTGGATCCCAAGGAGAGGCAGCATCAGGGTGTCCACACTCAGGCGGCCGATCTGCGGCGCGCCGCGAATGGCCTCGGATTCGAACACCATGACCCCGCGGGCGGTACCCTTCGGATCGAGAATCAGCACGCCGAACCGCGGTTTGATGCGTTCGGGGATCGGGCCTTCGACTCCGATCACCCAGCCGCTGTCGGCCATTCGGCCGACGACCGATTCGAACGCCGGGCCCGCGGCGACGCGCGCGACCAGGCGGGGAGGCAGGTTGGCGGGTGGCGAACCCAGAGTCTGGTCGGGTACGCCAAACTCCTGGAGGAGCATGGTGGCCCCGGCGATCGCAGTGATGCCGCAGGCGCCACTGGAGCGTCCCTGGCTGCAGCCCAGGAGGCCCACCAGTGGCCAGAGAAGGATGGCGTGGCGCATGTCAAATAAGGTAACGCGCCCGCTTCCTTGACGCCCCCCGAGGCGATCCGTACCATTCGGCCATTCCGCGACCCGGACGATCCCACCGTGCTTGAAGGGCTCAGGGCCCGGCTCGAGAAGCTCCTTGCCGACCACACGCCGCCGGACGATCCCCGGCTCCGCACCTCGCAGCTCCACGCCGCCCTCCTGGAAACCAAGGTCGCGGTGGGAACGATGCGCGACGCCCTGACGGTGACCGAACGGCTGCTGGCTGCGGAACAGCAGCAGCTGGCCGATGCCGAGCGGCGTGGTGCCCTGGCGGCGCAGGTACCCGATCCGGAGACGGTGCAGGTCGCGGAGCAGTTCGCGGCGAGACACCGGGAACGGATCAGCGTACTCGAGAAGAAGCTGGCGGCGCAGCGCGAGGAGCTGTCGCTCGCCGATCGCGACCTCGCCGAGTTGACCCTGCAGTACCGCAACAGCCGGCAGGGTACCGAGGCGGGGCGGACACCGGCGCAGGAGGCGGCCTGGCGGGATCTCGAGGCGGCGGGCGGAAGCCGGCCGGAGACCGATGTGGACGGCGATCTGCTGAAGCATCAGCTCAACCGTTCGCAGATGGACGCCGCCGTCCAGGCCCAGCTGGATCACCTGAAGAAGAAGCTCGGCAGAGAGCCCTGAACGTCAGACGGACCGCACCACCCCAATTCCCGAAGCAGCGCCCCCGGTGAGCCGCCGCATGTAGCTGATTGATCGTCCCACGTTGCAGGCGGCCTTCCTCTGACTGGATTGCTGGCGGTCGCGGTCACTCGGTACCGCGCCGGTTCGTGGACCTGGAGCACACCGCTGGATGGGACCTGAGGGACAGGACGAGCAACCAGGATGTCCTGGGAGGCCTCCTGTGCGAGCGCGCACAATCACACCTGCCACTGGAGAGCGTGCATGAGTAATGCAGTCGGTTCGCCCCCGGCCGAAGCCCCCATTCCCCCGTTCAGACAGGTCCTGGGCCATCCCGGCCCGCTCTGGATGCTCTTCATGTCCGAGTTCTGGGAACGATTCGCCTTCTACGGGATCCGCTGGGCGCTGGTGCTCTATATCGTGGCCCAGTTCCACGGCGGGGCCGCGTCGGGGCAGGCGGACGCGAATCTGACGTACGGGTCGTACCTCGCCCTGGTCTACGCGGGGGCGATCCTCGGCGGGTACGTCGCCGACAAGTATATCGGCCACCAGCGCTCGATCCTGATCGGCGCGCTGTTCATGGCGATCGGCCTCTTCCTCATCGCCGTGCCCGATCCCACCGTCTTCAAGTTCGGCCTGGCGACGATCGTCTGCGGCAACGGCATGTTCAAGCCGATCATCTCGACGCTGGTGGGAAGGCTGTACGCCACCGCGGATGAACGCCGGGACAGCGGGTTCACGATCTTCTACATGGGCATCAACTCCGGCGCCTTCCTCGCGCCGCTGCTCACCGGCTGGCTGGCCAGCACGATCTTCGGCACCGAGGCGATGCCGGCCTACAAGTTCGTGTTCATCGCGTCCGGCGTCGGGATGCTCATCAGTCTGGTGTGGTTCTACATCGGCCGGGCTCAGCTCCAGGGGATCGGCGATCCGGCCCCCGGCGCGACCGGGATCAATCGCGTGTTCGTCGTGATGCTCGGCACCCTCGTGACGATCCCGTGCGTCTATGCCCTGCTCGCGGTCGGCGGCAAGCCGCTGCAGTACGTGCTCTCCGCGCTCTTCGTGATCCTCGTGGCGCTGCTGATGACCGAGGCGATCCGGGAAGGGAAGGTGGCCCGGGACCGGGTGATCGCCATGATGATCATCTTCGTCTTCAACATCCTGTTCTGGATGTTCTTCGAACAGGCGGGAAGCTCGTTCACCTTCCTCGCCGACCAGATCGTCAATCGCAATCTCGGCGGCTTCACCTTCCCGACGGCCTGGTTCCAGAGCGTGAACTCGATCGCGATCATCGGCCTGGCGCCGGTAATGGCCTGGGTCTGGGTGAAGATGGCGGCGCGCAACGTGAACCCGTCGATCCCCCGCAAGTTCGGCCTCGGGCTCCTGTTCAACGGCCTGGCGTTCCTGCTGCTCATGTTCGCGCTCTCGAAGCTGGTAAGCGTCGATGGCAAGATCCCCTTCTGGACGCTCGTGGCGGTCTACACGATTCAGTCCGTCGGTGAGCTCTGTCTTTCCCCGATCGGCCTTTCGATGGTGACGAAGCTGGCGCCCTCGCGCCTCGGCGGGCTTGCCATGGGCGGCTGGTTCGTCTCGATCGGCATCGGCAACAACCTCTCCGGCATCTTCGCCAGCGCGGTGAGCGGCGAGGGCGGGATGACGACCTCGTCCGCGCTGAGCGGGTACACCTTCGGCTTCTGGGCACTGGTCGGTGCCGGTGCGGTCCTGTTCATCGCCGCTCCACTGGTCAACAAGCTCATGCACGGGGTGAAGTAGCCCGGTCGTCATCGCAGGGCGACACGCCGGGCGATGCCGGTCGCCGGGCCGGCACGGAGGCAGCAATGAACGCGGGCGGGGATCCGGGAGGATCTCCGCCCGCGTTGCTGTCGCGCCGAACACGCCTAACGGGGCTGGCTCTTGAAGACCCGGAACAGGTAGAACAGCGAAGGGAAGAGAACCGCCGCGCCGAGTGCCAGGGCGCCCAGGGTGAGTTTGAGGGTGATGGCGGGCGCGGCAGCCTCGGCGATGCCGAGCGACGGCGGCAGCAGCCAGGGAAACTGGGCCAAGGCCCAGCCCCAGAGGATGAGCGAGATCTGGGCTACTGCGGCGGTGCGGGCGAGGGCATACCGGCGGGACCACAGGGCCCAGAGTGCAAGACTCGCGCTGGCGCCGGTGAGCAGGTGCACCGGGATCGCACGCGGCGCGGTGACCAGGCCGTTCCACACCAGCGGCGCCTCGTTCCAGGCAAGCGCCAGGGTGAGCATCGCCGCGAGGAAGACCGCCACCCCTGACCCCAGCGCCCGGCGTCGGAAATCTTCCCGGACATCGCCCTCCTCCGCCTCGAGGGTGAGGTAGACGGCGGCGAGAAAGGCGAAGAGGAGCAGTGTGAGAACCCCGACGCTCGCGGTGAAGAGCGAGAGCCAGGGCTTGATGTAGTCAGTGACGAAGCCGGCGCCCGTGGGCGGTCGTACCCGCCCGGCCGCAATCGTCCCGACCCCGACGCCGAGGAGAAGCGGCGTGACCAGACTCGCCGTCGCGAAGAGCCTCCCCCAGCGGCGCTGGGTCGGGACGTCGTCTCCGCCGTAGCTCCGGAAGGTGAACGCCGAGCCGCGGAGCACGATGCCAAGGAGGATCAGCGTGATGGGGATGTGCAGCGCGATGGCGATACGGCTGAACACCGGCGGGAAGCAGGTGAAGAGGAGGACCACCACGAGGATCAGCCAGACGTGGTTCGCCTCCCAGACCGGCCCGATGGCGTGGGCGATGAGATCCCGCTGCCGGTCCCGCCGTGGGCCCCGCGCGAAGAGGTCCCACACGCCACCGCCGAAGTCGGCTCCGGCGAGGACCACATAGGCGTTGAGGGCGACCACCACGGCGCCCGCCAGCAGCACGGCAGGGTTCAGGAATTCCATCGCTCAGGCCGTCCCGGGAGAGTAGACACGGTGCCACTCCTGGTGGCGCGGGCTCCGCAGGATCTGGGCGTAGAGCAGCCACGCGACCACGATCCCGAGGAAGACGTACAGCAGCGTGAAGCCGAGCATGGTGTACACGAGGCCCGGCATGGGGGTGACGGCCTGGCTGGTGCGGAGTACCCCGTGGATGATCCACGGCTGGCGTCCGACCTCGGTCACCGTCCAGCCCGCCTCGATCGCCACGAAGCCGAGCGGAGCGCAGGCGGCGATCGCCTTGAGGAGGAGCGGTCTGCCCGCGAGTTCCTGCCGTCGGAGAAGCACGGTCAGGCTCCAGAGGGCGACGAGCGCCATGAAACTCCCCAGGCCGACCATGATCTGGAATGCCAGGTGGACGGTCGGGACGTGGGGCCAGTCCGCGCGCGGGATCGAATCGAGCCCCTGAACCGTGGCGTGCGGATCGTGATAGGCAAGCAGCGAGAGCCCGTAGGGGATCTCGAGGCCGAACTTCACCTCGCCGGTCTCCATGTCAGGCAGGCCGCCGATCATGAGCGGGGCGCCAGCACGGGTCGTGAAGAGCGCTTCCATCGCCGCGAGCTTGGCGGGCTGGTAATGCGCCACATTCTGGGCGCTGAGGTCACCAGACAACGGCTGCAGCAGGGCTGCCGGCGCGCCGACGAGGATGCCGATCGTGAGTGCCCGGCGGTGGAAGGCGTTGAGGGGATCCCGGAGCAGGAGGAAGGCGTGGATGCCCGCCACCGCGAACCCGGTCGCGGCGTACGCGGCCAGAGTCATGTGCAGCGTCTGCTGCAGGGCCGCGGGATTGAAGATGGCGGCGATCGGATCGATGTTGGCCGGGACTCCGTTGACCATGTCGAAGCCGGTCGGCGTGTTCATCCAGGCGTTGGCGATCACGATGAACACGCCGGAGATCGCGCCGCTCACGGCGACGAGAATGCCCGCCCACAGATGTGCCCGCGGGGAGATCCGGTCCCAGCCATAGAGATAGATCCCAAGGAAGATCGCCTCCGTGAAGAAGGCGAATCCCTCGAGCGAGAAGGGCATGCCGATGATGGGCCCGGCCACATCCATGAATCCTGGCCACAGCAGCCCCAGTTCGAAGCTCAGCACGGTTCCGCTCACCGCGCCTACGGCAAACAGGATGGCGGTGCCCTTGCACCAGCGCTTGGCCAGCTCGAGGTCGATCGGGTCCTGCGTCGAGAGCCAGCGACGCTCGGCGACGACCATCAGCAGCGGCATCCCGATCCCTACCACGGCGAAGAGGATATGGAAGCCGAGGGAGAGGGCCATCTGGGTGCGGGCGGCGAGCAGGTCGTTCATGGCATCTGGTCGAAGAGGACCCGGGGAGAGTATTCCCGGTCACGGTCATCGGCAACCGTGAGGGGCGAGACTCGAACCTTGGACGGGGACCCCTTCACCCGCCCCCGGCCTCGGCGCATTCAGGGTGTGGTGATCGAGATGACCGCGCAGGCGATCCGAGCGCCCGAGTTCCCGGTGGGATCGGTGACCTCGTCATCCGGCTTCGCATGAATCACGAGCGCGGTCCCAGGGACGCCGATCGAATGCGGGCCGGGGTTGAGCGTCACACCCGGGATCAGCAGCTGGGCCCGAGCCTCGCCCCGTTCGTTCGCCAGCAGATTGGGGAGGTCTCCCGCGTGAGCGCCGGAGGGATTCTTCGCGCCGTGCTGCCGGTTTGCCGGATTGAGATGTCCACCGGCGGACTGGAAGGCGGGTGGTTCACACGCCGCCACCGAGTGCAGGTGCAGCCCATGCGCTCTGGGAGTGAGCCCCGTGGCGAGGATCTGGAAGAGGACCCCATCCGGATTCTGGACGGCGTTGACCTGGCCGGCGCGCCCGCCGCTGCTGTCGAGGATGGCGAAGACTGCCCGGACCGGCGGCGGGCCGTCTGCGGGCGCCTGCTGGGCATTGAGCGTGGTGACCGTGGCGGCAGCGAGCACGCCGAGGAAGGCGATCGAATGGTTGTTCATCAATGGCTCTGCGAGACGGAGGGAACTGACACGGGACTCAACGCGTATCCGCGGCCGAGCGCGGACCAGAGCTCGGCGATGTTGCGACGATTCTGACCGAGGTCACTCTCGCCTATTCTGGAGGCGCTGCGCACCAGCACGGCACTCTGCTGTCCTCGTGCTTCGATGACGACGTAGAGGTCATCGACAAACCGGAACAGCCGCGTGGTGCGCGTCAGCCAGAGTACCGGGCCGGTCGAGTCCACGACCTTCCAGCGTGGCATCTTGGCGACCGTCGCCAGGAGGGCCGCGCGCGTCTCGGCAATCGGGGTGCTCATCAGCCGGGTCGTGAGACGCGGGTCCTCCGCTGAATCGGACGTCACCGCGACGTTCGACCCGTTGCCCCGGGCAAGCAGGGCGCGAAAGCCGGCCTCGCTCGGCGCGTCCGGAGTCGGGGGAGGTGCGGCGCAGCCTGCGAGCAGCAGGAGGATCAGCCCGGGGCGGGGCAGGCGCATGCGGAAGGCCTCGGCCGTTGGCGCTGGTGAGGGGAGCCTGCAAAGTCAGTAGCGAATGGAAGATAGCCGCCCAGGGCGGGGCTTGAGGCGGAGCAGCGGCGGCGGCAGCCGGATCAGGCACCCGACTTGCTCATGTACGGTCGTTCGCCCGCTTCCAGGAGGCCGTGATGAAGTTCATGCTGGTGCTCGCCGCGCTGGTCGCGGGGGCGTGGATCTATTTCAAACCGCTCCCGCCCGGGCAGGGCCCGAATGCCCAGGCGGGCATGCGGGCGTCGGCGGCCATCATCCAGACACTCGAGAACTATCGCTCGGATCGCGGCGTCTATCCGCTCAACCTGTCGGATCTGGTCCCGGAGTTCCTGTCAGGCATTCCCCATCTTTCGAATGGCAGCGAGATCGAATACGAACGGCTCGGCCCCACCTTCAAGCTCAGCTTCAACTACACCAACCCTCTCCCGGTGCACTGCAATTATCAGCCGGCGACGAAGTGGCAATGCGAGTGGTTCTAGAAGATGAACTCGACCCCCAGTCGAAACAGCCTCGGCGCGCCATAGGCGAATAGCGGCTGGGCGAAGTCCCGGGCCGCCGCGAGGTAGAGCGGGCGCAGTTCGGCCGGCCCATCCACCATGCCGTTGTTGTCCAGGTCGGCCCAGCGCCGGTAGCGGCTCGACTCGTACGGGATTGGATAGGGATTGGCCGCATAGGCTGAGTCCGCCAGTGCCTGCAGGACCGGGCCGGTGGCCTGGGGCCGCCCGGTATCCCGCCGCACCGCCAGCACGTTCCGCCGGTTGAGCAGGTTCCGCACATCCAGATAGAGGCTTCCTCCCAGACGGCCGAATCGAATCGGGCGCCGCAGCAGCACGTCCAGCGTCGAGGTGGAGGGCAGCCGCCCGTCATTCGGGAGGCCGATGATGGAGTCGCCCTTCGTGTTGGTGTGCGTGAATGGAAGGCCCGTCGCGAAGCGCAGGATCGCCGTGCCTTCAATACCGGCCAGTGGCCTCGCGCCCAGGATCGAAGGTCCGGTCTTCTCGGGGAGCGTCCCCGTGACGATTCCGGTGAACGACTGCCGCCGGTCGAAGTCGAGCGGGAATTCCACCTTCGCGGGGAAGGTGGTATCCCCGGTGACCGGATCAACGACAGGGACCTTCTGGACGAGGAAGGCGTTGGAGGAATTCGCGGTCGCCTGCTGGATGTTCCACGAGACACGTGCACCCCAGCCGTGGGCGAATTCCCGCTCGACGATGATCTCGCCCCCCTTCACCGAACCGGCGTCGACGTTGCCGAAGATCGCCGAATCGGGATTGACCCCGAGGGGCACCGAGGCGACCAGGCCGTCGAGTCGGCGGATGTAGACGTTGGCGCGCACCGAGGCGAATTTCGCCGGCTTGAGCCGGAGGCTGAACTCGTACTGTGTCGATTCCTCGAAGCCGAGGTCGGGGTTGCCCTGGCGGAAGCGCCCGGTACGGGTGGTGTCGTCGAAGGCGGCGTCGACCAGGAACTGATAGTCGGGCGCCTGACGGAACTTGCCGAAGCTGGCGACGAACGTCGCGCCCTTGAGCACGGTGCTGACCGCCATTCTCGGTGAGAGGGCCCGCTGGCTCCTCGCCGCCTTGCCCTTCAGGTCGTTGCGGCCGCTGAACTGGTCATATCGGACGCCGACGGTTACCGCCAGATCGTTCGAGCGACCCTGCACCTCCGCGTAGAGCGACCCCGCCCACGGAGTGAAGTTCGCCGCGCTCGCCGCGGGGACGCTGTCCCCGACCGGGAGGTAGCCGAGCGTGCGCTGGAACGTCTTCACGCGCTGGGTCGAATACTCCCCGCCGAAATAGAAGTCGCTGCTGCTCCCGGCCGGGACGCTCACGTCGAGTCGGGTGCGCACCTCCCGATAGTGATTCCAGGCGAGGTCCCCCCGCGGCCCGGTGCCGCGGAAGAACGCCGGCACGCCCCAGGGCGTGTTGCTGCTGAAGTCGGGCGCGTCCAGGCCGGGGAGTGGGGCATTCGCCGCAGCGGTATCCTGGGCTCGCGCGAGATTCTCGTCGAGGATATCGATCTTCTTGCCCGTGAACGCGCCGAAGCGATAGTCCGGCGTGGATGCCGCTGCACCCCGGATGAAGTCGCGGCCGAAGTACCCGACGCGCAGGTCGGCCACCATGTTGGGACCCGGGAAGGTGCGCTGCAGGTGCGCGTTCAGGAGGTTGCCGGTGATCCGCCGCACGGGAGAAAGCGCCACGTCGTACTTGTAGGCGGGATCGTACAGGAGACGCTGTTCGGCCGAGTGAAGCCCGAGGATGCGCAGCGTCTGCCTGGCGCCGAGCGGAATCGTCAGCTTGGCTGCGAGGTCGGCCTGCTCGCCGCTGTTGTGCGGCAGCATCCAGGGGTTCGCATGACGCGGGTCGCGCGGGTTCGTGGGAGCGGGCGCGTTGACGGGATCGGCGTCGAGGCGCCCCGACAGATCCGCGACGGCGACGAGGCGGATGCCGCCGATGACCGGTCCTTCCGCACTCACGAGGGCGCGGTCGAGCCCGAAATCCCCACTCTGCCCCAGCGGGCGGTCGGTTTCGTAGGCGATGCGTCCCCCCCAGCGATCGGCACCGTCGCGTGTGGCCAGGTTCACGAGCGCCGAGACCGCCTGGCCGTAGCGCGCGGAGAAGCCGTTGGTCACCAGCGACGCTTCGGCGAGCAGGTCGGGCGGCACTCGGACACCAAGCGCTCCGCTCGAGGCATCCAGCTGATTCTTGAGCCCGAGACCATCGAGCACGAACGACTGCTGCCCGAGCCGGCCGCCGCGATAGCTCTCGCCGACGGCGCCGGAGGAGAGCGCGATGGCCTCATCCACATTCGAGACCGGGAGCCGCCGAAGATCCTCGCTGGTGAAGCGCTGCTGGTCCTGCACAGCGAGCGGGTCGAGGACCGAGTCCACCCGTTGCGCGATCACCTCGAGCGGCTCGAGGCCGACCGGGTCGGCGCGGAGGGCAAAATCGAGCGGGGTCGTCTGGCCGCTCCGGACGAGGACACTGTCGCGGATCTGGGGCCGCCGGCCGATCGCCGCCGCGGAGACACGATGCCAGCCTGCGCTGAGATCCCGGAAGCGGTAGGTGCCGCGGGCATCCGTCGAGGTGACGAATCGGCCGCCGTCGACCGTGATCCGCGCGCCCACGAGGACGGTGCCGCCTGACTCGGCCTCCCGGACGGTGCCGGCGATCGCGCCGTTCGACTGTGCCGCCAGTGGTGCGGTGACGATCGACGCGAACACCAGCGCCGCAGCAAACTGAGGATGCCTGGTCATGGCTGCACCAGCCGGAGGTCGGTAGCGATGGCGATGGTGGTGTCGATGGCGATGACCTGGCCCGTGTTGGCGCGGGTGGTATCGATCGTCAGCGGATAGGCCTGCGCCGCAATCGAAGATCCATCCGGAGCGATCCTTGCGTGCCGCCAGAAGTAGTGGAAATCCGGGAGCCGCGATTCCACACCGGAGGTCAGGTCCACCTTGGTGAGCAGGCCTCCACTGTCCCACTGCACGTTACCGGTGACCGCAATCGCTGCCACGAATACATGACCGTCCACGACCGCGAGCAGGTCGGTTCCCGCGATGCTGATGTCCCGCGCGATGTGCCCGGCGCCAAAGTCGTGCGCGACCGTAACCGCGCCCCCTGCGACGGCCTGCCGGTAGACGTTGCTGTCGTTCTGGAGCGTGTAGTAGTACGCGCTGCCATCGGGGGCGACCCAGAGCGACGTCGCGCCGAACGTCCCGGGAATCACGCTGACCGTGGCCGGCGAAGTTCCGAGATCGAGACGGGTGATTTCGGAACCGACGAGCAGGGTGTCGAACTTGCAGCCGGAGCAGGCGAGGACGTAGGCGACGTCGGATCCGATGTAGACCAGGGTGGAGGGATCGAGCCACTGCAGGTCGGTCGCCGTGGCGTGCAGGTTCCCGCTGGGCGCAGTGTAAGGCAGCGATCGCACGAGGGTACCGGTGTCGCTGGGCGTCGGCGCCCCGACGCGGATGCCACCGCTCGCGGGATTGATGCGCCCGGCCGGTCCCGCGAATTCCACCCAGGCCAGGCGACCGTCGGGTGCGAGTGCCGGGGATTCGAGCGAGTTGACCTGGGTGCGGGAGGGGTCTCCGAGACCGCACTTCTCGAGTGTTCTGGTCCCGCCGAGCGCCGGCATTCGACCAATGCAGCGGTCATCGTCCGAACGTCCGAACAACTCGTACGTGTAGAGGATCGAGGCGCCGTCCGCACTCCAGGACGGCGTCAGGTCCATGCCGGGATTGAAGGTGAGTTGAACGGGAGGCTGGGCGTTCTGCGGCCCGCCGGTTCCGTTGTCCCGAGGAACGAACGGTTCGCTGTGGGCGCAGCCGAGTGCCGCAAGCAGGACGAGGAGTCTCAGGTCAGGGCGTCGCATGGCTCACGTTGGAAACGGGAATGGCTCCCAGCACCTGCGCGGCTGAGAGCGGCGAGCGGATCCTGGATATCGGTGGCGGATTCGAGATCGCAATGGCCGACGGCAATGCGGCCCAAGGTACCTCGGGGCTGGTGACGAAGTAAGGGCGATCGGCGACACCGCCTCACTTGGGGATCAGTGGTGTCCGGTAATGGGACAGTCAGTCCCATGAGCGAACGCGCGGCGCCGACGGCCTTCCCTGCGTGCTTCCTCAAGCGCTTGCAGGCGGGGCAGTTGCGCAATACGGAGAGCACGCGATCCGCGGCACGCTTCTTACCTTACCCGGGGAGTGTTCTCGGAATCCGCAGGCCGTCATCATCCGTCAGCCGTGACGAGCGAGGCATCGTTTGGATATCGCCCGAGAGAAGAAGCCTGACCGCAAGCGCATCCTCTATATAGGAGGGGCGTGCCTTGGGCTCATCGTGGTGACGGTTGGCCTCAGCCGGCTGAAGCCGGCCGCTCCTTCCGTGGAGCGGGGCACGCTCTGGATGGATACCGTCCGTCAGGGGCCGATGGTTCGCGAGGTACGAGGGCCGGGTACGCTGGTCCCCGAGCAGATCCGGTGGGTCTCGGCGGTGACGCCGGGGCGGGTGGAGAAGAAGCCGGTCCAGCCGGGCGCGCGGGTCACGGCCGGCACCATCTTGCTCGAACTCAGCAATCCCGACGTCCAGATCCAGCTGCTGCAGGCGGAACGACAGCTCACGGATGCCGAGTCGCAGCTGCTATCGCTGAAGACGACGCTGGAGACCCAGCGTCTCAATCAGGCCGGCGTGGTCGCGTCGGTGCGCTCGGAGTACCGCGACGCGATCCGGAAGGCGGTGGCCGATTCGGAGCTGGCGAGCCAGAACCTGATTTCGAGTTCCGACTATGCCCATTCGCGGGACCATGCGGAGGAGCTCACGGAACGGCTCCAGGTCGAGCAGCAGCGCCTGCAGATCTACACGGCGAACATTGCCGAGCAGCTCTCGGTGCAGGTCGAGCAGACGAAGCGGCTGAAGGCGGTCGCCGACTTCCAGCGTTCGATGGTGAACTCGATGGTCGTGCGCGCCGGATCCGACGGCGTGCTTCAGGAGCTGCCGCTCGAGGTGGGCCAGTGGGCGATCTCCGGCGCGCTGCTCGCGAAGGTGGTGCAGCCGGAACGGCTCAAGGCGGTGCTGCGCATTCCGGAGACCCAGGCCAAGGACGTGACGATCGGGCAGGTCGCCTCGATTGACACTCGAAACGGAATCGTGAAGGGACGCGTCGTGCGGATTGACCCGGCCTCCCTCAACGGAACCGTCACGGTGGATGTCACACTCGAAGGTGCGCTGCCGCGCGGGGCGCGACCGGACCTCAGCGTGGACGGCACGATCGAGATCGAGCGTCTCGACAATGTGCTGCATGTCGGTCGCCCGGCGTATGGCCAGGCCAATTCGACCGTCGGCGTCTTCCGGCTGCTGCCCGGTGGCAACGAAGCGGAGCGGGTCCGGATCGATCTGGGCCGCAGCTCGGTCAACACCATCGAAATCATCCGGGGTCTGGCCGTGGGGGACGTGGTGATCCTGTCGGACATGTCGCGTTGGGATGCCGTGGAACGCGTCCGGCTGCACTAGCCGGACGTCATCAATCATCAGCCAATCGAGGCCGGGAGCCCGCATGACCACGAACGAGTCGCCGCTCATCCGACTGGACGGAATCAAGAAGGTGTTCTACACCGACGAGGTGGAAACCCACGCGCTCGCGGAGATCCACCTCGAAGTCCGCCGCGGAGAGTATGTCGCGATCTCCGGCCCGTCCGGCTGCGGCAAGACGACCATGCTCTCACTGCTGGGGCTGCTCGATACTCCGACGGGCGGCGAGTACTGGCTCGACGGCAAGCCGGTGGCGCAGCTGTCACCCGCGGAGCGGGCGCGGATCAGGAACCGGGAGATCGGCTTCATCTTCCAGGCCTTCAACCTGATCGGCGACCTCACGGTCTTCGAGAACGTCGAACTCCCGCTCACCTACCGGGGCATGCCGGCCGCCGAACGCCGCCAGCGGGTGCTGGCCGCGCTGGAGAAGGTCGGCATGTCGCACCGGGTCAAGCACTACCCTTCGCAGCTCTCTGGCGGTCAGCAGCAGCGCGTCGCGGTGGCACGCGCCGTCGCGGGCGAGCCGCTCATTCTCCTGGCGGACGAGCCGACGGGCAACCTCGACTCGACCAACGGTGAGCAGGTCATGGGGCTGCTCCAGGAGCTGCACCGCGGTGGCGCCACGATCTGCATGGTGACGCACGATCCGCGCTATGCCGCTCATGCCGACCGGGCGATCCACCTCTTCGACGGCCGGGTCGTCGAGGACAAGGTCGCCGAGCTCGCGCAGCACTGAGGCCCGCCGCACTGAAGCAGTAACGCGGGGGCGCTCGCCCCCGCGCCCGACTCCGAGGTGCTCGATGGACATCCTACGACAGGATCTCCGCTACGCCCTGCGCGGGCTGCTGCGGAGTCCCGGTTACACCTTCGTCGCTGTCCTGTCGCTCGCGCTCGGCATCGCGGGGAATGCGGTCCTCTTCACGATCGTGAACGGGCTGCTGCTCAAGCCGCTCCCGGTCGCCGAGCCGGAACGGGTCGCCGCGCTCTACACCAGCGACTTCAGCGGGACGCGGTTCGGGGCCTCGAGCTATCCCGATCTCACCGACTTCCGTCAGGCCATTCCCGCGTTCGATCACATCGTCGGCCTGCAACTGATCCCCACGAGCCTGGCCGAGGGTGCCGAGACCAGGCGGATTGTTGCGGGCCTGGTTTCGGCGGACTTCTTCAACGGCCTGGGGATCCCGCTGAGCGCCGGTCGTGGCTTCACCCCGGACCAGGACCGGCCCGGCGCGGATGCCAATGTGGTGGTCCTCAGCCACGGTCTCTGGACGTCGCAGTTCGGTGCCGACCGCGGCGTCGTGGGTCGTCGGGTCGAGATCGGCGGGCAGCCCTTTACCATCGTTGGCGTAGCCGCACCGGGCTTCGCCGGCGTGCTGCGTGGTATCGGTCAGGAAGCGTGGGTGCCGTTCGGTGCCTCTCCGGCGATCAATCCCGGCAACGACTTCTTCGCGGAACGCGGCAACCGCTCGCTTTTCCTCTATGGGCACCTGGCGGCCGGCCGGTCGATCGGTGAGGCGCAGGACCAGGCGGCCGCCGCGGCACGCACCTTGTCCGAGCGGGCGCATGACGAGTGGACCACCCTGCGTGGCGACCCGCGCGGGATCACCGTGCTGCCCGAGGCCGAGGCCCGGCTCTTCCCGGATGCGCGGACGCCCGTGCTGCTGGCGTCGCTGCTGCTCTTCCTCGTGGTCGGGGCCGTGCTGCTCATCGCCTGCGCCAATGTGGCGAACCTCTCCCTCAGCCGTGCCCTCGCGCGCCGGCGGGAGATCGCCATCCGCATAGCGTTAGGCGCCTCCCGCGGGCGTCTCGTTGCCCAGCTCCTTACCGAGAGTCTGCTGGTGGCCGCCACAAGCGGCGGGCTGGGACTGCTGGCGGCCGCCTGGCTCAACGGCCTCGTCCCGGCCATCCACCTGCCGGTCCCGGTCCCGGTGGCGCTCGACCTCTCGCTCGACCCCCGCGTCGTGGCGTTCACGGTCGCGGTCACACTCGTGGCCGCAGCCATTCTCGGACTTGCCCCGGCGCTTCAGGTCACCCGGCCCTCGCTGGTGCCCGCCCTCAAGGACCAGGGTGGCCCCATCGTCGCCGGCCGGTCCCGTCTCCGGGGACTCTTCGTCGTGACGCAGGTCGCCTTCGCCCTTCCCCTGCTCGCGCTCGCGGTGCTCTTCGGCCGCAGCGTGATGAAGGCGGCGGCGATCGATCCGGGTTTCGGGGCTCGGGACGGCCTGGTGCTGTCGACGGACTGGGGGCTGACCGGATGGAACAGCGAACGGGGTCATCTGTTCCAGCGGCAACTGGCCGAGCGGGTCCGGTCGCTTCCGGGTGTGACGGCGGCCGGGCTGACGGAGACGCTGCCGCTCTCGCTCTCGGGGAATCGATCCGGCGTGACGGTGGAAGGGTACGCCTCCCAGCCTGGCGAGGACATGGAAGTCGGTCGGATCGCCGCAGGGCCGGGGTTGTTCGAGGCGCTCGACGTGCCGCTCCTGGAGGGTCGCAGCTTCACCGATGCTGATCGGGCGAACACGCCCGGCGTCGTCGTGGTGAGTGCCGCATTCGCGATCCGGTACTGGCCTGGGCAGAGCGCCCTGGGGCACCGGCTCAGCTTCCGCGGTGACGCCGGCCCATGGTTTACCGTCGTTGGTGTCGCGGGCGATGTCGCGTACGGACAGCCGGGTGAGGTCCCACGGCCCTGTTTCTACGTCCCCGTCGAGCAGGTGAGTGCGCACCGGACCACACTGGTCGTCCGCGGGCGGGGAGATCCGCTCCAGTTGAGTGGGGCGGTCCGGAGCCTCGTCCGCGAGCTCGGTCCCGGGCTCCCGGTCGAGGATCTCGGTTCGCTTCGCGAGGCGCTATCCCTGGCGCTCCTCCCCGCGCGGGCGGGGGGATTCGCGGTCGCCGCCTTCGGCGTCCTCGGCATGCTGCTGGCTTCGCTCGGCGTGTACGGCGTCGTCGCCTACGGGGTGCACCAGCGGCGGCGCGAATTCGGCATCCGACTCGCCCTCGGCGCGGCCTCCCGCGCGGTGGTCCGTCTCGCGATCGGCGAGGGGATGCGGCTCGTCGCCATCGGGGTAGGGGCCGGGCTCCTCCTGGCGGTCGCGGCCGGCGTGGTGGCCGGGCGGATTCTCTTCGGGCTGGCGCCGGTCGAACCCGCTGCTCTGTTAGGCGGAGCGGCGCTGTTCGGCGTGGTCGCGCTGGTGGCGACCTGGATCCCGGCCCGGCGGGCCGCCCGCGTCGACCCGATGGTGGCGCTCCGCGCCGAGTAGGGCACTCCCAGGCGGAAACTCCGTGGCCGCAGGCCATTCGCAAAGGAGCATCGTCTCATGGGCAATCGATTCCTGCAGGATCTTCGCTACGCCCTCCGGGGCCTCCGGAACAGCCCCGGGTTCACCACCGTGGCCGTCCTCACCCTGGGGCTCGGCATCGGTGCCAATACGGCGATCTTCTCGGTGATCGACACCGTGCTGCTGCGGCCACTGCCGTATCGCCACCCGGACCGGCTCGTCACCGTGGAGCATCACTACCCCAGTCTCAACGATCTCCACACCTCGGTCTCGGTACCGGGCTTCCTGGCCTATCGCCAGCGGAACAACCTGTTCGAGGCCGCGGCGGTCGAGAACGGCTGGGTGCCGACGCTGACCGGTCACGGCGACCCGGCGCGGATCACCGGTTCGCAGGTTTCGGGGGAGTTCTTCACGGTCTTTGGCGTCGCGCCGCGGCTTGGCCGAGCCATCGGGCCCGAGGACGCGGAACCGGGCCACCCCCGCATCGCGGTGCTGAGTCAGGGGATGTGGCAGCGCGTCTTCGGGGCCGATCCCGCCGTCCTGGGCCAGCGGGCGATCCTCGATGGGGAACAGTACGAGATCGTGGGCGTCATGCCGGCGGAGTTCGTCGATTTCTGGAATCGCACCGCGGAGTTCTGGGTCCCGCTGACCTTCACGCCCGAGCAGGCCGCCCCGGACCGCTGGACGAACGAGTATCTCCCCTTCACCGGGCGGCTGCGAGACGGAGCCACGGTGGAACAGGCGTCCGCCGATTTGGCCGCGTACGGGCAGCAGCTGCGGGCGGAGAGTCCGAACCGGTTCAGTCCCGACTGGGGCCTGGTCACGACCTCTCTCAATGAGAAGTCGCGCGGCCCGCTCCGCCACGCGCTCTACCTCATGCTGGGCGCGGTCGTCCTGGTCCTGCTGGTGGCCTGCGCCAATGTCGCGAACCTCCAGCTCGCGCGGGCAGCGTCCCGGCATCGCGAGGTCGCTGTCCGGGTCGCCCTCGGCGCGTCACCCGCCGCGCTCATCCGCCAGCTCCTGACGGAGAGCCTCCTGCTTGCTCTGGCCGGCGGGCTGCTCGGGGTGCTGCTCGCCGTGTGGAGCGTTCCCGCACTGCTCACCCTCAACGGCGGCCGCGGGCTCCCGGCAGCGGATGACGTGCATCTCAACGGCACCGTCCTGCTGTTCGCGTTAGGCGTCTCCCTCGTCACCGGCGTCGTGTTCGGCCTCGCCCCGGCGAGCCGGGTGGCGCGGGGCAGCCTGCAGGAGACCCTCAAGGACGGGGGGCGGGGGGCCTCCGCCGACCGGGGCGGGCTCGCGCTGCGGCGGAGTCTCGTCGTGGCGACGGTCGCCCTCGCGCTGATGCTGCTGGCGGGATCCGGCCTCCTGATCCGGAGCTTCAGTCGTCTGGTGGGCGTCGATCCGGGATTCAAGCCCGATCATCTGCTCACCTTCAACGTGGCGCTGCCCCGCGTCAAGTATCCAAGTGACACCCTGCAGATTGCCGCGCTCAACCGGCTGACCCAGGCGATCAAGGCGGTTCCGGGTGTGCGCAGTGCGGGCGGCACATCGGTGATGCCCTTCGGCGGATCCTGGGCGACGGCGAGCTTCAACGTCGAGGGCTTCCAGCCGGCGGCGAACGCGCCGATGCCCTGGGGTGACATGCGGAACGTGACGCCGGAGTTCCTGCCCACGCTCGGGGTCGAACTGCTTCGCGGCCGCCAGTTCACCGATCAGGACCGTGCCGGCAGCGTGCCGGTCGTGATCGTCGACGAGGAGATGGCCCGGCGCTACTGGCCCGAGCAGAACCCGATCGGCAAGCGGATCACCTTCAACAACCTCAGTGACAGCAGCATCGCGTGGCTCAACGTGGTCGGGGAGGTCCGGCATACGATGCACGAGGGCCTCGATGCCCAGCCTCGCGTTCAGATCTACTTCCCGATCCAGCAGGGTGGGCTGCCCTTCCTTGCCTATGCGGTGCGGACGAGTGGCGATCCCGCTGCGGTGGTTCCGCAGCTGAAGCAGGCCGTCGCCTCGGTCGACGCCGACCTTCCGATGTCCAACATCAGCACGATGGACGAACTGATCGAAGGGACCACCGGTCCGCGCCGCTTCGCGATGCTGCTGCTCGCGGCGTTCTCCGTGCTCGCGGCATCCCTCGCGGCCATCGGTCTGTATGGGGTGATGTCCTACTCCGTCACGCAGCGCGCGCGGGAGCTGGGCGTCCGCCTTGCGCTCGGGGCTGGCCCGGGCCAGGTGCTCGGCCTCGTGGTGCGCGAGGGTGTCCGGCTCGCCGGTGTCGGCCTCGGCATCGGGCTGCTCGCGGCACTCGCGGTGTCGCGGATTCTCCGCAGCATGCTCTTCGGGGTCACGGCCACCGACCCGGTCACCTTCATCGTCATCCCGCTGCTGCTGCTTGCCGTCACTGCACTCGCCTGCTGGGTGCCCGCGCGCCGGGCGGCACGGCTGGATCCGATCGTCGCGCTACGGACCGACTAGCCCCATCACCCGAAATCCGGAACCGACATGCTCTCCGATCTGCAGCAGGCCTTCCGAGCGCTGTACCGCGCACCGGGATTCACCCTGACCGTGGTCCTCACACTCGGGCTCGGCATCGGGGCGGTGACCGCACTGACGAGTGTGCTCGACATGCTGCTCTTCCGGCCGCCGGCCGGAGTCGAGGCCCCCGACCGGCTGGTGCGGCTGTTCTTCCATCACCGCAACCCGCAGTTCGGGGAGTGGCGCAATTCCTCGGTGAGCTTTCCCGATTTCACCGACCTCGGGGCGGCGAAGAGTTTCTCGACGATCGCGGCGCAGTACAACGCGAGTGCCTCACTCGGCCGGGGAGCGGACGCGGCGCAGGTCTCGCTTTCGGGTGTGACGGGACGGTACTTCCCGATGCTCGGCACCCGGGCATTGCTGGGTCGGCTGCTCACGCCCGATGACGATCGCGCCGATGCCGGCGTCCCGGTCGTTGTGCTGAGCGAGCGGCTGTGGCGAAGCCGTTTCGGCGGCGCCGTGGATGTGCTCGGCAAGCCGCTGGCGCTGGACGACCAGACCTATACCATCGTCGGTGTTGCGCCCCCCGCGTTCGATGGCGGTGAGTACGAGGCGGCGGACCTCTGGGTTCCGTTCACCGGACTTGCTCGCCGCATCAATGGCGACGACTATCGGACCGATCGCGGGTGGTACTTCATCAGCCTCATCGCGCGCCTGGCCCCGGGGGTCGACCGGGTGCAGGCCGAGTCGGAGGCCACTGCGCTGATCCATGCGGGACGCAGCGATTCGACCGTCGCCAACGGTTTTCAGCACGTCGAGTTCGGTCCCATCCTCGCCGCCGCCGGCCCCGACTACAGCAGTTCCGCCGCACTGGCGCGATGGCTCGCCGGCATGTCGCTGCTCGTGCTGCTCATCACCTGCGCCAACGTCGCGAACCTCATGTTTTCCCGGGGCCTCGGCCGGGCGCGCGAGCTCGCCGTGCGCAAGGCGCTCGGGGCGGGGCAGGGCCGACTGGTGCGACAGCTCTTCATCGAGGGAGCGCTCCTCGCCGTCATCGCGGGCGTGGCGGGGCTCGTGGCCGCTTCCTGGGGCGTCGGCCTCCTCCGTGGGTATGTGCTGCCGACGGCCATGGCCGAGCGCTTCACGACCGATGGTCGGGTGTTCCTCATCGCGATGGTGGCGACGGCGGTCGCCGCGCTGCTCTCCAGCCTGGTCCCCGCGATCCAGGTGACGAAGAGCGATCTCACGCCGGTGCTCAAGGAGGGAGGGCGGGGCAGCGGGTTCCGGCGTTCCCGGTTGCGCGCCGGGCTGGTGGTGGCGCAGGTTGCGCTGAGTGTGCTGCTCGTCGTGGGCGCGGGGCTGTTTCTGCGGAGTCTCCGCAACGTGCTCGCCATCGATGTCGGGTACGATCGGTCCCACGTGCTGATGGCGACGGTCGACCCTGCCGCGGTCGGGTTCAGCGGTCTGGCGACGGGACAGGCGTTCGAGACGATGGCCGAGGCTGCCCGCGCGCATCCGGGGGTCGCGTCGGTGGCCATCAACAATGGCGAGCCCTTCGGCTGGAGCATGGTGCAGCGGCTCCGGATCCAGGGGCGTGATTCCCTGCCGAAGTTCTCGAGTGGAGGACCCTACATCCAGCAGACCACGCCCGACTACTTCAGCACGATGGGTCTCGCGATCCAGCGCGGCCGCGGCTTCACCGCGCAGGATCGGCGCGAAGCGCCGGCCGTCGCCCTGATCGGTGCCACGATGGCGAAGCGGTACTTCCCCGATCAGGATCCCCTCGGCCAGTGCCTCCTGCTCGGGAAGGACGCCACGAGCTGCACCCAGGTGATCGGGGTGGTTCGGGATGGGGTGCGCTACAGTCCGCAGGAGGATCCGCAATCCATCTATTACGTGCCGCTTCCGCCGCCAAGCGCAACGACCCGGCACCTGACCCTCTTTCTCCGCACCCGCGGACCCGCGTCGGCGATTGCGGCGGATCTGCGCCGGCTGCTGCAGTCAGCCGTTCCCGGACTTCCCTACGTGCAGGTGCGGCCGCTGGACGAACTCCTCGAGCCGGCCTATCGTGACTTCCGCCTGGGAGCCAGTCTCTTCGGCATCTATGCGCTGGTCGCGCTGGTCATGGCGGGGCTCGGGCTCTACAGCGTGCTGGCCTACGCGGTGCGCGCGCGCACGCAGGAGCTGGGTATCCGGCTCGCGCTCGGCGCTGCGCCCGACGCCCTCATGCGGCTGGTCGTCCGGGATGGCCTCCGGCTCGTCGTCATCGGCCTGGGCCTCGGCCTGGCGGGTGCCGCGGCCGCGGGCGGGGCGCTCCGGGCGCTGCTGTATGGTGTCGCGCCGTACGATCCATTCACGTTAGGCGGAAGTGCCGCGGTCCTGATGGTCACGGCGATCGCCGCCAGTGCGCTGCCCGCGCGGCGTGCCGCTGGTGTCGACCCGATGCAGGCCCTCCGCTCCGAATGAGCGGTCACCGGACGCGCCGCTCGCGGGGCGTCCGTCCACTTCCCAGCGCAGGGAGTCCTCTCTGATCCGCCTCGTCGACGTCGAGAAGTCCTTCGACACCAAGCCGTCGCCCACCTTCGTGCTGCGGCGCATCTCGCTCGAGATCGCCGCCGGCGATTTCGTCACCATCATGGGGCCCTCCGGCGCCGGGAAGAGCAGCCTGCTCTCGATCCTCGGCATGCTCGATGCCGACTTCCGGGGCGAGTACTGGCTCCAGGGAGAACCGGTGCACAGTCTGAAGCCCAAGGTCCGGGCCGATCTCGCGCGGCGCAGCGTGGGGTTCGTCTTTCAGCAGTACCACCTCCTCGATGATCTGACGGTGGCGGAGAATCTCGAGGTGCCACTGAGTTACCGGAACATGAAGGGGAGCGAGCGCGCGGCCCTCGTCGCGGACACCCTCGACCGGTTCCAGATGGTCGGCAAGAAGGACCTGTACCCGTCGCAGCTGTCCGGGGGCCAGCAGCAGCTTGTGGGGGTCGCGCGAGCCGTGATCGCCCGGCCGCCGCTGCTCCTCGCGGACGAGCCGACGGGGAATCTCCATTCGGAGCAGGGCCGCGAGATCATGGACCTCTTCCGGAAGCTCAACCGCGAAGGGACGACGATCATCCAGGTCACGCACTCCGAGGAGAACGCGACCTACGGCAACCGCATCGTCCGCCTGAAGGACGGGTGGGTGGTCTGATGCCGGCGGGGTACTCGGGCACACCGCTGCCGAAGAAGCTGGGCCTCTCGCCTGGTGTGCGGGCCGTGGTGCTCGGGGCTCCGTGGCCCTATGCCAGCGTGGTCACGCCGCTGCCGCCAGGCGTCACGGTCACCACCCGCCTGCCGGCGCATGCGTCGTTCATCCACCTCTTCGTGCGCGACTGCACCACCCTCCGATCGCTGCTGCGGCGTGCCGAACGCGTCCTCGATGACCAGGGGATGCTGTGGGTCTCCTGGCCCAAACAGCGCTCCGGTGTCCCGACCGATGTGACCGAGGCCGAGGTGCGCGCGCTCGCGCTCGCCAGCCGCCTCGTGGACGTGAAGGTGTGCGCCGTGGACGAGACCTGGTCCGGCCTCAAGCTGGTGCGCCGGTTGCGGGATCGCGCGGCGCACTAGATTAGTCCCGGTATGCCGTCCTCCACACCCAGAATACTCGTCGCCGACGATCAGCCGGACATCCTCCAGGCGCTTCGCCTCCTCCTCAAGGGCGAAGGCTTCGTGGTCGACACCGTTGCCTCGCCCGGGGCGGTGCTGGCCTCGCTCGAGCGCAGCGACTTCGACGTCCTCCTGATGGATCTGAATTACACCCGGGACACCACCTCGGGGATGGAGGGTTTCGATCTGCTGAGCCGGATCCAGCTGCTCGATTCGCAGCTGCCGGTGGTCGTGATGACCGCGTATGGGAGTGTCGAAGGGGCGGTCGAGGCGATGCGGCGCGGCGCGCGCGACTACCTCGAGAAGCCGTGGGACAACACCCGGCTCGTGGCGCTGCTCCGCACCCAGGTCGAACTGGGGCGGGCGCTCAAGCGGAGCCAGCGCCTCGAGAGCGAGAACCAGACTCTGCGACGCGAAGGGCTGCCCGATCTCGTCGCGGAGTCCCCGGCGATGCGTCAGGTGGCCCGTCTGATGGAGCGGGTCGCTCCTTCCGATGCGAACGCGCTCATCCTCGGCGAGCACGGGGTGGGCAAGGAGGTCGCGGCCCGCTGGCTGCACGCGGCCAGCGCACGCGCCACCCGGCCCATGATCACGGTGAATGTCGGCGGTCTCTCCGAGGGCGTGTTCGAGAGCGAACTGTTCGGCCACCTCAAGGGAGCCTTCACCGACGCCAAGTCCGACCGGATCGGGCGCTTCGAACTCGCCGACGGCGGGACGCTCTTCCTCGATGAGATCGCCAACATCACCCTCTCCCAGCAGGCCAAGCTGCTCCGCGTCCTGCAGACAGGTGAGCTCGAGCGGGTGGGGTCGTCCAAGACACGCACCGTGAACGTGCGCGTGCTGTCGGCCACGAATTCGGAGCTGCCCGGTGAAGTTGCCGCCGGACGTTTTCGCGAGGACCTGGTCTACCGGCTCAACACCATCGAGATCCGGATTCCGCCGCTCCGCGACCGGCGCGAGGACATTCCGCTCCTCGCCGCGAGCTTTCTGCATCGGCATGCCACACGGTATCGGAAGGCGCTCGCGAACTTCCGGCCCGATGCGATGGAAGCGCTCCTCCGCTACGGCTGGCCCGGCAACGTGCGGGAGCTCGATCACACCATCGAGCGGGCGGTGCTCCTCGCCGACGGCAGCGAGATCCGGGTCGCGGATCTCTCGCTCGCGCCACCCGCGGACACCGCGGTCCGGCTCGACCAGCTCACGCTCGAAGAGGTCGAGAAGCTGCTGGTGCAGAAGGCGCTGGCGCGCTCCGGGGGCAACGTGACCGACGCCGCCAGGGCGCTCGGCCTCTCGCGCAGCGCGATGTACCGTCGGCTGGAGCGGTATGGCCTCTAGTCCGCGCTGTCCCTGGCCGCGCGCCTGATCGCGACGCGCCATGCGCTCCCACCCCCGCCGCGTCCTCCTGATCGCCACCATCACCGCCCTGCCCGCTGTCCTCGTGGCGCTGCTGGTGCTGTGGCGGGGTGACTTCTCCGCGCGGGCGCAATGGACCGGGACACTCTTCACGCTGGGCGGGCTCGGCATCGGTCTGCTGGTACTGCAGGATCGGGTCATCCGTCCTCTCCAGACGCTGTCGAACGTGCTCGCCGCGCTCCGCGAGGGCGACTACTCCCTCCGGGCGCGCGGCGCGGATGCCGACGATGCGCTGGGGCTCGTCTACCTCGAGGCCAACGCCCTCGCCGAGACTCTTCGCGGCCAGCGGCTCGGCGCGCTCGAGGCGTCCGCGCTGCTCCGCACGGTCATCGCGGAGATCGACGCGGCGATCTTCGCCTTTGATGGGGATGGCAGCCTGCGCCTGGTGAACCGGCGCGGGGAGCGGCTTCTGGGGCAGACGGTCGAACGGCTGCTGGGGCGGAGCGCCGGGGACCTCGGGCTGGCGGAGTGTCTGGTCGGGGACTCGCCCCGCGTGCTCGAGCGGAGCGGGCGCGAACCGGGGCGGTGGGAGCTTCGGCGCAGCAGCTTCCGTCAGGATGGCCGCGAACACCAGCTCGTGGTGCTCACCGACCTGAGCCGCACCCTGCAGGCGGAGGAGCGCCTGGCCTGGCAGCGACTGGTCCGGGTGCTGTCCCACGAGATCAACAATTCTCTCGCTCCGATTCGTTCGCTTGCCGGAAGCCTTCGTGCGATTCTCGAGCGCGGCCGTGATTCGGCAGAAGACGCCCAGGATCTCCGTCAGGGTCTCGATATCATCGGCCAGCGTGCCGATGCCCTCGGCCGATTCATGGCAGCCTATGCCCGGCTGGCCCGGCTGCCGCGTCCCCGGCTCGGCGCCGTCGAGGTCGAACCGTGGATTCGCAGAGTCTCCGCCCTGGAGACCCGGGTGGCGGTGGGGGTGGTCACCGGGCCGCGCATGGTGCTCCGCGCCGACGGCGATCAGCTGGATCAGCTGCTCATCAACCTGGTCCGCAACGCCGCGGATGCGGTGACGGAACGGGGCGGGGGCGTCCGGGTCGGCTGGCAGGCGCTCGCCAGCGGGGTTGAAGTCGTGGTGGAGGATGAAGGAGACGGATTGAGCGAAACGACCAATCTCTTCGTTCCCTTCTTTACGACGAAACCGGGCGGCTCCGGGATCGGGCTCGCGCTGTCGCGGCAGATCGCCGAGGCCCACGGCGGGACGCTCCGGCTCGAGAATCGAACGGACCGCAGCGGGTGCCGGGCGCGGCTCTGGCTGCCGGTGCCGGCTGGCACGGGGCTTCCAGCATAGCCGGCGATTCGCCGGAGCGCCGCGGGCCAGAATGTCCCGTTTGACACCTGCCAAACGGCCTCCTAGCTTCAGCTTACCTCACAACCCCCGTGCAATCCTTGATCTCTGCCGTCCGCCGCTGGAGTGCCATCGGTCGCGTCGCTCGTGTACTCCTCGGCGCGACACTGTTGACGACGTGCTCCACTGACAGCGCGCTCGCCCCCCACTGGACCGCCCAGAGTACCATCGATGCCACGGCCTTTTTCCGGGCCGGGGGAGCATTTCCGATCCCCGTGGACGAGGTCATCCTCGACCTTCGCCGGGTTTCCGACAACAGCTTGGCGTTCAGCGATACGCTGACCGCCCAGCAGTTCCAGCAGAGCGGGGGGCAGCTTCTCATCACGCTCTCCGTCGACCTGAAGAGCGCCACGGAGCAGTTCACCTTCACCGCGATCGTGCGCGGCGGCGGGGTCGAGTACTACCGCACCACCGGCACGGTCACCGCGACCGCCGGCCAGGCGACGCAGACCACCCCGCTGACGCCGACGTACACCGGTCCGGGCAGCACCGCCGACTCGGTCACCATTCCGGCGACGACCACGCTGGGCAACGGGCAGAGCGCCACGATCAGCGCCACGGTCTGGCAAGGCCTGACTCCCATCACGGGGGTCCCGGTGTCCTTCGAGTCGAGTGACTCGAGCCTCATTACGCCCCAGTCGACCGGCTTCAGTCAGGCAAGCGTGACCGCTCCGGCCACGGGCACGGGCAGCGTCACGATCACCGCGAAGACGCCCGGTGGCCTCTCGGCCACCGGGACCGTCGCATGGGCCCCCGCGGCCAGTGCCATCATCAAGGTGACCGGCGATGGGCAGAGTGTGCCGGCGGGCAGCGCCGCCGCGCTGCCGCTGGTGGTGAAGGTGCAGGATGCACTCGGCAATCCCGTCGCCGGCATCGGGGTCACCTTTGCGGTGGTCAGCGGGCCTTCCGGCACCAGCGTCGCGCCCACGACCACCACGACGGACAACCTCGGTTTCGCGCAGACGACGCTCACCGCGGGCAGCAGCGCCGGCCCGATCGCCGTTACTGCGACCTCCGCCGGCCTCACCGGATCGCCAGTCAGCTTCTCCGCCACGGCGACCACGGTCGTCGGACCGCCCGCCTCGGTGACCGCCAACTCGCCACTCACCCAGAATGCGACGGTCGGGACCGCCGTCGGCGCTCCGCCCTCGGTGCTGGTCCTCGATGCCAACTCCAATCCGGTGCCTGGTGTCGCGGTCACCTTCGCCGTTGTCACCGGCGGCGGCTCCCTCACCGGTGGTAGCGCCACGACCAACGGCGCTGGTGTCGCCACGGTGCTGAGCTGGACCGTGGGCGCGACGCCTGGACCGAACACGCTCACCGCCACGGTGGCCAGCCTGCCTCCAGTGACCTTCACCGCGACCGGGGTGACTGCGGCACCGGCCACGGTCACCGCGAACTCTGCCACCTCGCAGAACGCGGTGGTGAACGCGCTCGTTGCTGCGCCGCCCTCGGTGCTCGTGAAGGATGCCGGTGGCGCGCCGCTCGCGGGCGTCACGGTGACCTTTGCCGTCGCGAGTGGAGGTGGCAGCCTCACCGGTCCGAGCCAGGTCACCAACGCCTCGGGCATCGCGAGTGTGACCAGCTGGCGTCTCGGCCAGACGGTCGGCGCGAATTCCGTGACGGCGACCGTCGCGAGCCTCACCCCCGTGGTCTTCTCGGCCACCGGCACGCCGACCGCGATCCTGACGCTCGCGAAGGACTCGGGTGACGCGCAGTCCGACTCCGCCGGCAAGCCGCTGCCGGTCCAGCTCGTCGTGCAGGCGAAGGACAGCTTCGCGAATGTGGTGCCTGGCGCGACCGTGAACTGGACGGCCACCGATGGCTCGGTGGCGCCGACTACCGGCACCACCGACGTCAACGGCCGGGCGCGGACGACCTGGACGCTCGGTTCGACCCAGGCCAATCCGACGGCGACCGCCACCGTGGGCTCGCTGCAGGCCGTCTTCACGGCGACAACGCTCTTCAGCTCGCCGACGATCCAGCTCTCCTTCGCCGGAGTTCCCGGCGTCGGCATCGGGCTCACGTCGAAGGTCTACATCACGCTGAACGCCGCGGCGCCGGTCGGCGGCACGGTGGTCACGCTCACGAGCGGCAACACGAGCTTCTTCACTGTCCCCGCTTCGGTCACGGTGGCGCAGGGCAAGGTGCTCGATAGCGTGCTCGTGACGGGCGTCTCCCCAGGCACGGCGCTGCTCACCGCCTCCGCCGCCGGGTTCACCGACGGGACGCTCTCGGTCGACGTCCAGAACCGGAACATCAGCGTCCTCCCGGCCACGCTCAACGTGCCGTACAACGGGACCGCCTCGCTGGTCATCAACCTGCCGGCGCCGGCGCCGGTGGGCGGCGTCGTGTTCGCGGTCACCAGCAGCAATCCGACCGCGGTCGGACTCGGCACGCCCTCGGTGACGATCGCGGCCGGTCTCACCAGCGCCAACGTCACGGTGCAGGGCCTGCTGCCCGGCACCTCGACGGTGACGGTGAACAACGCCGCCTTCACCTCGGCGTTCTCCACGGTGACCACGTCGGCGTCGCTGAATGTGCTCCAGGGCTCCACGACCCTGAACGCCAGCTTCCCGATCGACATCGACATCCAGTTCGAGAGCAACAGCATCGCGATCGCGGCGCCGGCCGGCGGCGTGCCGGTGACGCTCATCCCGCGGAACCCGGCCTGCGTCACCTCCAACTCGCCACGCACGATTCTCGCTGGCCTGGTGTCAGTGCAGGCCACGCTGTCCGCGGCGACCGGGCCGTTCCCCTGCACCACTTACGTGGTGGCCACCGCGACCAACATCCAGCCCGATAGCGTGCTGACGACGGTCAACGCGCAGCCAGGGTTCAACGTCCCGGGCACCACGACGATCGGGTCCGGTCTGCAGACCAGCGCCTTTGCTTCGCTCCAGGCGAGCAACCACGGCGGCACCACGGTGCGCGTGACCAGCTCCGATCCCACGAAGCTGCTCGTGGCGCCGAACGCGTCGACGGTCGGCGCGGCGTTTGTCGACGTCCCGGTCGCGGTCAACGCCACTGGCATCAGCTACTACCTCCAGGCGCTCGACGGGCAGACGGGCAACGTCACGGTCAGCTATTCGGCGCCCGGATTCCAGGGGGCGTCGAATGTGGACTCGCTGGTCGCCCCGGCAATGGACGTCATCTTCCTGCCGACGACGGCGACGGTCTTCCAGCCGAACTCCGCCTTCCAGGTCCGGCTCGGCTATCCCAATGCGGCCCGCACCGCCATGCAGGCCGAGCAGGCCCGCCGGTTCGGCGTCGTGCCTGACACGATCACAGTCATCAACGACTCGGCCGCGGTCGCGACGCTGGTGACCTCGGCGCAGACCGCCTCGGTGGTGCAGGTGCTGATCCAGCCGGGCCAGGCGCGGTCCGGCAACCCGGCCTCGGCCGGCGGCGTCGAATTCAAGCCGCTCAACGCCGGCGTCACCCAGATCTCGGCGAGCGGGACGGCGTACATCTCGCTGCCCCAGCCGCTGCCCAAGTACACCGTCACCGTCAGCACGCCGGCGATCACCCTCAATGCCTTCTCGGCGGTGGGCAGCGGCCAGCAGACCAGCACCAGCGGCTTCCTGGGGGCGTCGAATCACGGTGGAGTCACGGTCCACCTGACCTCCTCCGACCCGACGAAGTTCCTGCTCGCGCCGAACAGCACGACCGTCGGCAGCGGCACGCTGGATATCCCCGTCTTGAATGGCAATAGCGGGTTCAGCTTCACGGTGCAGGCACTCGAGGGCCAGGTGGGTACGGCCACGATCACCGCGACGGCGCCCGGGTTCACGACGGGGACGACGACGGCAACCGCTGTGGCGCCGGCCGTTGACGTGATCTTCCTGCCGAGCACTATTGCCTCGCTGGCACCGAACGCCGCCTTCCAGGCGCGCATCGGCATTCCGAACGGGCAGCTCACCGCCATCCAGGCCGAGTTCGGCCTGCGCGCCGGGAGCCCGGGCCTCACCGTCACCTTCGCGCACAGCGATCCCGCGGCGGGCAAGCTGTTCACCACCGCACTGACCGCGGACACCGTGACCGCACCGATCACGGCGCTGAACGCACGGACGCCGAATCCGGCTTCATCCGGCGGTGTGGAATACGATCCCGTCGCGCCCGGCTTCGACACCGTGACGGCGACGATCCCGGGCTACGTCGTCATTCCGAGCGCCACCCAGCCGATCACCGTGACCGGGCAGGCGATCACGCTCAGCGCGGTCTCGACGATCGGCAGCGGGATGCAGGTGGGCAGCAACGGCTTCCTCGGCGCCTCGAACCACGGCGGCGTCACGGTCCACCTCGTCGTCTCCGACTCGAGCAAGTTCCTGATCGCGCCGAACGGGAGTACGGTCGGCACCGGGTCGCTGGATATTCCGGTCGCGAACGGGAACACCGGCTTCGGTTATACGCTCCAGGCGCTCGAGGGCCAGGTCGGCACTGCGACGCTCACGGCGACCGCGCCCGGGTTCACCACGGCCAACACGCTGCTCACCGCCGTGCAGCCGGCGCTCGACATCATCTTCCTGCCGACGTCGACCACCACCTTCTCGGCGAACAGTGGCTTCCAGGTCCGGATCGGCACGCCCAACGGGCAGCTCACCGGGATGCAGCAGGAAGAGGCGCTCCGCGCGGGCAGTCCCGGCATGACGGTCTCGCTGGCAAGCAGCGTCCCGGGTGTCGGTGCCCTCGTCACGCTGGCGGGTAGCAGTGGAACCGGGCAGGTGAACATCACCGCGCTCAATGCGCGCTCACCGAGCGGCGTGCCGGCCGGCGGGATCGAATTCGATCCGATCATCGGCGGTACCACCACGGTAAGTGCCACCAGCCCGGGCTATGTGGTGCTGCCGACGGCCTCCGTGGCGGTGACGGTCAATGCGCCGGCGATCACGATGAACAACAACACCGTCGGTGCGGGCCTGCAGGTCGCGAACAGCGGCTTCCTCGGCGCCGCCAACCACGGTGGTGTCACCGTGCGCGTCACCAGCTCGCAGCCGAGCGTGGCGCTTGTCTCGCCGAATGCCAGCACCGCGGGCACGCCGTTCATCGATGTCTTCGTGCCGAATGGCAGCACCTCGTTCACCTGGTATCTCCAGGGCGTCGAGGGCCAGACAGGCGCTCCTGCGATCACAGCTTCCGCGCCCGGATTCACCGATGGCAGCGCCACCGCCACGGTGGTCCCGGCGGCGCTGGACATCATCTTCCTGAACCCGAACACGACCACGCTGACGCCGAACAACGCCTTCCAGGTGCGGCTCGGCTATGCGAACTCGAACAACACGGCCATGGCCGCCGAGCAGCCGCTGCGTGCGGGTGGAACGGTGCGGACCGCGACGGTGACCAACAGCAACGCCGCGGTCGGCCAGCTCTTCTTCCAGAGTGGTGCGGCGCAGGTCGGTACGGTCGATATCGCGCTGCAGCAGGCCCGTTCGCCCAACCCGGCGAGCGCGGGTGGCGTGGAGTTCTCGGCGCTCACCGCCGGGACGACGACGGTTTCGGCGACGATCCCCGGCTTCCTCGCGCTTCCGACGGCCAGCGTCACCGTGAATGTCACGACGCCGGTCATCAACGTCTCGGGTGTCACGGTCGGCGCGGGACTGCAGATTCCGAGCTTCGCATCACTCGGCGCCTCCAATCACGGCGGCACGACGGTGCGGGTGACGAGCAACGATCCGTCGCTCTTCCTCATCGCGCCGAATACGACGACGGCGGGGTCGGCGTTCATCGATGTCCCGTTGGCCAACGGCAACACCGGCGTCAGTTTCGTCGTGCAGGGATTGGAGGGCGTCACCGGTTCGGCGTCGGTGACGATCTCCGCGCCCGGGTATGCGAACGGCGTGGCGACCGAGAGCGTCGTGCAGCCGTCGGTCGATATCATCTTCCTGCCGACGACCATCGCCTCGACGGCCGCGAACGTCGCCTTCCAGGTGCGCACCGGAACGCCGGACGCGCTCGGGAACAGCATTTCGCAGGAGCAGGCGATCCGCTTCGGCGGCACCGCCGCGACGGCGACGGTGAGCACGACCAACTCGACGGCCGGCCTGCTGGTGAACTCGCTGGGGAGCGGACTCACCGTGCAGACCGTGATCCCGATTGGCTCGGCGCGGTCTCCGAATGGCGTCGCCTCGGGCGGCATCGAGTTCGATCCGCTGGCACCGGGGCAGACGGCAGTCAGCGTGACGATTCCCGGATTCAGGGTTATCCCGAGTTCGACCGAGAGCGTGACGATCCAGTAGGTCCGGCGGGATTCGCTGCCGGCTGACGAGGGATCCGCTCCAGAGGGCAGGGGGGGATCCCTTTTCAGTCCCCCGGTGCCGAGTTCTGCTTTGCAAAGCAAAGTACTTGACGAACGCATGTTCCAGTCGTATTCTGTCTGCCATGCCCGCTCCACGTCCCCAGCGTCCGCCCGCGGAAGAGTTTCCGCTGCAGGACCGCGCGATCGAAAATCTCCGATTCATCCGGGATACCATGGAACGCGCCGGCGCCTTCACCGGGGTCCCGGGGTGGGGCGGGGTCGGCATGGGTGTGACGGCTCTAATCGCGGCGTGGGTCGCGCATCAGCAGCCGACGGTCGAGCGCTGGCTTCTGACCTGGCTCGCGGAAGGGTGGCTCGCCTTCGCGATCGGCGGGATGGCGATGGTGCGCAAGGCGAGTGCGGGAGACACCCCGCTCACCTCGCGGCCCGGCCGCAGGTTCGTGCTGGCGTATTCGCCGCCGATTCTCGTCGGAGGGCTCCTGACCCTGGCCCTCTACCGGGTGGGGCTCACCAGCGTGCTGCCGGCCGTCTGGCTCCTGCTGTATGGCGCCGGAGTGATGACCGGTGGGGCACTGTCGGTCCCGATCGTTCCCGTGATGGGCGCCTGTTTCATTGCGCTGGGTACGCTGGCGCTCTTCGTGCCGGCGTCGTGGGGAGACCCGCTCATGGCCGCAGGCTTCGGCCTGCTGCACATGGGATTCGGGGCATGGATCGCAAGGAGGTACGGTGGCTAAGTCGAGTGCGGCCCGCGCCGGCGGCGAAGCCCGGGGCCCAGGGCTCAAGGGGCTGGCAGGCGGGCGATCATCGATCGCACCCGATTTCGATCGGGTCATCCATGAGCGGCTGCGTCTCGCGATCGTGAGCGCGCTGGCGGTGAACGAGGAGCTGACCTTCAACGAACTCAAGGCGCTGCTCGATACCAGCGACGGCAACCTGAGCGTCCATGCGCGGAAGCTGGAGGACGCGGGCTACGTCACCTGCACCAAGTCGTTTGAGGGTCGGGTCCCCAAGACCGAGTTCCGCCTCACCCCGGCTGGCAGGAAGGCCTTCGAGCGGTATCTCGATCACATGGAGGCTCTCATCCGCGTTACGCGGGGCTGAGCCGTTCACACGACGGCGCCTCGCGCCGCGACGGGCGATCCTTCCGATCGCCCTCTCTCTGGAGGTAATGCTTTACAATGCAAAGTACTTCGCTTCACGTCGGCATCATCATGGACGGCAACGGGCGCTGGGCCGAGCGCCAGGGCCGGCCCCGCAGCGATGGCCATGTCGCCGGTGCGGAGATCGTGCGCGAGGTCGTCCGCGCGGCGCCGGCCCTCGGTATCTCGGCCCTGACCCTCTACGCCTTCTCGTCGGACAACTGGCGGAGACCCCAGACGGAGGTGTCGGCGCTGCTGGCGCTCTTCATTCGCTACCTGCGTGAGGAGACCGTGCGCTGTCGCGACGCCGGTGTGCGACTCACGGCGATCGGCCGGCGCGATCGCCTTCCGCTCGCGCTGCGTGGGGCTCTCGCTGCTGCCGAGCGTGCCACGCGCGGCGGCAGTCGCCTCTGGCTGCGCCTCGCGATCGACTACTCCGCTCGCGACGAGATCCTGCGCGCTGCGGCCCAGGTGACGCCCACCTCGACCGGGCGCGTGCGAGGGCCGGCGGCAATCAACCGTGCCCGTTTTCAGTCCGCCCTCGGGGGGGCGCCCGATCTCGACCTCCTCATCCGCACCGGCGGGGAGCGCCGTCTCAGCGACTTCCTGCTCTGGGAAGCCGCCTATGCCGAACTCGTCTTCGTGGAGAAGCCCTGGCCTGCATTCGGTCCCGGAGATCTTGAAGCTGCGTTGACCGAATTTCACCGGCGCGACCGCCGGTTCGGTCAGGTCGCGGAAGGGAGGGGGGCATGACGCCGTCTCGTGGAAGCATCGGGAGACTGCTCT
The DNA here is from genome assembly GCA_044229445.1 of Gemmatimonadales bacterium. Taxonomy (GTDB): domain Bacteria; phylum Gemmatimonadota; class Gemmatimonadetes; order Gemmatimonadales; family GWC2-71-9; genus JADJOM01. Next base: position 69,237 of record JBGASX010000002.1, on the reverse strand, counting down.
GGCCGGCGCTCACGATGGGGGTGCTCGCCGATCTCCTCTTCCGGGCCGATGACGTCGGGCTCAATGTCGCACTCTGGCTTGCCGCCGCCGTACTCGCCTGGTGGAGCCAGCGGGTGCGCGACGGAGAATCGCCAGGGCGCGCGGAGCGGCTCGTACTGCTCGGGATTCTCGGCCTCGGGCTGGCAACCATGTGGCGTGAGAACGAGACTCTGCGATTGCTCAACGGGGCCGCGCTCGTCGCGCTGGCCGCACTGTTGCCGCTGGTCGCCGCGCCGGATGGGGCGGCCGCGTTCTGGAATCTGTCGGTTGTGCGCCTCGCGGTGGGCGTGCTTCGGCTGATTCGGCGCACGCTCATCGGTCTGATTCCCGTGGTGTTTGATGCGAGCCGCTCTTCACGGGAACGGGGCACCGGATTCGGCCCGACGATGGCGTCCGTGCTCCGCGGCACGGTGCTCACGGTTCCCGTTCTCCTGCTCTTCGGGGGCCTGCTGGGGCATGCCGACCGGGTCTACGGGGACTTCCTGGAGGGACTGGTCCGGGTCGATCTCGATCGCCTGGTCGGCCACTCACTCGCCATTCTCGCCGCGAGCTGGCTGGCGGCGGCGGCTCTCGGGGGAGCGCTGGCGGGGGAGCGTGCGGCAGTGGCGCACGAGCCTGCGCTGCCACCCGGAGGTCTCGGCCGGGTCGAGGTTGGCATGCTGCTTGGATTGCTCAACCTGCTGTTCGCTGGCTTTGTCGCATTCCAGCTGCCGTATCTGTTCGGCGGCTCGGCCTGGGTGGAGCGTACGGCAGGGATTACCCTCGCCGAATATGCCCGGCAGGGATTCTTCGAACTCGTGGTCGTGTCCGCACTGGTGCTGCCGCTGCTGCTCATCCTGCATGCCCGGCTCCGCCCGGGTGAAGGCGGCGGGCTCCGGCTCTTTCATTCTCTCGCGGCATGGCAGGTCGTCCTGGTACTGACGATGATGGCGTCCGCCATCCATCGGATGGCGCTCTACCAGCGCGAGTTCGGCCTCACGGAAGACCGTTTCTTCGCCTCGGCCTTCATGGGCGGGCTTGCGGTGACGTTCTGCTGGTTCGCTGGAACGGTGCTTCGGGGCCGGGCCGATCGGTTCGCTGGTGGTGCCGTGGTCGCCTGGGCGGGCTGGCTGGTCCTGCTGCATGCCATCAACCCCGAACGTGTCATCGTGGAGACGAATATCGCGCGGGCCGAGGCGGGAAAGCCGCTCGATGCCGCCTATCTGACGCGGCTCACGAGCGATGCGACACCGGCGCTCGTCCACGAGATGCACCGGATGCCGGCTGCGCAGCAGGAGGAGGTGAAGCTCGCGCTCAGGAGGCGTGAGGCGTCTGTGGTGCCCAACTGGCGCGCCTGGCACATCGGCCGGGCGGTCGCGGGTGAACTGGTCGCGCGACTCGAGTGAATTGGCATTCTGCTCTCAGGAGATCCCCGTGATTTCGAACCAACTCGCCGTCATCCTGGGCACGCTCGGACTGCTCGGTACGGTAGTGCTCCTGGCGCTTCTGCTGCTGGTGGCCGTCGGGGGTGCCATTCGTGGCAACGTGCCTCTCGTGAAGCGCGCGGGCGCAGGGGTGGGGATCCTCATCGGGGTCTACGCCGCGGTGTGGCTTGGAGCGGGGCTCCTCAGCGGCGACACGGTGAAGGGGGAGGCCGAGGAAAAGTACTTCTGCGAGATCGACTGCCATCTCGCCTACCGGGTGATGGCGATCCGCCCCGTTGCGCAGGTTCCTGGAGCGGCAGGGCGAGTCTGGGCAGTCGACCTGCGCACGCGGTTCGATGAAACCACGATCTCGCCGCGGCGGGGGAAGGAGGCGCCGCTCTGGCCGTCGCCGCGACGAGTGGAGCTCCGGGATGCACGGGGCGAGGCGTTCCACCCAATGGCGGGAATCGACCGCTGGTGCAAGGATCATGGCGTGCACTCGGTCCCGCTCTCCCACGAACTCCGTCCTGGCGACTCCTACACCACGACGCTGCTCTTCGATCTGCCGGGGCGGACCGTGCCGGCCCAGCTGCTGGTGGAGGAGGCGGACTGGATCGACGCCCTCATTATCGGGAGCGAAGAGAGTCCATGGCACGGCAAAGTGCTGCTCCCGATTCCGGCCGTGCCATCATGAGCGCCGTTCCCCTGCTCGCCGCCGCGATGGCCGCGCTGCTCATTCACTCCTCCCCCTCGAGCCGGTCGGGCGCACCGCGCGAACGAGACGAGCAGGTGCTCTGGCTGGTAGCCGCCGTGCTCGCGTTCCTCGTGCGGTGATCGCCGGTCGCCGTTCGCTCAGTTGCACGTCTTGTCGAATGTTCGGGCGCGAGGCGCGTGAGGAGACGCTCACGGGGTTGCATGGGCGGCGCACAAGCATAGATTACTAGGTATAGAGTTCTATGCAACGCGGAGGCACGATGGCCAAGGCGAAGAGTGACGTGCTGCAGGGGACCTTGAGTCTGCTGGTCCTCAAGACGCTGAGCGAAGGCCCCCTGCATGGGTACGGGATCACGAGTCATATCCAGCGGGTATCGCGCGACGTCCTGCGGGTCGAAGAGGGATCGCTCTATCCGGCGCTGCACCGCATGGAGCAGGATGGCTGGATCCGCTCCGAGTGGGGAGTCACGGACACCAATCGCCGGGCACGGTTCTACGCTCTGACGGCCGCGGGTCGCCGCCAGCTCGCGGAGGAGGCCCAGCACTGGAAGCGGCTCACCGTCGGCGTCAACCAGGTTCTCGCCTTCACAGGCGCCTGAAGAAAGCGAACACACATGGGCTGGATGTCCCGGATGGCGACCACGCTCTGGCGGAGAGAGCGGCATGCCGAGGAACTCGCCGAGGAGATGCGCTTCCATGTCGAGGAGCGGATCCGCGAGAACCTCGCGGCCGGCATGTCGCCAGAAGCGGCGGAGCGTGATGCGAGGCAGCGGTTCGGCCACGCCGCCTCGCTGCGCGAACAGACGCGCGATGCTGATCTGTTCGGCTGGCTGGACGCTCTGGTGCGCGAAGGACGGCAGGCGTTCCGCAGTCTGGGGAAGCGCCCGGGCCTCGTGGCGACGGCGCTACTCTCGCTCTCGCTCGGGATCGGGGCGACCAGCGCGATCTTCAGCGTGGTCGACGCGGTCCTGCTCAAGCCGCTCCCGATTCCGGACGCCGGTCGGGTCGTCGCGCTCAAGGAGTCGAAGCGGGATCAGGGGCTGGGCGGCAACCCGGCCCGCTACCGCGACTATCGCGAGCAGCTCACGAGTGTCGACCAGCTCACCGGTTTCTACAGCGAGGATGTCACCCTCGTCGTGTCCGAAGGCCCCACGCGACTCAAAGCCCTCCGAACCTTCGGGCCGGCGCTTGACCTGCTCGGCGCGGTTCCGGCCCTGGGTCGGGGGTTCTCCGAGGAGGAGGCCGCGGGGCGGGGCGGATCGGTGGCGGTGCTGACGCACGCCGCGTGGCAACGGTACTTCGGGGCCGCGCCCGAGGCGCTGGGGAGACCGTTGGTGCTCGACGGTCGCAGCTACACGGTGATTGGCGTGCTCCCTGCCGCGTTCGCCTACCCGGAGGGCATCGACCTCATCAGTCCCGCCCCTCCCGAGTTCCAGTCGTCGGACCGGAAGCCGAATTACATGGGGATCGTCGGCCGCCTCAAGCCCGGCGTTCCGGTGGAGCGCGCGCAGGCCGAACTCGATGCGGTCGTACAGCGGTTCGGACAGGAATATCCCGCGACCGACGCAGGACTTCGGGGCCGCCTCGTCTCGCTGCAGTCCGAGGAGACAGGGGAGGCCCGTCAGCCGTTGCTGCTCCTGCTCGGCGCCATCGGGCTGGTGCTGATGATCGCCTGCGTGAACCTCGCGACCCTGCTTCTGGCCCGCGCCGACGAGCGTCGCCACGAAGCGGCAGTGCGGGTGGCGCTCGGCGCCGGGCGCGCGAGCCTGCTCCGACTCTACCTCGTCGAGAGCATGTTGCTCGCGCTCGCGGGCGGGATTGGCGGGCTGCTCCTCGCGTGGCTCGCCGTGCCGTTGCTTCAGCGACTGCTGCCGGCAGGCCTCCCGCGACTTGCCTCGGCGGAACTCGACTGGCGCGTGGTGCTATTCGCGATGCTCGTCACGGTGGTGTGTGGCCTCCTCTTCGGCATCGTGCCCGCGTGGCAGGCGGCCGGCGTGACCGCGGGACCGACGACGCTGCGCGAGGGCGGTCGCAACACCATGGGTGCCTCCCGGGTGCTGAGCCGCCGGATCTTCGTCGTGTCCCAGGTGGTGCTGTCCATGCTGCTGCTGGTGGGGGCTGGCTTGCTGGGACGGAGCCTCTATCTGGTGCGCCGGTCACCACTCGGCATCCTGCCGGAACGGGTGATCGCCGTGCGCGCGCCGCTCTCGTGGGGCATGGACCAGTCGCGGCTGCTGGCCTTCTATCATCAGGGTCTCGAGGCGCTCGCCGCACTGCCGGGGGTCCAGCGGGTCGGACTGACCGACCGACTCCCGCTCGAGGGTGGCTCGCAGAGCCGTCCACTTCGGGTACGTGATGGCCGGCAGGCCGAAGAAGGGCCGGAGATACCCGATGTCTCCTTTCGGGCCGTGAGTTCCGAGTACTTCAGCACGCTCGGGATCCCGCTTCGCGCGGGCAGGCTCTGGTCTTCGCCCGATGGATCGGACGGCCCGCGCGAGATCGTCGTCAACCAGGAATTCGCGCGAAGGTTCCTCGCGCCCGGGCAGGGGATCGGTGCCGCCCTGACGTTCGATGTCCATCCGGAAGCCGGTGCGGCCCCGCGGTGGTACGAGGTCGTCGGTGTCGTCGGAGACGTCCGCCAGCGTCCGAACCAGCCGGTGCAACCGCCGGAGGTCTTCATTCCCTTCGAGTCGACCTATTGGCCGCTCAGCGTCTTCGTGATCCGGACCAACGCGGCACCCGGGGAGATGGCGGCCCCGATCCGGCGCGCGCTGGCCGGCGTCGACCCGAACATCATCGTGGACCAGATCGCGCCCCTCGAGGAGGAGCTGGGCGGCTTCACCGCCGCCGATGGGGTGCGGGCGGGCCTGGTCAGCGTGTTCGCGCTCACGGCGCTGCTGCTGGCCGCGATCGGACTGTACGGCGTGCTCTCGGGCGATGTGGCCCAGCGGCGCCAGGAAATCGGCGTGCGTCTGGCGCTCGGTGCCGAACCGCGCGCGGTGCGGTGGATGATTCTCCGTCGAGGCCTGTCGACGACCGCGATCGGCGTCTGCATCGGTGCGCTGGGCGCACTCGCGCTCGGACGGCTGCTGGCGAGCATGCTCTTCGGCATCACGCCCGCCGACGCCGTGGCCTTCGCGGGCGCGGGTATCGTGCTGCTCCTCGTCGCGGGCATCGTGAGCTACCTGCCGGCGCTGCGCGCCTCGAAGGTCGATCCGATGCACGCGCTCCGGCAGCAGTAGCGCATTCCCACTGCAGGCCGAGTCGGCCCGATGCGCTTACGTCCGATGTCCCGGCGGGCATTTCTGGTTGCGGCCGGCGGTACGGCCGCCGGGTTTGCGGTGGCCGGGACGGATGCGTTCACCGGAGCTCTGCGACGGGTCGAGCTGAATCGGCACGACGTCCCGGTCCCAGGGCTGCTGCAGGGGCTCGAAGGGGTCACGGTCGCGCACGTCAGTGACATCCATCTCTACGCTGGTATTCACGCGGCGGCCCGCCGCGCCATGGAGCTGGTGAGTTCAAGCCGCCCCGACATCACCATGATCACGGGGGACCTCGTCGAGAACCAGCTGCAGCTCGCCGAACTCGGCCCGCTGCTGGCGGCGTGCCGGGGCAGGCTGGCTACCGTAGTGACGATGGGGAATTGGGAGATCCAGGTGGGGGTGACGCCTGGTGCGCTTGCCCGGATCTGTTCCGCGGCGGGTGCGACGCTGCTCTACAATGACTCGCAGGTTGTGACGATCGGTGAGACGACGCTGGCGCTGGTGGGCCTCGATGACCCCCGTGCCGGCATCCCGGATCCGGAGCGTGCGCTGCGCAATGTCCCCGGATCGGCCCTCACGGTCTGGGGCTTTCACGCCCCGGGGTACGCCGATCAGCTCATCGGACGTCCCTACCCCAGGCCGGCCCTGATGCTCTCGGGGCACACCCATGGCGGGCAGATTCGGCCCCCGCTGCTTCCGGCGATCACTCCGCCGGCGAGCGGCCGGTTCGTGTCAGGCTGGTACCGGGACACCTTCGCGCCGCTTTTCGTGAGCCGAGGCATCGGCACCAGCGGGATCCGGGCCCGTTTCCGCTGTCCGCCCGAGGTGGGGCTCTTCACGCTGCGAAGGGCCTGAGCGGCAGGCGCCAATCCGCTCAGCGCTCGGCGTCACCGAGCTGCTGCTTCATCTCGCGCAGCGTCCTCGCGGCTTCGGTGCCCGCGCGAGATCCCTTGTAGCGATCGGCGAAGCGAGCCAGTTCCACCATCAGCCGGTCCTTTCTCCCCGTCGCCCGATACAACTCGATGAGCAGGTTCGCCGCCATCACCGCCTGACGCGGGTCGGTGGCGTGGGCGCGGACATCCACCAGCAGCGACTCCGCCGATGCGGGATCCTTCAGGTGATCACGGCAGACCTGCGCCAGCTTGATCTTCGCGAGATCGTCTTCGGGATGCTCCGCGATCATCGTCCGGAAACACTCGGCGGCCTCCGGGTAGAAGCCGCGCGCCACAAGCGACTCGCAGCCGGAATGCGCCGGATCCGGCTTCAGGTTCCCCGCGCCCAGGACGGTGCTGGCGAAGCCGTGCGCCGTGCTCTGCATGACGAACCACAGCGCGGTGGAGAGCAGGAAGACGAGGGGAATGTCGAGGAGGAGCAGCAGCAGGAATGTGCTGCCGCCGTACCACCCCTTGGCCGCGCCGAAGGCCTGGCCCATCGCCATCACGGGGAATCCGGCGATCGCGGTTCGGATGAACAGCTTGAGGAACTGGGCCTTGTCGCCGCTGTCCTTCGAGAAGAGCGGGTGGTCGATCACCGGGACATCCGCTGGAGGTCGTCGAGGAGGGCGTCGGGCCGGGCCGGGCGACCAAGAAAGTCCTCGAGCACGCGGCGGGAGGGCCGCTCGAGACCGAAGCGGTAGATCGTCTCGCTGAGATGGAGATACATGGTCGAATCCGCGGTGGTGAATGGTCCCCAGCGCTCGGCGACCGTGGCCCGCATGTCGGCGACGAGAAAGGCGCCCAGGGCGTAGTTCACGAGATAGCCGGGGCCATCGATCAGCTGCCCGCGCATGGCCCACCACGACCATTCGGGGTGGGGCCGGATATGAAGGTAGCGCGCGGTGATCTCGCTCCAGATGAGGTTGGGATCTGCGTCAGGCGTCCGGTGCACCCGGATCTCCAGAAGCGCCCAGGCCAGGTCGAGGACGATGCTCGCGTACTTGGCTCGCAGCGACTCCGCGAGCGGAACGCTGTCGCCGAGGAAGCGCCACTGCCACGCCGGTTCGTAGAGCTCGAGGGCCGGCAGGTCCGCGAGCGCCTCCGTGAAGGTGTCGTTGTCGGGCCAGTCGAGGAGGGCCGGGCGGGTCCGGATCGCCGCGATATGGATCGCGTGCCCGCTCTCGTGCAGCAGCTCGGCGAGGTTGTCGAGGTTGCCGTCGAGATAGCTGGTGAAGACCGCCGGCTCACCCTCCAGCAGTTTGCCAGCGACCCACCGGTTGCGGGACGCGAAGTCGGTGTAGGCGACCGGATACTTTCCCGGTCTCGCCGCGAGATCGTACCGGACGTGCAGTCGCGCGGGGGAGGCGCCGATGGCGGTGTAGAAGGCGTCGTTCACCCGCCGCATGTCGGCGATTGTGGGGACCCGGGTGCTCAAGCGACGGCTCGCGGCTCCCACGAAGTAGTACCAGTCCCAGGGTTCGAGCAGTGTGTCGGGGGTGGCCGCCCGCCAGCGGTCGAGGGCCCGGGTCAGCCACTCCTCGAGCTGCACCGTGCTCAGCCCGAACGCCGGTCCCTTCGCTTCGATCGGGGAAGTCGAATCACTCCAGGCGGCCCGGCGGAGTCGCACCAGGGTGCGATAGGGGCTGTCCGGTTCATCCCCGGCGTTGACGCTCCGCCAGACCGGCTCAAGTGCCAGGAAGAGGGCGCGACGACGAGACGGCTCGGGGGTGCGCGCGAGGCGAGCGAGGACGGCGAGCCGGTTGAGCGTGTCGCCCCCCACAACGATACGGTTGGCGGCGGCGCCGTAGCGCGCGAGCGCGCTGTCCGTGAGCCGGGCGAGCGCCGATCCTTTGGACGGCTGCGCCGGCCCGGCGGACGGTGGCAGGAGTTCGCCCGCATGGCCACGCAGCACCTGCATCGCTGCGCGATCCTCCACTGACAGCGTCTGCGACGCATCCTCGTCGAGCAGACCGCGGAAGATTCCGCGGTAGACGCGAAGGCTGTCCGCAATGGACTCTCGGGTCAGTCCCGATGGGGCCATGTCGCTCCCGAGCGACTCGGTCAGCCGCAACTGGTCCTGCCAGAAGCGCGCGTGCTGAAAGGCGGCTTCCGCCGGCGACAGCGGTGAGCTGCTGCGCGGCGACGATTGGGCCAGGGCGTGCTGCGTCTGCCCGATGAGGCAGATGCCGGCCAGTGCGAGCCCGGTGGCCAGTGACCGCGTCCCCCGTGCCAGGGGGGAGGCGGCCACCGCCGTGCCGCGACCGGCCGCAGGCATCAGGGAAGCCCCGCTCCGGGATCATCGGCATCCAGGGCCGGCGGGGCTCCGACATCGCTGGACTCGCGGTTCCACCACCACTGCGGTTCGAGCTTATGCGCGCGCGGATAGACCTCGTCGAGCGTCTCGCCGTCGTAGAGCCGCCCGTTCTTCATCACGTAATGAATCGCGGTGGAGTTGTGGATGTCGTCCAGTGGATTCTTGTCCAGGACGATCAGGTCGGCCAGCTTGCCGGCCTCGAGGGAGCCGAGGTCCTGGTCCATGCCGATGGCCTGGGCGCCGAAGAGAGTCGCCACCCGCAGCACGTCGTGCGGCTTCATGCCGCCCGAGGCGATCGCCCAGAGTTCCCAGTGGTCGCCGAGCCCGTCCATCTGGCCATGCCCGCCGAGGCCGATCTTGCCGCCGGCTTCGACCACCTTGCGGGCTCCTTCGGCGATGCGGGTGAAGACGTACTGGTTGTCGCGGAACCAGGGACGCCGCTCCGCCCGCCCGTCGATCTCCGAGTGGGGGAAGAAGCGGCGGACCTTGGGCATGTCGTGGATGTCGTAATGTTCGTAGAAGTAGTTCTCGCTCCACGGACCGCCGTAGGAGACCAGCAGCGTCGGTGTCCAGGTGATGCCGGACTTCGCGTACAGTTCCACCACGTCCTTGTAGATCGGCATGATGGGCAGGGCGTGCTCGTGTCCGGGGTAGCCGTCGAGGGCGAACGTCAGGTTCATCTTGAAGTCGAGCCCGCCCTCGGTGGTCGGCATCAGGCGCTGTTCCTTCGCCGCCATGATGACCCACTGGCGCTGCTTCCGGTTGCCCGCCATGTACTGCTTGATCGTATTGGTGTGATAGAACTCGCTGTAGCGCTTGAGGGCGTTCCGCACGTCGTCGAGGCTCGCGAACGGCTCCTCGATGTAGGGCCCGAACACGCCGGGGCCGGTGTGGTAGATGCGCGGGCCGATGAGCGATCCCGCCTCGACCTGGTCGGCGTAGGTGAGGACGTCGGTCGTGGAGGTCTGCGGGTCGCGCGTCGTGGTGACGCCGTAGGCGAGGTTGGCGAGATACTTCCACACCTGGGTGGCGTGGACGCCGAAGGTCGGCCACGGATGCGCATGGATGTCCACCATGCCCGGCATGATCGTCTTGCCGCTCACGTCGAGGACCTTGGCGCCGGCCGGCCGTTCGCACCCGGTGGCCGCGACGCAGACGATACGGTTGTCGGTGATGACCACGTCGCCCCGTTCGATGATCTCGTCGCCCTTCATGCTGATGATGCGGGCGCCGGCGAGCACGACGGTGCCGCGGGGCACGTCGCGGGGCGCGGTGACGGTGACATCGAGTCGGGCCGCCTCGTAGGCCGGGGCCTTCGCCAGCGAATCGTAGCGCGCCTTGGTGCTGGAGTCGGCCTTGGCGCCCAGGGTCTTGAGCGAATCGGCACGCAAGGAGTCGGCGGTCGTCTTGAGTTTGCCGAGCGAGTCGGCGCGGGCCATCTCGTAGCGGAAGACGCTCCGGCCCAGGGCCCAGGTCACGCTCCGGCCGTCGGCCGCCCAGCCGATGAACTCGCCGCCGACCTTCGTCAGGCGCTTCGCCGGGAAGACCGCGCTGGACGGGTCGGCGATGTTGATCGTGAGCGGGAGCTGCCCCGTCATGGGCAGGTTCACGAGGTAGACGTAGTTGTTGACGAGCGCCAGGGCCTGCTGGCTGTCGGGCGAGATCAGGATCTCGTCGGCGGCGTTGGGCTCGGCACCGGGCGAGTTCACCGTGAAGCCGGTGATCTTGATGATGGCCTTCCGGTCGGTGCCGTCGAAGCGCATCGACAGCAGCCCTTCGCCCGCATCGTAGAGATAGATCCGGTTGGGATCGCGGGAGAAGTGGGGCCGGCCATTCGGATTGATCGGGGCGACGCGCTGAACTGCACCCCCTTTGGCCGGCAGCCAGATCAGGTCGTAGCCGGGCCCGAAGCCCTCGCGGATCCGGGCCTCGCGTGGCCCGCGCAGCGCGACGATGCGCTGCCCGTCGGGTGACCAGGCGGGATACATGTAGAACGCCGGGGCGGAGACGAGGCGCTGCGGCTTGCCGCCGGTGGCACTCACCGACTGGATGAAGCCACCTTCGATTCCCCAGGTGATGTAGACGATCGACTTGCCATCGGGCGACCAGGAGGGGTGCTGCTCGTGGACGGTGTCGTTCGTCAGGCGCTTCGGGGTGCCGTTGGGCAGGTCCATCCGGTAGAGACGGTCGAGGGCGGTGAAGACCAGGCTCCGGCCATCGGGTGACAGGGAGACGTCGCGGACCTGCTTCACCAGGATGTCGCCGGTGTCGGCCCGGTTGGCGAACTGGACCAGCGGGCCGAGGTCGAGATTCACCGGAGCGGTGAAGGGGATCTCGGTCGCCGAGGTGTCGGTGACCGACACCTTCCAGAAGTGGCCGCCCCAGGTGGTGACCAGCGACTTGCTGTCCGGCGTGAAGGACGAACCGGGCATCAGGTCGCGGGTGAAGCGCGACTCCTGGTCGTCGCGCTGCACCGGATAGCGGAGCCAGCGCTCGTCGCCGTTGGTGAGATCGCGGAGCCGGAGGCCGGTCTCGGCGTCGTGGCGCACGGCGTAGACCAGCCAGCGCCCATCGGGAGACAGAATCGGCCGCATCGCGCTGCCGTAGACGTCGGTCTGGGGGAAGATCTTCCCGTTCGTCCGGTCGAAGATGGCGAGCTGCCACTGGGTGATGTCGATGTTGTAGCCGAACCCGCCGCGCTTCCGGGCGTACCAGAGATAACGCCCGTCGGGACCGAAGGCGGCACCGAGGCTGTTGATGTTCGTGCCTCGGCCGGTGCCGAGGGCGCCCTGGCCCTTATCGTCCTTGGTGAGGCTCACGCCGGGGCCGCCATCCTTGTGGAACATCCAGAGCTGGTAGCTGCTGCCGAGCGGGGCGTTGGTGCGGGAGACGACGATGTACTGCCCGTCCGGGGTCCACTCCGGCGAGGCGTACAGATTATTCTCTCCCTTGCTCACTGCTTTGGTCCTGGTGCCGCCCGGATCCATCGTCCAGACATTCTCGCCACCGTCGCGATCGCTGAGGAAGACGATCCGCGTCCCGTCCGGGGACCATCTCGGCTGGGAGTCGAAGGCCGGCCCGTGGGTGATGGGTGTCGCCGTGCCACCGGTGATCGGCATGGTGTAGATGTCGCCGACGAGCTCGAAGACGATGGTCCGCCCGTCGGGCGAGACGTCGAGGGACATCCAGGTCCCTTCGCTGGTCTCATAGGCGACGGTGCGGGTCGTGACGAGGGGGAGGCTGTCGATTTTCTTCTTCGTCGTGTCACCGTGGAGGGCGGTGACGAGGGCCAGGGCAGAGATCAGCATCCGGACTCCGAGGGAGGGGCAGGGCGGTGTGACAAGAGCAGGGGTTGGACCAGTGGGACGAGCAAACGGGTGAATCGTTTCAGGCCGGGAATTCCGAGTGTGGTCTCGGGACATCCAGAATGAAACGTGTGGTCGGTCGAGTCCCCGTGTTCGGAAGTCGGTCGCTCATGCCGTGCCGGCGAGATTGAACATCGTCCGGAACGCGCGGAAGACCTCGCGGAAATCCTCGTGCGTGAAGGAAACCGAGCGCGGTCCTGACCGGACGAAGCCGGGCACCATCGCGGCGTGATCGGCCTCCACGGTCATGGTGAAATCGACCTCGAGGTACACCGGCGTGGTGAGCTTGAAGAGATGGGCACCGGAGACCCCGGCCCGGTGGGCGGTCACCACCTCCTGCATCGCCTCCCGGATCATGGTGCAGGCCACCTCCGGCGCGATGCTCCGGGCCGAGTGGCGGCTCACCGCTTCCTTGACCGTCACGGTCCGCACCCCGTCCCCCAGCAGCGAATGCGCCTCGGCCGCGATCGCATCGTCCCCTGAGAGGAAGGCGATCGGGACGCCGAACGTGCCGGCGAGTGCGGCGTTGATGCCTAACTCACCGACCGAGAGGCCGTTCAGCCGGACGTCGAGGATCCGGCTCGTGTAGGTGTGGTCGAGGATCGCCTTGACCGTTCCGGCCTTGGCGTGATAGCCGATGAGCCCGGCGAGATCCCACCCGCGGTCGATCCCTTCCATCATCGACCAGGTCTTGGGCCCGCCGGACAGCAGCTCGGCCGCGGGGTGCAGCTCCTCGGCCAGCAGGTTCCGCATGGTCCAGTGGCTGTCGTTGACCAGGATCTTGGTCGCGCCGCCGGCGAGGGCCCCTTCGATGGCGGCGTTGGCTTCGCGGGTCATGAGCCGGCGGAACCGGGCGTATTCGGAAGCACAGCGGGGGTCGATGGGGTTGGTCTGGTCCTCGTGCACCACCCCGGCGATCCCTTCCATATCAACGGAGAGATAGACGCGCATGGCCGACAAGGTAGCGTGCGATGAGGCTGCGGGCCAACCCCGGTGGCAGCGGTCCGGGGCACCTGGGCCGGCCCCTCGATGTGTGCCTGCCACGGCGGTGGACGTCAAGGAGGGGAGCACCGTCCTGGCCGGACGGTGCCCCCTTCAGCCATCCGCTTAACAAGAGTTGAGGCAGCCCATGCGCAGTCGGCTTCTGCGAGCCATGCTGCTTGGCGTGCTGGCGGCCCCGGGCTGTCAGGACAGTCAGGCGCCCCTGGCGTCAGCAGCGCAGGTCATCGTGGCCCCCGCCCCGGCCGGTCTCGTGCTCGGCGACACCCTCCGCCTCCAGGCGACCGTCCTCGACGCCCAGGGAGATACGCTCAAGGGCCGGATCGTCGCATGGGCCTCGAGCGATCCGGATGTCGCGGCGGTCTCCTCGAGCGGCCTGGTCACGGCGGTCGCTGGAGGTACGGCAACCATCTCGGCCGCGAGTGAGGCGATCGCCGGCTCGGTGCCGGTCACGATCGTTGCCCCGCTCACCGCCACGGACGTCTACTCCGGCAGCCAGAGCGCCGGCACCTGCGTGGTCCAGGCAGGTGGTGGAGTCCGCTGCTGGGGTTCGAACTTCAGCGGTGCGCTCGGTATCGGGGTCGTCGGGGGAGTGATCTCCCTGCCGGTGCCGCAGCCATCGGGACCGATCCTCCGGCTGGCGCTCGGTGAATCTCATGGATGTGCCGTGGCGCCGGGGGGAGCGGCCTCCTGCTGGGGATCCAATGTGTTCGGCGAGATTGGCGACAGCAGCCGGACCCCTCGGGTCCTGCCTGTGCCGGTCAAGGGCGGGGGAGGGTTCACGGAAATCGGCACTGGGTTCTGGCTGAGTTGCGGCGTCAGGACCGGGGACTGGTACTGCTGGGGCAACTATCTGCCCTCCTCGCTGACCCCGCTGCAGATCGGCGCCGGTCCGTATCACGGGCTGGGAGTCGGTGATGCACACGCTTGTGCGCTGCGGGTGGATGGCTCCGCCTGGTGCGCCTTCGCGGGATTCGTCGGCCAACTGGGTGACGACGGCGCGAGCTACCAGTCCACGCCCGTGCCCGTTGCCGGCGGTCACCAGTTCGCCTCGCTCGCGGTCGGCGGTCGGCACACCTGCGGCATCGACCTCGCCGGTGCCGCCTGGTGCTGGGGCGCCAACCTCCAGGGGGCACTTGGTGATGGTACGACGAGCGATCGGTCTCATCCGGTCGCGGTGGCTGGCGGGGTGACTTTCACCTCCCTCACGGCTGGAGCCGGCCATAGCTGCGGGCTGACGAGTGCCGCTGTCGCCTGGTGCTGGGGCGACAATTCCAGCGGCCAGCTGGGTGACGGCACGACGACCGCTCGCCTTGTGCCGGTGGCCATCGGCGGGCCACTCCGGTTCAGCCGGCTCGCGGCGGGGGTGGGCCACACCTGCGGCATCGCGCTGGACGGCCGAGTGTACTGCTGGGGCAACAACGACCTGGGCAGCCTCGGCGACGGAACCACGACGGCTCGCCTGACACCCACACTGGTGCACGCATCATGAGACGCCTCCTGCCTATCGTGTTGCTGCTCGCCGCATGCGGCGAGGATACTCTGACTCCTCCTGATCTGACGCCGGTCGCCAGCGTGGTCGTCGGCACGCCACAGGACACCCTCATCCTCTCGGAGACTGTGGCGCTCACCGCCTTCGCCCTGAGCGCGGGTGGTGACACGCTCCCCGGCCGGCAGATCGTCTGGAGTTCCAACGACCCGGCGATTGCCAGCGTCTCTGCTGGCGGCCAGGTGACGGCGCACACCGCGGGGAGTACGGCGATCGTTGCCACCATCGGTGGAGTCAGCGGCAGCCGGCCACTCACCATTCGGACTCTGCAGTTCACGATGCTGCGGCCGGGGGGCACCTTCACCTGTGGACTCACGACTGCGGGAGAGGCCTGGTGCTGGGGTTCCAACTACTGGGGTGAACTGGGAACCGGATCCGTGGACTCGACCAGTCCCGAGCTGGTGCCGCATCCCGTGGCCGGGAGCGTGCGCTTCACCACACTGGCGAGCGGATACAATGCGGTCTGCGGGGTGGCGATCGGTGGTGCGGTGTATTGCTGGGGATACAATGGTACCGGCCAGCTGGGTGACGGGACTACCATCAACCGGCGGGCTCCCGTCGCGGTGGCCGGCCTGACTGGCGCCTCGGCGGTGACCTGGCCCGCGGGCCATACCTGCGCGATCGCGGGAGGACAGGCGTATTGCTGGGGGTACAACCAGACGGGAGAGTTAGGCGACGGGACGCGGCTCCAGCGCCTGACGCCGGTGGCCGTGACGGGGGCTCCCCCGCTGTCCAGCATTCATGCAGCTGATGCCTTGAGCTGCGGGCTGACCGGGGCCGGGGCGGCCTGGTGCTGGGGGAACAATGCGCAGAGTCAGTTGGGCACCGACACCGTCTATTACCGCACATCACCCACTCCGGTGAGCGGAGGCCATACCTACACTGCGCTGGCCGTGAAGTCCTCGCGGAGTTGCGGGCTGCTGGTGGGCGGCGCGGTGGAATGCTGGGGATTCCGTCGCGTCGGTGAAGGCGGCGTCCTGAACCACGTGCCGGTGTCCGAGGGCGGGCCAACCACGTACACCGCGATCGACGAAGGCGAGGAGCATGCCTGCGGCCTCGACGCGCAAGGCCACGCCTGGTGCTGGGGAGGGAACCAGTATGGCCAGCTGGGCAGCGGTGCGTTCGATCAGTCGGACATCGAGAACCCGGCCACCGCCGTGTCGGGCGGCTTGACGTTCACCAGTCTCGTCGCCGGCGCGTACCATTCCTGCGGACTCACCGCGGCCGGTGCCGCGTGGTGCTGGGGCTACGGAACCGACGGCTCGCTGGGCGACGGGAACGGGACCAACGCCGCGGCGCCCGTTCAGGTCGCCGGCGGTCATCAGTTCACCCGCCTTGCCGCGGGCGATTTCCGCAGCTGCGGCATCGACGTCGCCGGCGCGGCGTGGTGCTGGGGCGACAACAACAACGGACAACTCGGAGACAACTCGCATACTCGGCGGCTGGTCCCCGTGGCCGTGTCCGGCGGACTCAGCTTCAGCCGAATCGACCTTGGGTCTACTCTCTCGTGCGGCCTGACGACCACCGGCGCGCTCTACTGCTGGGGATATCTGGGCGCCGGAGGGCTCGGTGACGGGGTGACAGTCGCTTCGGATGTTCCCGTGGATGTGAGTGGCGGACAGACCTACTCGAGACTCGCGGTGGGCTCATCGCACAGCTGCGTCATCGCCACCAGCGGCGGGACCTACTGCTGGGGCTACAATAGCTCCGGCGAGCTCGGTGACGGCACCGTCACCCTGCGGACAACTCCCGTCCCCGTCGGCGGCGGACCGGCGTTCGTGGATGTCGCCGTCGGCGACATGCACACCTGCGGACTAACGGCGGCGGGTCTGATCCAGTGCTGGGGATCCCAGTACGACGGCATGCTCGGCGACGGCGTCCATACCGACAGCCCGATTCCACTGGCGGTTGGGGGTGGATTGAGCTTCACGGACCTCGCGGTCGGCGCGGCGACCAGCAGTGCGGCATGCGGTCTCATCGCCGGGGGCGATGTCTACTGCTGGCCCTACGGCAATTCGCGCACTCCGATACTGTATCCCGGCGGCGTGTCATTCGGTTCGCTCGAGGCCGGAGGCACTCTCATTTGTGGCGTCGCTCTTGCCGGCGCTGGCTATTGCTGGGGTATGAACGATCAGGGTCAGTTGGGCACCGGATCCGTCAGTCCCCCCGGCAATGGCTTCGGCAAGCCTCAGCTCGTCACCGGCGGGTTCCAGTTCGCGAGCATTGCGGCAGGGTTTGCTCACGCCTGCGGTCTCACGAGCGGAGGCGTCGCCTACTGCTGGGGAGACAACAGTTCCGGGCAACTCGGCGCCGCGGGGGTACTCCAGGGCGGCGTCCCGTATCCGGTGAAAGTGATGGGCCAGCCCTGAGTTCGCGCTGTGGTCGGTTGGCCACGGCCGATGCTCATCTCACGCGGAGCGTGATCCGCTGGCCGGACGTGTCGACCGCCAGGCCGGTAAACCGGCCGTCGATGCCCTGGCCCGCGACCAGCAATGAGTCGCCCCGCTGCGTGACCGAGGGCGCGGCCGCCAGCCCGGCGAGCAGCACCCGCCGGATCCCATTGAAGAGCGGGTGAGCTCCTGCGGCACTGGTGAGTGCCCAATGTTCCAGCACGTCGATGCGACCATGATTCCCGCCCAGACGCACATGCCGCTGGTGCAGGATCTCGCCATCGGCCAGCGGGACGACGTTCCAGGGGTCGAACTGCTCCGGCCAGAGGGGCGCGCTCACCGGTACCTCGATCAGCAACTGCCAGCCCTGCCTCGCGAGGAATTCCTCCCGCAAGGCGGCCCGCTTGCCGAGCACCTGGCCAGTCTCCCTGCCGGCGAGCGCCCCGACCGAATCGACCTCCTGCCTCGAGAAGTCGGCGCGGCAGCTGAGTGAAGCGGTCGCCCTGCCGAGCAGTGCGTCGAGCGTGAGCGTCGAATCCGACGTGAGTTCTGCCTGCCATGCCGGGCGCAGCCGGTCGAGCAGTATCGCTTGCGCCGGTCCGACCGCGTAGGCGCGGAGCCGCACGCCATCGGGGGCGAAGCCCTTGCTCGGGACGAGTGAATCGGACGGATCCCCGGCGCCGCGCCACCCGATCCAGGTCGCGAGTCCTTCGTTCAGATCGTTCCCCCGCTCATACGCCATCGCCTCGGCGCCTACGCGCGCCGCCCGTGCCTCCCGGAGCGCCATCGCTCGAGAGGCCCAGCATCCCAGCGCCGAATGGGTCAGCAGGGCACGCCGGAACGCCTCGGTCTCCAGCCGCTGGAGTTGCTGTGCGGCGGAGTCGGTCACGGGGTAGGTGAAGAGGGTCGCCTCGTTGCCGAACCAGCCGGGATGAGCCTGCGCCTGATAGACGTGAAACACCTCGTGAAGCAGCGTGGCTGCGAGGTGCCTCGGGTCGCTGGGGTGCTCGGGCAGGAAGAGTGTGGCCGTCGGCACGCCGCCGATCGTGGCGTGCGTGTTGGCGGACACCTCCGGGAACCTCCCCGCCATGATGCGTGTGTCAGGCGCTCCCTTCACGGGAGCGAATTCTTCCGGAGGGGCGGGGTGCCGGATCAGCCACGTGCGTTGGCCGTCATAGATCGCCAGCGGCGTCGACGCCGGCGTGAAGCCGGGCCAGAGCGGCCGGGCCGCCATCCGGTCGAAGGCGGAGAGGAGGGCGGGTACCGGCTCCTGTGCCGGGAGGGGCGCGGCAAGAAGGAGAAGGGTAAGGGGCTGGAGGCGCACCGGAGTCCATCGGCTAGGGTTTCCGAAATGATGCGCGGGAGCGGGTTGCCGTCGCTCCTTGGTGTGCGGCCCGGCGGAGCCGAGTCGTCAAGTAGGGGAGCACCGGGCTGGCCGCCCGGACTCCGCCGCAGCACCTTCGTTCACACAATGACAGAGGGAACCATGCGCAGGCGGGCCTCCGCAGCGCTTCTCCTTGTGATGCTGACCGTCTCTGCCTGCCGGGACGGCCAGGCGCCGCTCGCGCCCGCCGCCGAGGTCCGGGTGACTCCAGCACCGGGCATTCTGGCGGTGGGTGACACACTGCGACTGCGGGCGGACGTGCTCGGCGCCCAGGGGGATACGCTGCGGGATCGAATCGTCGTTTGGTCTTCCAGTGATCCCGGCGTGGCGACCGTCACCCCAGCGGGGCTGGTGACGGCCATCGCGTCAGGGACGGCCGAGATCTCCGCGGCCACTGAGGCGATCGCAGGGAGCGTCACCGTGATCGCGGTCGCTCCATTCCTCGCCTTGTCACTTGCCGCGCGCGGCGGCCACACCTGTGCTGTCGATACCGCCGGGGCCGGCTGGTGCTGGGGCGACAATCTCCAGGGCGGCCTGGGGCTCGGTTTCATCGGCGGCAGCACCAGCGTCCCCGCCTGGCAGCAGGCCGGTCCACTCCTCGGTTTCGGCCTCGGGGAATCTCACGGCTGTGCGATCGGTCAGGGAGGCGTGCTCCGGTGCTGGGGCAGCAACAACTTTGGCGAGGTGGGTGACAGCACGCTGCAGACCAGGCTCACGCCGGTGCCGGTCCTGGGCGGGGCCGGGTATACCGCAGTCGCCGGCGGCTACCATTCCACCTGCGGACTCCGTGCCGGAACCTGGGTCTGCTGGGGAAGTGTGTCAGGCGCACGGTTGCCCAGCGGGATGGCGGCCGGCAGCTACGGCACGCTCGACATGGGCGAGGTCCACAGCTGTGCGCTGCGGGCAGACGGGGCAGCCTTCTGTCTGGGCGCCGATTACAATGGCCAGCTGGGCGACAGCGGCACCGGATTCCAGCAGGCCGCAGTGGCCGTGCTCGGCGGACATCACTTCGCTGCGATTGCGCTGGGCTTCCGGCACTCGTGCGGCATCGATTCGCTGGGCGCGGCCTGGTGCTGGGGAGCGAACGATGCCGGCCAACTGGGTGACGGTACGCAGCAGGACCGTCCGGCGCCGGTTGCGGTCACCGGGGCTCCGGCACTCACCTGGCTGGCGGCGGGCTCCGGCCACACCTGCGGACTTGCCCAGGACGGCACCGCCTGGTGCTGGGGCTACAATGCTGACGGGGAACTCGGCGATGGCACGACGACCGCTCGGCTGCAGCCGGTCGCGATCGGTGGCGCACTCCGGTTCACTCGACTGGCCTCGGGCTGGGGCCACACCTGCGGGATCGCGCTGGATCGCCGGGTCTACTGCTGGGGCTCGAACGACAACGGGCAGCTTGGGGAGGGGACCTCGACCTCACGTTCCGCGCCAACCCTCGTGCACCTCCAATGAAATCCCCCTTGCGACTCCTCGGCGGTCTGCTGCTCCTCGTTTCCTGCAGGGAGGATGCGCTGCAACCACCCGATCTCACGCCCGCGCAAGCGGTGGTGCTGACCACGCCACGGGACACCCTTCTGCTCAGTGACACCCTCACGCTTCACGCGGTCGGAGTCTCCAGCACTGGGGACACGCTCCGGGGCCGGGAGACAAGCTGGAGCTCCTCCGATGAGGGTATCGCGACGATCTCCGCCGGTGGGCAGGTGACCGGCGTGGCGGGTGGAGTCGTGACACTCCGTGCCACGATCGAGGGCCACACCGACAGCCTGCGACTCATCATTCGCGCGCTGCACTTCACCAGCCTTCGCGCCGGGGACTCGTTCACCTGCGGGCTGACCGATTTGGGCGATGCCTGGTGCTGGGGGGTGAACTACTTCGGCCAGCTCGGGCTGGGGCGCGTCGATCCGTCCAATGGGGTGCTCGTCCCCCAACCGGTCGCCACGCCGCTCCGCTTCAGTGCGATCGAGGCGGGGGCCACCGGTGTCTGCGGGGTCGTCATCGGCGGGCGAGCTGCCTGCTGGGGACAGAATCAATCGGGCCAGATTGGAGACGGGACCACCACAGGCAGGACGACACCATACCTGCTGTCTGGGCTCAGTGCTGTCATCAGTCTCACCGGGCCAGGACTTCACGCCTGCGCCCTCACGGCGTCCGGGCAGTCCTACTGCTGGGGCTACAATGACTATGGCCAGTTAGGCGATGGGTCCCGCGCTCAGCGACTGAGCCCGGTGCCCGTGAACGGCGCGCCGGCGCTCGCGCAGCTGACGCCCGGCGCCGTTCACACCTGCGGGCGCACCGCCACCGGTGCGGCGTGGTGCTGGGGTGACAACACCGGCCTCGAGCTGGGGTATGACACCGTCTACTATCGGGGAAGCCCCGCCCCAGTCTTCGGAGGAGGAAGCTACAGCCAGCTGGCCGTCGCCATGCGACACAGCTGCGGGCTCACGCCTGGCGGCACCGTGGAGTGCTGGGGCTACAAGGCCTTCGGCTGGACCGACAGGCTGACGCGGGTACCGGTGCCAGAGGCGGCTGGCCTCGTATTCGCCAGCATCAGCGATGGGGCCGAGCACACCTGCGGGCTGACGGCCCAGGGGGCAGCCTGGTGCTGGGGGAGCAACGCGAGTGGTCAGCTCGGTAACGGTACCATGGGGCAGCCGGATACCGTCTACGCTCCAACTCCGGTGGCGGGGAATCTTCAGTTTTCGGCGATCTCCGCCGGCTTGTTGCACACCTGTGGCCTCACCCTCACCGGGGAGGCCTGGTGCTGGGGGCTGGGCCCACTGGGAGATGGCGTTTCATCGAGCTCCCCGGTGCCAGTGAAGGTGGCCGGTGGGCTCACCTTCGCGCAGCTCAGCGCCGGGCTCTCGGCCACCTGCGCTGTGACGCCGGTGGGCGTCGGGTACTGCTGGGGGGCCGGCAACGGGGTGGTCGGCGACAGCACCAGCGTCGGCCGTGCGACGCCTACGCCGGTGGCGGGCGGTCTCACCTTCGCATCACTCTCCACCTGGAATGCCACGACGTGCGGGGTGACAACCTCGGGAGCGGCCTGGTGCTGGGGAACTCGGTTCACCGGGCTGGGGGATGGCGTGAGCACCGCGTCGAACTTCCCGGTGCCCGTGGCCGGCGGGATCAGCTTCGCGAGTATTGCGGTCGGGGACCGGCACATCTGCGGCGTGTCCACCGGGGGCCAGGCCTGGTGCTGGGGCGAGAACAGCTTCGCCGAGTTAGGTGACGGGAGCAGTGTCGATCGAAGTATTCCCACCGCGGTGACTGGCGGCGGCGTCTATCAGTCCATCGGAGTAGGCGTCTATCACACCTGTGCCCGCACCGCGCAGGGCAGGGTGGATTGCTGGGGCGACCAGTACAACGGCGAGCTCGGGGACGGAGTCCGGATGGACAGCCCGATCCCGCTGCCGGTGGGCGGCGGGCTCAGCTTCACCGAGATCACCTCGGCGGGGTACCGATCGTGCGGGCTCATTGCCGGCGGTGCGGCCTACTGCTGGCCCACCGGCGTGACCACGGCGCCGACTCCGGTGCCCGGCGGACTGTCCTTCGCCTCGCTGCGAGCGGGGGGGACGATGCTCTGCGGGATCGCCACGGACGGTAACGGCTACTGCTGGGGACAGAACGACATCGGCCAGCTCGGCACTGGTCAGGTCTCCGGCTATGGCACCGCCTTCACCACGCCGCAGCCGGTCACTGGTGGATTGCAGTTTGCGCAGATCTCCGCCGGCCGTGACCATGCCTGCGCGCTGACGACGGCCGGTGTTGCGTACTGCTGGGGATCCAACTTGTATGGCGCGCTGGGCGACGTGCGAATGCCGAGGGGAGGAATCCCCCACCCGGTCAAGGTGATGGGGCAGCCCTGAGCCTCGGAACCCCTAGACCAGCGTACCCCGGAGCACCGTGACCGCCTGGCCGCCGAGCAGGACACGGTCGCCTTGGCACTCGACGTAGACCGTTCCGCCCCGGGCCGAGGCCTGATAGCCGGTCATCGCGTCGCGGCCGAGTTTGGCGCGCCAGTATGGGGCGAGGGCGCAGTGGGCCGAACCGGTCACGGGGTCCTCGGCGACACCACTCCCCGGGGCGAAGAAACGGGACACGAAGTCGAAGGGGCTCCCCGTATCCGCCCTGCTCGTGACGATCACGCCGCGGACCGGCAGGGTTGCGAGGCGGCCATGATCCGGCGTGAGTTTGCGAACCGCCGCTTCGCTGCTCACCTCGACGAGATAGTCGAACTGGTTCTTCCCGATCCAGACCGCTCCGGTCACACCGAGCGCGCTCAGCAGCGCCGGCGGTGCCTCGGCTGCGACCGCGAGCTTGGCCGGGAAGTCGAGGGTGATCCGGTCCGTCGCGTTGGTCGCGGTGAGCAGGCCGCTCCGGGTGTGGAAGCGCGCCACCGCGTGCGGCGGCAGATAGGCCTGCTTCCAGAGCACGTGCGCACTCGCGAGGGTGGCGTGCCCGCACAGGTCGACCTCCACGGTGGGCGTGAACCACCGGAGCGAGAATCCATCTTCCACCCGATGGAGGAATGCCGTCTCCGAGAGATTCATCTCCCGGGCGACATCCCGCATCCAGGACTCCGAGGCGGGGCGGGGCAGCACGCACACGGCCGCGGGGTTGCCGGCGAAGGGCAGGTCGGTGAAGGCATCGACGACGGTGATCGCGGTGGTCATGGCAGGATCGCTTCGGCCTCGATTTCCACCAGCATGGCGGGGTCGATGAGCGCCTTCACTTCGACCATGGTGGCCGCCGGGCGGATGTCACGGAAGAATTCGCCGTGGGCGCGGCCGATCGCCTCCCACTGCGAAATGTCGGTGGTGTAAATGCGGGTTCGGACCACGTGGCTCAACTCGGCGCCGGCCTGCTGCAGGGCCCGCTCGATGATGCGAATGGCGTGGACGGCTTGCGCGTACGGGTCGCCGGGGCCGACCACGCCACCATCGGGGCCGACGGCGGTCGTGCCGGCGACGTGAATGATGTTTCCGACCCGGACGGCGCGGGAATAGCCGACGATCGGTTCCCAGGGGGCACCGCCGGAGACGTTCTGGCGTGGCATGGCCGTAACGTACCGCGGCCAGCCCGGGTGGCGCTATGGCTTGGTGGCTTCCTTCGGGGCGACGACCAGGGGGATCAGCTTCTCGAGGCGTTTGAAGGTCTGTTCGAGGTCGATCGGCTTCATGAGGTAGTCGACGATGCGGAGATCGACCAGCTTCAGCACGACATCCCGGTCCTTCGCGGAGGAGATCGCCACGACCGGCAACTCGGCGAACTCGGGATTGGCCCGGAGCCGCTCGAGGAACCCGATGCCGTCGAGTTTCGGCATGTAGAGATCGCAGAACACGATGACCGGCCGCTCCTTCTCGACCATGGCCAGGCCTTCCTCCCCGTCCGACGCCTCGAGGACGTTGTGGGGGAAGAAGCGGGTCAGCAGCCGCTTGAGCAGGAGCCGGGTCATCGGCTCGTCTTCGATGATCAGCGCTTTCATGATCGTGAAGTATCGGCCGGCCGGCGCGGTTTCAGGAGCCGCCGCACTTGCTCGGTCAGTTCCGCGAGATCATACGGCTTCGGGAGATAGGCATCCGGCGCCGCCGCGCTGGCCGGCGGGGTGCTGTCCTCCTTGGTGTAGCCGCTCGTGAGGATCACCGGCAGGGTCGGCGCACGCCGCTTGAGTTCCGCCAGCACATCCCAGCCCGACATGCCCGGCATCTTGACGTCCAGGATCACCAGGTCGACCGGGGTGTCGCCCTGGCCGTGAATCCGGAGCGCCTCGAGACCGTCACGGGCCTCGAGCACGACATAGCCGCACAGCCCGAGTGCCTGACGGAGCGGCCGGCGCACAGCGGACTCGTCATCGACCAGCAGGATGTTCCCCGTGCCGCTGCCCGGTTCGAGGACGAGGCTGGGGCCGGGGGTGGCCTGCGGCTCCATCGTGCGCGGCAGGTAGATCTGGAACGTCGAGCCCGCGCCCGGGGCGCTCTCCACGGTGATCCCGCCCTCGTGCTGCCGCAGCACCGCATACGCGGTGGCGAGGCCGAGACCCGAGCCGCGACCCGCCTCCTTGGTCGTGAAGAACGGCTCGAAGATGCGGGGAAGGATCTCGGCCGGAATCCCGGTGCCGGTGTCCTTCACCTCGATCCGCAGGAATTCCCGTCCGGCCAGTGCCTCGGGGGCACCCGCGCCCCAGCCCCCCGCGACGCGCGCGGTGCTGAGTGTGAGGACCCCGCCGAGCGGCATTGCTTCGATCGCGTTGTGGCCCAGGCTGACGAGAAGGTCGGTGAGCTGCTCCATGTCGGCGTATAGCCGCCAGTCGCCATGGTCGAGCCGGGTGACGAGCGTGATGCGCGGATCGAGGTCGCGCCGCAGGACCTGTGCGGTCTCCTCGATGAGCTGGCCGGGCTCGATGGTCCGGCGGGTCCCGGGGGAGGGCCGGGCGAAGTTCAGCAGCCGGCGGACCAGGCGGGCCGCCCCGCGCGTGGCTTCCTTCGCCTCGAGCAGCTCGCGGGGGGGCACCCGGTCCTGCGAAACGATCCGGAGCCGGGCCGCCTCGATGCTGCCGGTGATGGCGGCGAGCGCGTTGTTGAAATCGTTCGCGATGCCGGACGCGAGCGTGGCGATCGCGGCCATCTTCGCCGATTCGCGCCGCTGGGTCGTCTGGAACTCGCGGTTCCCCGTTTCCACGATCGAGAGCACCCACCGCCCGGGAGCCCCGGCGCCCGCGATGGGGGCGAGGCTCGCGTCGCAGGTGAACTCCCCGCCGTCGGGCAGCCGGCCGCGACAGCCGCTCCAGCGCTGCGTGCCCGGGATCCGCGCCGTGCGCAGCCAGGCGGCGAGCCCCCCGGTGCCCGGCCCGCCGTCGGTGATGACGAGGAGCTTGTCGACCGGGGCAGTGCGCAGCGCGTCATGAGTCCGCGCGAACAAACGCTCCGCCGCGGGGTTGGCCTCGCGAACGACTCCGAGGGGATCCAGGACGAGGATCGCGTCAGGCAGTGCGGCGAGCACGAGTCGCTCGCTGCTCATCGAGGAGGACGACGGATCGATGGAGGGCATCGGATATGGGGCGAGCAGGGCTTCGCGCGGGTCGCGGCTGGCCATCATTCAGGCCGTCGCGCGGCGATCGGTCGCCGGCAGCGGAGGACAGAGGTCGGCCAGCACCCGCACGAGCTCGGAGAGCTCGTAGGGCTTCTGCAGGGAAGGGCAGCCGCTGCGGGCGAGGAAGTCCTGGGTTTCCTCCCGCAGGATGTCGCCGCTGGTGAAGACCACCCGGGACGTCATCTCCGGGAAATCGCGACGGACCAGCTGGAAGAACTCCTCGCCGGACAGCCCCGGCATGCGCAGGTCGGAGACGACGACGTCATACCGGCCGCTGCTCAGGGCGTTGAGCGCCGCCTGGCCGCTCGGGACGTCGGTGACCTGGTAGCCGTAGCGCCGCAGGAAGCGTCCCACGCTGCGCCGGATGCCGACTTCATCGTCCACCAGCAGGACCCGGCGGAGCTGCGCCGACTCCCGGTCGGCCTCCCCCGGCAGCGTGAGCAGCGGCTGGACCGTGGTCGCGATACCCGCGGTGTCTTCCGGACCGGGCGCGGTTTGTGTCAGGCGATCGCTGGCCGCGAGTGACGGCAGGATCACCCGGAAGACCGCGCCGCCGGTTGGATGCGTGCCCACCTGGATGTCTCCTCCATGCGCCCGGATGATGCCGGCCGAGATCGAGAGGCCGAGGCCGGTGCCCTGGCCCGCGGGCTTGGTGGTATAGAAGGGGCGGAAGATCGCGTCGCGGAGGCCCTCGGGGACGCCCGGTCCGTCATCCTCCACCGTCAGCACGACCCGGTCGGTGCCATCGGCGGTCAGCGTCACCCGCACGGTGCCGTAGCCGCGATGGGCGGTGATCGCCTGCTGGGCGTTGATGATCAGGTTGAGCAGCACCTGCTGCAGCTGATTGGCATCGCCTCGTACCCGGCTCCAGAGGGGAAAACCCTCGTGCGGGTCGAAGAACGGCGCCTGCAGCGAGATGTTGTGCAGCTTCAGGTGGTGGCGGCAGAGCGCGACGGTGCGACGGACCACGTCCGCCGCGGAGCAGATGCGCCACTCGGGCGGATGACAACGGGCGCTGGCGAGCAGGCCGTGGACGATGTCGCCGGCCCGGCGGGCCTCCTCGAGGACGAGCTCCAGGTCCTCGCGCAGCTGGCGGAGCGGCACGCCCTGGGCCGAAAATTCCGGCGGCGGGCTCCACGGATCGCGGCTCGTGCCGCTGGGGGCCCCGGGCATGCCGGGGCGCGGCCAGAAGGACAGAATGGCCTGGGTACTCGCGACGATGGTCGCGAGCGGATTGCTCAGCTCGTGGGCGATGCTGGAAGCCATGTGCCCGATGAGCGAAAGCTTGTCCCGCTGAATGCCGTCCAGCAGGGCGTGGGCTTCCGCCTCGGGCGGGGGCTCAGGGCCGGGCGCCGGGAACGGCGCATCCGGTGTCGCTGGCGTTCCCATTCCGGGCCCCCTTGAAGGCTTCATCGATGGCGGCCTGATCCGCGTGCGAGCGCTTCATGGTCGCGTCCGGATTGAATGGCAGATGGACCGACGAAGCGTCCATGGCGCGGAGCAGGATCTCCGCCCGTGGGCCGTGGCCCAGCGCGCTATCGAAGAGGGCCGCGACCGCCGAGACGCGGGTCTCGAGATCGAGAAGGGCCGCCCCGACACCCTGCAACTGCTGGGCAGTGATGTCCTGGAACTGGAGATGGTTGTAGAGCGTGCTGACTTCCTCGCGGAGGCTGTCGAACCCGTCCGCGGGCGCGGACCCCTTGGCCTGCGTCTCGAGGGTGGTGATCAGCTCGAGGGAGCGGTCGAGCCCGTTCATCAGCTCGAGGGTCGCGGACTCGGTCGTGGTGGTGACGTCGGAGAGCTTGTCCTTGGTGTCGCGGATCCGCTCGACGGCGTGCGCCTCGATTGCTTCCCGTGTCAGGCGGATGCCGCCGAGGATCTCGCTGATCTCGGCGTGCGCGCGGAGCAGGACGGCCGGCAGCTCGGCCAGGTTGGGCTGGCTCGCGAGGCGGCTGACGAGTTCGGCCACGCGGCCGGAACTCTGCCATTCCTTCTTGTGACTCTTCAGTTCGGCGATCAGGTCACCCAGCAGGCCGAGCGTGGTCTCCAGCTCGGTCGCGAGCGCCTTGACCTGGGCGGCATCCATGACACCCTCCGTGGTCTGGCGTGGCTCAGGCCGACCCGGAGGTGAGCGAGAGGATCTGGTCGATCTTCTCCTTCAGCACCTGGGGCGTGAACGGCTTGAGGATGTATCCGGAAACGCCGGCCTCGACCGCCTGCATGATGTCCTCCTTCACGCTGCGGGTCGTCACCATCAGGATCGGCGTCTTGGCATGCTGCGGGTTCGCGCGGACACCCTTCACGAAGTCGAGCCCGCCCATCACCGGCATGTTCCAGTCGGTGATCACCAGTTCGATCGACGAGTCGCACTTCTGCAGGGCATCGCTGCCGTCCCCAGCCTCCACGACATTGTCGTAGCCGATGCTCTTCAGGGCATTGACCACGATTCGCCGCATGGTGGCGCTGTCATCCACAACCAGGCACTTCATTGGGCTCGCTCCGTGAGCTCAGGTGTCACTGCGTCGGCTTCGTCCCCAGCTCCGTCTGGAGCTTCTGGGCGATACGGTCGCGGACCTGCGGGGTGTCGTAGTATCCCGAGGAGATGCGCTTCAGAATGCCGCGCAGCCGCTCCGCCGGGATCCCGGTGGCGCTGGTGCCCGCCTCGGTCCCGCCGGCGGCACGCGCCTCCGCCGAGATCGAAACCTGGTCGTCGCCCGGCGAGGCATCGCGCACCGCCTGCGGAGCGACCGGCTTCACCTGGCCGGACTGCCGGGCCGACTGATTGGCGCCGGTCTGATCGAGTCGTGCGCCGCTCAGGGGGTTGGCGCCGCTGGACTTCGTGGGATCAATGGACATGTGGCTCCTCGTTCTTCAATTGATTTTCGGCCGGTCCGGTCGGGACTTGAGGACGGACTTCGGAACGCCGGCCGGTATCCCGCTGGATCCGGTCCGCTGCCCCGCCGCCGCCCCTGCCGAATCAGGCGCTCTGGGTCTGCTCGTTGGACGAACTGGCGGCGGCAAGCTCGCGAAGCTTGCGGAAGTCGAGCTGCAGTTCGACTTCGCCATCCGCTCCGCTTCCCGTGCCCTGGCTGCTGCCGGTCCCGGCCGACAGTTTCCGGGCCTGCTCGGAAACGATCACCTGGTCCTGCGGCTGCGATGGCCCGCGCTGCTCGTCAGCCGTTCTGGACTGGGCAGAGCCCGCGGGCCCGGCTATCCGCACCGGGGCGACCTGCTCGAGTCCATGCAACTGCACCGACTGTACTGACATATAGCCCTCCAGACTGGTCAAAGTCCTTCTCCCAGTCACTATCGTCCGGGGGCGGCAAACCTTTAGGGTAGAAACGACCGGGTGGGGGGAGGGGGGCAGAATCAGCCGGGTCGGGACCGGTATTCCATCCCCGGGCTACGGGGTGGCCAGGGGTGGGGGCTGGCCGGGACCGTGCAGCTTGTTGAGCGTGGCCAGCATGACCGTCTTCCGGGCCTCCAGCGCCGTGGCGAACCGCCGAATCTCGGCGTGCGCAGCGCCCACCTCGAGCTGAACCGTCTCCAGCAGCCGCTCCACGTCGTCGCGGAGCGGACCCTCCGACCGGCTCAGCGCCTCGACCAGCTCCCGGGGGAGCTGGATGCTCTGTTCCAGGGTCCCAAGCAGTGCGACCCCCTCGGCCGCGAGCTGGGCGAGGAGGTCGATGTCGTCGGCCCGGAGTGCGGCGCGCTGGGCTTCGAGCAGCTGCAGGTATCGTGCGTAGTTGACCCGGCTGCCGACCAGCGCCCGAGCCGCCTGCTCGTGCAGCGCGTCCGGCAGGTCGCTCACTCGCCCCCGGCCGCCGCGGGCGCCACGTCCGCCACCTGGGTTGCGGCCTGGTTCCAGGCGGCGTGCAGCTCGGCGACGATGTTGGTCAGCTTGTCGAGGCGCTTCGCATCCCGCAGCCGGTCCACCTCGAAGATCTCGCTCATCATCCAGGTATACAGCTTCGCGAGATTGGTGGCGATCTCCCCGCCCGCCTCGAAGTCGAGCGAACAGAGCAATTCCGCGACGATCTCGCTCGCGCGCATCATGCAGCGGGAACGCTGCTCGATGTCACCCTTCTCGAGATAGCGGCTCGCCTGGCGGAGACTCGCGAGCGTCTGGCCGTAGAGGAACACCACCCGCCGTGCGGGGGACATGGAGAAGACGTCGTTGTGCTGGTAGCGGGCGACCGCGGCGTAACTCACTGGCGACCTCCTGAAGGGATGCCGGGAATCAGGGTAGCACCGGCGTACAGGTTGAGTATCGGCAGGTCGCGCGGCGCATTGAGGGCGGCTTCATCTTCGCCGGCTGACGGGAGAACCGGCGAAACTAGCCCCGGCGGTCGAGCGCGATGGTGACCGGCCGCACCGCGCCGTAGAGGCTGTCGGCCTGGGCCGACTGCGCCAGCGCGGCGAGATCGCGCCCGATCCGCTGCTGCTCCGTCTCCAGGATCCGGCTGACCTCGAGCAGGCGGCGCTGCATCGTGCGCAGCGCGGGTTCGGCACTCCCATCCCGTTCCATCCGCTCCCGTTCGCCCGCGAGCAGACGATCCGCCTCCCGCAGCACTTCGGCGAGCGAGTCGCCGGCGCCGCTCCGCGCGAGCTGCATCGCCGCTTCGACGAGCTGTTCGAATCGCGCGACGGACGGGAGCGCCGCGTCGGCGACGGGCCCCCGGGTGGGACGCTCAGCCATTGGACTTGTTGGTGCTGTTGAACAGCGCCGTGATGCTGCTCGACTGCGACTGGAAGTGGGCCAGCGCGGTCTCCATCGCGGCGTACTGCTTGAGCAGGCTCTCGCGCCGCCGGGAGAGGCGGTCGTCGACCTGCAGCGCGCGGTCCTCGAGCGACTTCGCCCGGGTTGTGAGCGAGGTCTCCTTGGTGGCGAGCGTGCCGGAGGTGGCCGCGAGCCAGGTGTCGAGCGAGCGCTGCAGCAGGGCGCCGGTGCCGAGGGTCATCGTGGTGTCGCCGGCGGCGCCGGTCGTGGTCCCCGAGTAGAGCACCGCCAGGCCGTCGACGGCGGTGCCGGTGGCGCCGAGCAGCGTCCGGCCGCTTCCCGTCGCGGCGAAGCCGCCGAGCGTGCCCTGCACGTCGAGGCCGGCGACGGCGCCCGCGGCCATGCCGAGTTGCGCGGTGCCGTCGGTGCCGCCGGCGGTGTAGGCCACGGTGAAGCCCGAGGCACTGCCATAGCTGGTCGTCGCGACCTGGACCTGGCCGCCGACGTTGGTCGCGGTGAGGCTCAGGGCGGGGCGCCCGGTCGCGAGCACGGAGGTCGCGCCGAAGCTGAGCGTCCCGCCGCCTTCGTTGTTGGCGGTGAGCGTCAGGTCGAGGGCGGAGGTCCGTGCCTGACTGTCCTCGACCACGATCGTGCCGTTGACGACGCTGACTGTCCCGGTCGAGCCGTAGGCTGCCTGGATCTGTCCCACGAGATCTCCGATCGTCTTCGTGCTGGCGTCGGTGATCGTGAAGCTGCTGGAGAAGGTGGAACCGTCGCCGCGCTTCCCGCTGAAGGAGACGCTCTGCCCGTTGACGACGCCGAAGGTGCCGCCCCCCGCCGCGCGCAGCGAGGCGAAGGTCGTGGTCGCCGTCATCGGGACCGTGCCGGCGACATCGCCGTAGAGCACGGTCCCGGTGCCGACCTTGTGCTTGGTCGCGGCGGCGAAGGCGGTGTTGAGGGCGCTCACGATGGCGTCGGTCGTCGCGCCGTTGGCGAGCGAGATCGTGGCGGTCGCACCGCTCTGCGTCTCGGTAATCGACATCGTGTCCGGCGTCGCGTCGTCGGCGTAGGTGCCGCTGAAGCCGGTGCCGAGCAGCGTCGCCTGGGTCGCGGCCTGGGTGATGTTGACCGCGTAGGTGCCCGCGACCGTAGCCGACGACGAGGTCAGGTAGCTCACCCGCGAGTCCGTGGTGTAGCCCACCTGGCTGAAGAGGGTCCGGAGATCGCTGAGCCGGCCGGAGAAGGCGGCGCCGAACTTGGTGGAATCGAAGGTGAGCTTGCCGGTCTGGTCGAGGCTCAGTCCCGCGAGACCCGCGGTCGAGAGATCGGCGGCCGCGCCCCCGATCGTCTGGAGCAGGGTGCGCGACAGGGTGCCGGAGACGGTGCGGACGAAGGCGTCGTTGTAGAGTGCCGGCGCGGCCGCACCGCTCTTGGGCGCGGTCTGCTGGAGCTTCACGAAGTCGACCATCTTGTTCCAGGCGTCGGTGAAGGTCTGCATCGCCTTCTGCGCCTGATCGCCGGAATGCTCGATCGTGACCATCGTGACGGCCCCCGCTTCCTCGGCGGAGAGGTTGAGCGTCACGCCCTGGATCGCGTCGGTCACCGTGTTGGACGTCCGCGTCATCGCGATGCCGTCCACCTTGAAGCTGGCATCCGCGCCGGCTACGAGCACCGCGCCGGCCTGGATCACGTTGCTGCCGTTCGTCAGGCCGAGCGCCTGGGGAATGCCGCCCGAAACGTTGGCGAACGTCATCCCCGCCGCCCCCGTGGCCTCGCTGGTCAGCACCAGGCGGAAGTGGGTGGCATCGACCTGCAGCACCGAGGCGGAGACCTTGCTCGCGCTGGCGCCGGTGTTGGTGTTGTTGATCTTGTCGCGAATGGAGAGCAGCGTGTCGTTGGCGTCCACCGAGATCGTGGCGCCATTCAGCGTGAAGCTGCCCTGCGTGAGGGCCAGCGCGGTGTTCGCGCTGGCGAAGCTGGTGCTGCCAAGCTTCTGTGCCTTGGCGAGCGTCGAAACCTCCACGCGATAGCTGCCGGTCGCGGCGGTGCGTCCGCCGCTGGCGCTCAGGAGCGCCCGGGTGCCGGAGATCGCGGAGGTGGTGGCGGACACGCCGTCGAAGGCGGTGCCGTCCTGGAGGGTGGCCGCCGCCGACTGGACCGCGGCGAGCAGCCCGCGGTAGGTCGCGAAGGCCTTGAGCTGGTCGTTGAACTTCGTTTCCTGGTCGCGCAGCCGGGTCGCCGGCGCGCTTTCGGCCTGGATGATCTGGTCGATGAGCGAGCGGTAGTCGATGCCGCTGATGATGCCGGTGACCGCGCTGGCCGGCGATGCGGAGCTGCCTGATGTCGTCGCCATGCTGACCTCCCGCTCGTGCTGGTCCTGCTGGAAGACGATCCCCCGGGGACCGATGAACTGGCCTCCGGGGGTCGTGCGTCAATGTCCTTCGGTCCGACCCTCGTCCTGCGGCTGATTACTGGATCAGCTTGAGGATCGTCTGCGGCGCCTGGTTGGCCTGGGCGAGCATGGCCGTACCAGCCTGCTGCAGGATCTGGTTCTTGGTGAAGGTCGTCATTTCCGCCGCCATGTCGGCGTCGCGAATGGTGCTCTCAGCGGCCGTGAAGTTCTGGATGGCCGAGGAGGTGTTCGCCGTCGCGTAGTCGAACCGGTTCAGCGCCGCACCCACGTCGCCGATGGCCGCGTTCACCTTCGAGATGGCGGTGTCGATCTTGGTGAGCTCCGCCGCTGCGCCAGCCTGGGTGTCCAGGACCGTGCCGCCGGTGGTGAGGCCCAGGCCAGCCACGGCCAGGTTCAGGTTGCCCGCCGAGACAGACACGCGGTCGTTGCCGCCAACGCCGTACGAGCCGCTGGAGCTGACCATGAAGTCGGCCGTGGTGGTCGCGCCGACAGTGACGTTCGTGCCGTTGAGGCTCAGCGCCCCGACCCAGCTCGAACCACCGTTGACCGTCACGCCGAAGTTGCTGAACGTCACCGAGCCCGACGCGCTGGTGGAGATACCGGTGACGATCTGGCTGCCGGTGGCCGCGGTAAGAGTGGCCGCCGTCGCTGCCGAGGCCAGGGTGTACGACCCGGCCGCTGCGCCGTTCAGGTTGATGTTCGACACGCCCGCCGCCGCCAGGGCGGTGGAGGAGGTGTTGACCGTCGCGCCGAAGGTACCATCGACCAGGCTCGCGCCCTGATACTTGGTGGTGCTCACGATGCGGTCGATTTCCTGCGTGATCTTCTGGTATTCCGCCGAAAGCTTCGGAGCCTCGCTGCCGATGCTGGCCGAGTTGGCCTGGGTCGCGAGTTCCTTGAGCCGGTCCAGCATGCCCGAGATGGTGCCGATCGCGCCGTCGGCGATCTGCAGCATGGCGGTGCCCTGCGCGGCGTTCCGCTGAGCCGCCTGGAGCGAACGCACGTCACTGCGCAGCTTGTTCGCGATGGCGAGGCCCGCGGCGTCGTCGGCCGAACGGTTGATACGGAAACCGCTGGACAGCTTGGCGATGCTCTTCTCGAGGGCCATGCCGGTCTTGGCGAGGTTGCCGTACGCGTTGTTGGCGGCGACGTTGGTCTGGATCTTCATACGGGTACATCTCCTGATCTTGCGGTCCGGGGCTTCCCTGCTCCGGTACTTCGATGAGCGGTCCGTAGTGACCGTCAGAGAGATGTATCGGCGCCGCCGCCGCGAACTTGAGGATCATCAGGTCCTTTCCGCCGGGTGGGGTGGCCGTGGCGGCAAATTGTACCGAGGGTGTCTGGTATCTCGAGTCCCGGCATCGATTCGCGAAGTGATGCGCTGGCAAGAGGTTGCATGATTGGGCCGAGTCGGCGGCGGGCGGTACGCCGCTTGCCTTTCCGAGGGCATGCCATCACAAGTTGCCGCCAACAGGGATCCCGCCCGAATCGCTGCGCTCCTCATGGAGGGCGTGGCGCATCATCAGGCCGGCCGCCTCGCCGACGCGGAAGACCTCTATAGAAGCATCCTCCTCGAGGACCCCCGGCAGGCCGACGCCCTGCACCTGCTCGGACTCGCGGCGCACCAGCGCGGCGATCAGGGGGCGGCGGCCGATCTGGTTCGCCGCGCCCTCAACTGGCGGACCGATTTCCCGGCCGCTCTCACGACACTCGGGAACATTCGCCTGGCACAGGGGCGGCCCAAGGATGCCGTCACCGCCTACCGTCGCGCGCTCACCTCGGCCCCGGGCGAGCCGGAAATGCTGCACAATCTCGCCGGGGGCCTCGTCGCGTCCGGGGCGCTCACTGAGGCGATTGCGGCCTATCGTCAGGCGCTCGCCGCGCGGCCGTCGCAGCATGCATCCCGGCTCGCGCTGGCGCGCGCCCTCTGCGCGGTGGGAGATCTGGCGGCGGGTGAGGCGGAACTGGAAGCGCTGCTCGCCCTGGCGCCCCGTGATGTGACGGCACTCGGTGTGCTCGGCGGCGTGCAGCTCGACCGGGGCAAGCCGGATGCGGCGCTGGCGAGCTATCTCGCCGCCGCGCGGCTCGCTCCCGCCGATTTCGAGGCGAACACCGGCCTCGGCGTGCTCGCGCTGCGGCGCGGCGATCCGGCGGCCGCCCTCCGTTACTTCGAGATCGCGATGCGCGCCGACCCCTCGTCGGTCCTCGCCGCCTCGAACCTCGGCGCGGCCCTCCGGGCGCTCGACCGGCACGCCGACGCGCTGCCGGTCCTCGAGTCGGTGGTCGCGCGCGACCCGCGTCACGTGATGGCGCTGTGCAACCTCGGCGCGGTCTATCTCGATCTCGGCCGCTCCGCCGATGCGCTCACCTGTTTCGATCGCGCCTGTGCCAGCAACCCGCGCGCGGCGGAGGCGCACGTCAATCGCGCCTGCGCACTCTGCGACATGGGGCGCTATGAGGAGGCCATCCCGGCGGCGGAGCGGGCGCTCTCCATCAACCCCGGCATGCCGACAGCGCTCTCGGCCCTGGGTCGCGCGCTCAGCGAAGTAGGGAAGGCGGAGCAGGCCATCGGCGCCTGCCGGGAGGCGATTGCCGGGCAGCCGGGCAACAGCGAGGCCCACTGGAATCTCGCGCTCCCGCTCCTGCGCCTCGGCAGGTATGAGGAAGGGTGGCGCGAGTTCGAGTGGCGCTTCCAGGCCCAGCGACGCCGGCTGCGTCCGATGACCTATCGCCTTCCGCGCTGGATGGGCGAACCCCTCGCGGGGAAACGCATCCTGGTGTTCTGGGAGCAGGGATTCGGCGACAGCATCCACTTCGCCCGCTACGTCCCGATGCTGGCCGGACACGGCGCGAAGGTCCTCCTGCAGGTGCAGTCGCCGCTGCGCCGGCTCTTCGAGAGCCTGGCCGGCGTCGCGGAGTTCGTCGAGCCCGGGGCGACCGAGGTACAGGCGGACTATCAGGTCGCGATGATGAGCCTGCCGCATCTCTTCGGCACGACCCTCGACACGATTCCCAACGCCGTGCCCTATCTGCGTGCTCCAGAGACGGCGCCGCCTCAGCTTCCTCCCGCCTCCGGCCGGCGCCGTGTGGGTCTCGCCTGGTCGGGATCGCCCGCCCAGTCGAACAACCGGTTTCGCTCGGTGCCGTTCCCGGCACTGGCACCGCTCCTCGGCATGCCGGGAATCGACTGGGTGAACCTGCAGGTGGGCTCCACGGCCGCCGAACTCGCGGCGGTGCCGGACGCGGCGCGCATGCTCGATCCGACGGCGCGACTCGGTGACTTCGCCGACACGGCGGCGCTCATGCAGGAACTCGATCTCATCATCACCATCGATACCTCGGTCGCGCACCTCGCCGGGGCCCTCGCGCGCCCCGTCTGGCTGATGCTCTCCCACACCTGCTGCTGGCGCTATCTGCTGGACCGCTCCGACAGCCCCTGGTACCCGACTGCCCGACTGTTTCGCCAGCCGTCTCCCGGTGACTGGGGCTCGGTTGTCTCCACCATCCGCGCCGCCCTCGAGGAGAGCGCTCCATGACCGCCAGTTCCATCCCCGTCGCCGACCAGCAGGCTGCCCGCTTCACCGAGTTCCTGGCCCGGCTGCGGGACGACGTCTATCCCGAACTGCCGTCGCAGCAGCACACCGACATCACCCGGCAGATGTGGGAGCGGGTGCGCGCGACCGTGCCGCTCGCCCCAGGAGCCCGGGTGCTCGACGTCGGCTGCGGCCAGGGGCTGGCGCTCGAGCTCTTCCGTGCGGCCGGGCTGCAGGCCATCGGCATCACGATCGGGCAGGATGACCTGGTGGCGTGTCAGGCACGCGGGTTCGACGTGGCCGAGATGGACCAGTCCTTCCTCGAATACGAGGCCGGGAGCTTCGACCTGATCTGGTGTCGTCACGCCCTCGAGCACAGCGTGGCGCCGTACTTCACCCTGACGGAATTTGCCCGCGTGCTCGCGCCGGGTGGCGCGCTGTATGTGGAAGTCCCCGCGCCGGAGACCGCCTGCCACCATGAACTGAACCCGAACCATTACAGCGTCCTCGGTCAGGCGGCGTGGCTGAGCCTGATGGAGCGCGCCGGGTTCGATCTCGTCGACGGCATCCGGATCGACCTGCAGGTGCCCGCCGGGCCCGACATGTACTGGGGCTTCGTGCTCCGGAAGCGGGACGCCGCGGCGCCACGTCCGCGAAGCGGAGCGGCCCCGGCTCAGCAGCAGCCGGCCGACCCGGTGCAGGAGGTCGAGGTGTCCTTCCAGGCATCGGGGCGCCAGCATGCACTCACGCTCCGGCTCGACTCAGGCGAGGCGAGCGAGGGGCCGATGCTGCAGGCGCTCGCCGCTGGCGAGTTCTACGAGCCGGAGGTGTCCTACTTCATCACCAACGTGCTCGAGGAGGGCGACACCTTCATCGATGTGGGCGGCCATGTGGGCTACTTCTCCCTGCTCGCCGCCCATGCGGTCGGGGCCGAGGGACACGTCTACACCTTCGAGCCCGAGCCGCGGAATGCCAGTCATATCCGGGAACACATCGCCCTGAACGGTCTGGGCAATGTCGAGCTCTTCGAGGAAGCCGTCGGAGACCAGGAGGGCGAAGCCGAACTGCACGTGAACGCTGACAACACCGGCGGGCACGCGCTCTGGGACGTGGGGGAGCACCCGTTCAACAGCCGGAGCCGTGAGCACCACGAGGTCAAGACGGTCCGTCGCGGAACGCTGGGACAGCTCCTTGCCGCGACCGCCGGCCAGCGGGTCCGGCTGGTGAAGGTGGACGCAGAAGGTTCGGAACACCGGGTACTCAAGGGGGCGATGCTGCTGCTGATGGCGCGCAAGGTGCCCTACGTGATCTGCGAGATCAACGAGTTTGCCCTGCAGCAGATGGGCACCAGCGGCCGGGGCATGCGCGCCTTCATGCAGGCCTGCGGCTATGGCTGCTATCGCATGATTCCCGAGGCGCCGTTCCTGATTCCGTTCCCGCCCGAGGAGACCCACACCTTCGAGTACGTCTATAACGTGCTCTTCACCGACGCCCCGGTGCCGGTGTGAGCCTGGACGGTCACGGCCTCGCGACCGATCCTCCCGTCCGGCACGGCCGGGAGGCGCACCCCGCCGCGGACGCGGGGCGGGCGCCCGACCTGGGGGAGCGGCTTGCGCTCGCCAAGGAGTACCGCGCCTCGGGGCGCGTTGCGCAGGCGGAGGCGCTCTGTCGCGACGTTCTGCGTCAGGCGCCGGAGGACACCGAGGCGCTCCGGCTCGCGGCGACGCTGGCGCACGAAGCCGGGCGGGAGGTCGAGGCGCTCGAGGCCATCGATCGGGCGATTGCCCTCGAGCCCGGACTGGCCGCAAGCCATGAGGAGCGCGGGGCCATTCTCCGCTCCCTCGGCCGTCCCGAGGAGGCGCTGGGCGCCTTTCGTGAGGCGATCAGTCTCGAGCGTGAGGCCGCGGCCGCGTGGTATGGGACCGGCTGCGCGTTGCAGGACCTGCACCGGCTCCCGGAATCACTGCGTGCCTACGAGGAAGCGGTCCGCATCCGTCCCGGCTACGCCGACGCGCTCCTCAACATGGGCACCGTCCTCGCCGAACTCGGCCGGCCGGCGGACTGCCTCGCCGCCCTCGGTGCCGCGGCCCGTTCCCGGCCCGATCTCCCTGCCGTCCAGGACCGGCTCGGCTGCGCGCTCGGGGCGGCGGGCCGCTGGGACGAGGCCGCTGAAGCCCATCGCCGCGCCATCGCGCTCGATCCGGGCGCCGGCGCAGCGTACTGCAATCTCGCCACCGCCCTGAGTGCGCTCGGACATCATCGCGAGGCGGCGGAGGCCCTGCAGGCAGCCCTCGCGATCGAACCGGATTCCCCCGATGCCCACAATCGCATGGGCATGGTGCTCCGCAATCTCGGCTACCTCGACCAGGCCCTCTCCGCGTATCGTCAGGCACTCGCCGGTCGCCCCGATTTCGCGGAGGCCCACTGCAATCTGGGCGAGCTGCTCGCCGAGCTGGACCGCCCGGTGGAGGCGCTCTCGGCGTTTCGCTCCGCGCTCGCGTTCCGGCCGGAATTCGCCGACGCCCACGCGCGCATGGGTGCGGTGCTGATGCGGCTGGGGCGGCCGGCCGAGGCGATCACCGCCTATCGGCTTGCGCTGACCCTGCGCCCGGCCAACGCCTCGCTCTGGTACGAACTCGGCAATGCGATGCGGGAAGAGCGCCGTGTGCCTGAGGCGGTCGCCGCCTACAGTCACGCGATCGACCTGCAGCCCGATCACGCCGCTGGGCGCTACGCTCGCGGCCTGGTACAGCTCGGTGCAGGGGATTTCGAGGCAGGCTGGGAAGGGTACGAGTGGCGCTGGAAGGTGCCGGAGCTGCGGCTCTCGTCGCCGGCAGTGGATGCTCCGCGCTGGAAGGACGAATCACTCGAGGGGCGGAGCATCCTGGTGACCGCCGCATCCCTGCCCGCCGACGAGATCTTCCGGTTCGTCCGCTACCTGCCGCTGATCGTGGCGCAGGGCGGGCGGGTGATCTTCGAATGCCCGGTCGCGGTTCGTCGCCTGCTTGAGGCGCTTCCCTGTGTCGCGCAGGCGGTGTCGCCGGGTGAGGCACTCCCGGCGGTCGACTTCCATATCCCGCTCGGGAGTCTGCCGCAGCGTTTCGCGCGACGGAATGCACTCCCGCCACTCGAGACGCCGTATCTCCCCACGCGCACCTGGTCGACGCGCGTGCCGCTGCTGCCCGAGGGCGACGGACTCCGTGTGGGCCTCGTGTGGAACAGCCGGGAGGGTCGCCACGCCCGTGCCACGCTCGCCGTGGCCGCGCTCTCGCCTCTGTTCCGTCTGCCGGGGATCAGCTGGTACAGCCTGGAGACGAGCGCCGATGCCGAGCCGCTCGCGGACGCGTCCGCCGCGGTGGAAGTGCGGGATCTCGCCCCGCTCATCCGGGATGTGGCGGACCAGGCCGCGCTGATGGGGCAGCTCGACCTCGTCATCACGGTCGACTCGGCCGTGGCTGATCTCGCGGGCGGGCTGGGGATTCCGGTGTGGGTGCTGCTGAGTGCCGCGCCCGCCTGGCAGTGGGGCACAGAGGGGGAATCAAGCCGGTGGTATCCGACGGCGCGTCTCTTCCGACAGGGCCACCCCGGAGGCTGGAGCGCGGTCATCGAACAGGTCGCGGAAGCGCTCGTGCGGGGGATGGAACGCTAGTCCGGATCCGCGGCATGGCGCCGTGGAGCGACGTCAGCGGGCGAGGACTTCGAGCATCTCCGCGGTGCGCTGCCGCCAGGTCCAGGCCCGATGCAGGAATCCTGCCCCACGCGCGCCCCGTTCCCGGATGGCCGTGCGGTCGCGATACGCCTCCTCCAGCCGCTCGACCATCTCCGCCACATCGCTTTCGCCCCATCCCTCGGTGCCACGAAACAACGGGCAGCGCCCGCGCACCGGCTGCTGCCGGGTCAGGGGGATCGCGGCGCCCGACTCCGCGAGCAGGTCCAGGTGTCCGGTATTCGCGGAGAGAATCACCGGAACGCCACAGGCCATCGTTTCCATGGCGACGAGATTGGTGCCTCCCTCACAGCGATTCGGGAAGAGCGCGACATCGCATTCCCGGATCGTCTGCGCCATCTGCTGATTGGGCAGGGCCCCGAGGTCGAGGACGGCGTCGGGGCGCAGTCCATTCGCAACCAGCCATGGTGCCAGGGCCAGCCGTCCGCGTCCATCCAGTGCCGGCAGTCCGCGCACATGGCCGGCGCTGTCGATGCCGACCATGGTCTGGGGCCACGGGTTGTGCCACGCGGTGACCAGGAGGGCGTCGGGGTGCCGGAAGGAGAACTCCCGGAAGGCCGCCACCACCAGGTCCTGTCCCTTGCGGTACTCGAGCTTGCCTCCGCTGAAGACCACGAAGCGGTCGCGCAGCAGGCCGCTGCGAGGTGCCGGATGGAAGACGGCCGGATCGATGCCCTGCGGAATCACGTGCACGGCGGAGAGGCCGGCGGCGCGCAGCACCGCACCGTTCCAGGCCGAGCCGGCCACGATCGCGTCATGGCTCCGGGCGCGGGCGAGCGCCTCGGGGCCGAGGGCGGTGTCCTCGAAGAAGATCACGCCAAGATTGCGCGGACTGGTGAGGCGCAGGCCCGCGTCGTTGCCCTGGAAACCGTTGCCGAGCGCGCGGAGCACGGGGAAGTCGGTCCGCAGTCCGGCCGGTCCGGCCGAATGGAGCAGGTCGCGCAGTTCGGTCTGCTGGGCGAGTGGCAGCGTCAGGGCGAAGCGGTGCAGGGGATGGAGTGCGGCCGGGTCCGCGGGTTCGAGCAGCAGCGGGGTCACCCGTCCGTCCCGCACCAGTTCGAGGGCGAGATTGAGCCCGAAGACCTGCCATCCCGTTCCGGTGCCGATCGGCCAGTCGAGCACGACCGCTTCGGGCAGGAGTCCCTGCGTGAGTGACGCCGGCTCGGGGGACGGACGCACCGTGCTCGCTGCGGGCACCGGTCGCGTTCCGGTCGACTTCATCCGAGCTTCTCGCGCAGGTCGAGCGGGTGCTTCGTGTGATAGTGGCTGTCGGGCAGCACCACCTGACGGGCGATCCGGGTCGGGAAGTGGATGACCAGCGGGCCCTGCAGATTGGCCGTGCACATGTCGGTGTCACCCCGCGGCAGGGTCACGATCGCCAGGACGGCGACCTCCTCGCCCGGCGCGGGATCCGGCGTGTCGGGGAGATCGACCACGTAGCCGGGGAAGTAGATGAACGGATCGACCAGCAGGAAGACGAGGCCCCCCTCGTCGATGCTCTGCAGCCAGAAGATGCCGTCCGGCGCGGCGGGGAGCATGATGAAGCGGCGCTCGCCGGCGAAGCCGAGCATCCCCTCCGGCATGACGATGACGTCACTGCGCGGAACCGTGAGCGGGCCGAAGAGGCGCGAGGCGATGAACAGCGTCTCACCGGCCGGCGCGGCCGGCTGGGTGGGAGCGGTCACCGGAGGTAATCCGTCAGCGAGGTGTTGAGGATCTTCGAGGTCGAGAGCAGCGCCGCCTGCAGCGTGTTCTGGGCCCCGACGAACTTGGTCGTGGCCACCTCGAGGTCGATCCCCTGCGCGTCGCTCTTCTTGGTGGTGAAGCTGGTTTCCAGCGCATCCGTGTTCTGCATGGCGGACTCGATCTGGCGCACGCGCGCGCCGTTGGTGGCCAGCATGGTCTGAGTGGCATCGAAGGCGCTGTCCAGGGCGAATGCGCTCGCGCCGATCGTGCTGGGGACGCCGGCGTTGAGCGCGGTGCTCAGCCCCTGCAGGGACGACAGCACCCCGCTCGAGACCAGCAGCTCCTGGCCGGTGTGGTTGGTGGTGAGCTTGTAGTTCTGGCCGATCTCGGCCTGCCGGGTCCCGTTGTCGCCGTAGTAGAGTCCGGCCGCATCGAACGGCTTGGTCGTCGTCTGATTGCCGGCGAAGAGGTACTCGCTGCCGACCTGGGTATTTCCGAGCGCGACGACCTGCTCGATGATCCGGTCCACCTCGCTCTTCGCAGCCGACCGGGTCAGGGCGCTGCCCCCGGCAGAGCCTTCCTGGAGGGCCAGCTCCTTTGCCCGGGAGATCAGGTCGGTCATCTGGGAGAGCACCGACTCCTCGGCGTCGGTCCGGGCCCGGGCGCTGGAGGAATTCCTCCGATACTGCTCGATCGCCCGCAGTCCCCGGTCGGCGCTGAGCACCTGAGTCCCCGCCAGGGGGTCCTCGGACATCCGCTCAAATCGTTTGCCAGATGAGACTTGCGCCTGGGTCTGCGCCAGGTTGGCGAGGTTGCCCTGGAGGTCGCGAAGGACCCGGGACTGAAGGAGGCTGTTCGAAATCCGCATGCGACGACCCGGAAGGAGGGTGGCAATATTTTCCGTATCGGCTACATTAGAGGCGAACTTTAGGCCAGACATTCGCAGACACCATCGAACGGCATTCGGGGCCCCCCTCCCTGTCCCGGTCGAGCCCTGAGGCCTGCGAAGTCGGGGATCATTCCGCTGTAGAGGGGGGCCATGGCAACCATCCTTTGTGTCGACGACGAGCCCGCGACCGGGGTCGTGCTCGAACACCATCTCTCCAAGATCGGGCATCGTCCGCTCCTCGCCACCAGCGTCGAGGAAGCCATCAAGACGGTCACCCGGACCCCAGTCGATCTGATCATCGCGGACTATCGGATGCCCAAGGCCACCGGCCTGGACCTCCTCAGTCTGCTCGAAAAAGAGGGCTATCAGGTCCCGGTCATCATCATGACCGGCTACTCCAGTATCGAACACGCCGTCATTTCGATTAAGTCGGGGGCGATCGACTATCTCACCAAGCCGATCCGTCCGGAGACGCTGGAGATCGCCGTCACCCAGGCGCTTGAAGTCGTCCGGCTTCGCCGCGAGAACGAGCAGTTCCGCCGGGAGATCAACAAGTTCCGCTCGACGCGCGCCCTCGTTGGTGAGAGCGTGCAGTTCCGCCGGGTGATGGAGACCATCGCCACCGTGGCGCCGACCAAGGCCACGGTGCTGCTGGAGGGAGAATCCGGGACCGGCAAGGAACTCTTCGCCCGCGCCATCCACGATCAGAGCCCGCGCCACGACGGGCCCTTCATCAGCCTCAACTGCGCCGCGATGCCCGAGGGCCTCGTCGAGAGCGCGCTCTTCGGCCACGAGAAGGGATCCTTCACCGGCGCCACCATGCGGTCGGCCGGCGCCTTCGAACGCGCCCACGGCGGAACCCTGCTGCTGGACGAAATCTCCGAGATGCGGCTCGACCTGCAGTCGAAGCTGCTCCGTGTGCTGCAGGAGCATGAATTCGAACGGGTGGGTGGCCACCAGGCGATTCGGGTGGATGTGCGCCTCATCGCGACGACCAACCGCGATCTCCGGCACGAGGCCGAGGCGGGCCGGTTCCGGAGCGACCTGTACTACCGGCTCAACGTGATGCCGATCCGCACGCCGCCCCTGCGCGAGCGGAAGGAGGACATCCCGATGCTGGTGCAGCACTTCGCCCGGCGCGCGGCGGAGGAGATCGGCGTCTCGGTGCAGGGGGTCGCGAGTGAGACGACCGACCTGCTGATGCGCCACTCCTGGCCCGGCAACGTCCGCGAGCTCGGCAACGCGGTGGAGCGCGCCGTGATCCTCTCGCGCGGCGGGGTGCTGCGTCCCGAGGTCTTTCAGGGCATCCTCGAGGCGGTCTCCATCCGGCCCGCGACGATGGCGCCCATCGCCGGCATTGGAGCGACGCCGCTTCCCGCGGCTCCCCTCGGCAGAACAAGCGCCGCGGTCCCCGGGGCCGAGGCGACCAGCCAGGCGGCGCCCGACTCATTCAATCTTGACGACCTCGAACGGGTGGCGATCCAGCGCGCCCTCGTCGAGACTGGCGGAAATCGGACCCGCGCCGCCAAGCTGCTCGGCATCAGTGAGCGCACCCTCCGCAACAAGCTGAATGGTCCCAAGGAAGAATCAGCCGTAGCCGAATAGCCCGGCAACTCGGCTCCCCCTAAGCCGGAACTTCTTTCCGCTCGGCCCGCGTTTTCGCGGGCCGTTCGCGTTTCTTCTCCCCCTCCGAACTCGAACGTGCGCAACGGCTTGCCTCGATTGTCGATGCGGCAATCCGAGTTCGGTATGCCGATTGCTTTCCATCGCGGCGGACCCTTACACCACTGCGAGGCGGCAATGTTCTCGGCGCTGTTCGGCAATCAGACGAGAATCGGAAATCTGCGCTGGAGTCTGGATGACTCCACTCGCACGCATAAGGCAATCGCGGCCCGCGTGGCGGGAGCGCTCGATGCGAGCGGCAACACCGATTTCAGCCAGACCCTGGCCAGCCAGCAGGGGAAGAAGCCCCAGGTCGACATCCAGCAGGAGATGGTCGATCTCGCGAGCACCCAGCTCCGGTTCGATGCCAACGCCAAA
This sequence comes from Gemmatimonadales bacterium, assembly GCA_044229445.1. Taxonomy (GTDB): domain Bacteria; phylum Gemmatimonadota; class Gemmatimonadetes; order Gemmatimonadales; family GWC2-71-9; genus JADJOM01. Next base: position 24,782 of record JBGASX010000002.1, on the reverse strand, counting down.
CTGCTGCAGTCCGCCTATCAGCAACTCCGTTCCGCGCTGAAGAGCAATGGCTGATATCACCGGAACTGGCGGCCCCTGGCCGCCGCGACCCGTCCGCTCGCTGCTCCGGCCGCTCGGCATCAGCGGCGCGGGCATGAGCGCGATGAACAAGGCGCTCGACGTCATCTCCGAGAACATCGCCAACGCCGAGACGACGCGCACGCCCGAGGGCGGGCCGTACAAGCGCAAGGTGGTGGTCTTCCAGAGGAACGGAGTCGGAGGCGTGGAGGCGGCGCAGGTGGTCGAGGACACGCGCCCCGGCACCTCCGAGTACGAGCCAGGCCATCCCGACGCGGATGCCAACGGCTTCGTCACCCGTCCCAACGTCGACATCCAGACCGAAATCACTGACCTGATGATCGCGCGCCGAGTGCATGAGGCGAACGCGACCGTGTTCCAGGCCGCGAAGGCCATGCTCCGCCGTGCCATCGACATCTGACCGAGACTGATCCATGACTATCCCCGGCTCGCTTCCTCCCGCCGCCCGTGCCATCGACCGCGCGGCCAAGGCGTATGGTGTTGCCCCGAAGCCGATCGCGGCTCCGTCGAAGGACACCTCGGCGAGTGCCTCCGAAGGGCTTCGCGCGGTGCTGAACGAGGAAGAGAAGGCGTACTTCGATCAGATCGCCGCCCTCGGCCCGATCACCTACGGGCCCGGGCGCCGTCCCGGCGCTGCGCCGGCGGCGCCGCGCGGGCTTCGTCTCGACGTGACCGGCTGAGCGATGACCGCCCCCATTCGTCCCGATGGGCCCCGCTTCACGCCGCTCGACCGCGCGCTGGATCAGTTCGCGCCGAGGGGCCAGGAGGACGGACCGTCCTTTGCCGATACCCTGGCGCGCGTGGTGGGCGACACGAGCCAGATGCAGGAGGATGCGACCGCCCTCATTGGACGCTTCGTCCGCGGTGAACCGGTGGAGCTCCATCAGGTCATGGCGGCGAGTGAGGAAGCGGGCATCGCGCTCGAGTTCCTCGTCGAAATGCGCAACAAGCTCACCGATGCGTACCGCACGGTGATGAACGTGCAGGTCTGACCCGTGCCTGAGCCCCTCTCCGCATGACCAGCGCGATTCCTCCGGCCATGCTCGACGGCGTGCGCCGCATGAACGGTACCCGCCGTTTCCTCACGATTGGCGGCCTGGTGGTCGCGCTCGGGATCATCTGGGCCATCACCCGCTTCGCGCAGACGCCCGATCTGGTCACCCTCTACCGCGGCCTCGAGCTGCGTGAGGCGGCCAGCATGGCCGACGCGCTGCAGAAGGGGGGCATCCGCTACGAGCTGACCTCCGGCGGCAGCGAGATCATGGTGCCGGTCGGCGACATGGCCCGCGCGCGGGTCGCGATCGCCAAGGAAGGGATCCGGGCCGACGGCGAGAAGCCGGGCAACGAGCTGTACGACGCGCCGACCTGGGGAAAGACCGATCGCGAGATGGCGGTGCTGGAGCGGCGGGCGCTCGAAGGCGAACTCGCCCGGACCCTGGAACAGCTCCACGGGATCGAGCGGGCCTCCGTGCACCTCGGCCTTCCGGAGTCGAGTCCGCTCCGCAAGCTCGAGCGGCCGGCGAAGGCCTCCGTGGTCCTCACGGTGCGTGGTGCGGGGATGCTCAGCGCCGAGCAGGTCGCCAGCATCACCTATCTCGTTGCCAACGCGGTGCCGGCGCTCTCGCCGGACCAGGTGGCGCTGCTCGACAGCGATGGGCGGCTGCTCTCCGCGCCCAACGACGGCTCGGTCGGCGGGCTCTCCTCCCGGCAGCTCGAGATGCAGCACAAGGTCGAGGACTACCTCGCCAAGAACGCCGAGCGGATGCTGGCTACCGCCCTGGGTGCCGGTGAGGCGCAGGTGCAGGTGAATGCCCGGCTCAACTTCGAACAGGTCGACAAGACCGTCGAGACCTACAACCCCGACGGCGCGGTGCTGCAGAACGAGCAGCGGAGCGAGACGACCGGGGCGGACAGTCTCTCCGGCGGTAATTCGACCGTGGTCAACAACACCTATCTCAACTCCCGCGTGGTGGAGAAGGTCGCGGGCTCCGTCGGGGGGATCCAGCGGCTGACCGTCGCCGTGCTGGTGAACGAGGCCGCGATCGGCAAGGCCGCCGGCGCAGGGGCCAACGTGCAGTCGGAGATCGCGCGCTACGAGCAGGTGGTGCGGGACGCGATCGGCATGGACTCGACCCGCGGCGACCGGATCACGGTGAGTGCGGTCAAGTTCGACAGCGCGCTCGCGGTGCCTGACTCGGCGCCGGAGACCGGGGGCGGCACGGAGCGGGTGCTGGTCGTCGTGGAGCGCTTCAGCCGGCCGCTGATCGGCATCGTGGGCATCCTCGCCGCGCTGATCCTGGCGCTCCGGGTGCTCAAGCAGTCGCCGGCACCCCGGGGCGGTGGCGGCACCCTTCCCGGCACGCCGGAGTCGGCGAGCTACGGGGCGATCGGTTCCGAGTCGGCCGAGCCGGAACTCCCGGCAGTGAAGGTGCCTGCCCTCAACGCCGCGGCGACGCGGCTCAAGAACGAGGTCCAGGCGGAGTCGGGGCAGAAGCCCGAGATGGCGGCGTCGGTGGTGAAGGCCTGGCTGGCTGAGGGATCCTGATGGCCACCGCGACGGAGAAGGAGACGCTGACGGGGGCGCAGAAGGCCGCGGTGCTCTGCATGTCGCTGGGCACCGACGTGGCGTCCAAGGTCATGCAGCTGCTCCAGCCCGAGCAGGTCGAGATCGTCTCCCGCGAAATCGCCGCGATGCCGATGGCGGACACCCGCACGGTCGAAGGGGTGCTGCTCGAGTACCGGCAGGTGGCCCGCGCGGTCCAGTCGCTGTCCGAGGGCGGTCTCCTCCGCGCAAGCGAGATCCTGGAACAGTCGTTCGGTCCCCAGAAGGCGAAGCAGATCCTCGAGAAGATCAAGGAACAGCTCACCGATTCGGGGCTGAAGAAGCTCAAGAAGGCCGCGCCCGAGGTGCTCCTCTCAGTGCTCCGCGGCGAACACCCCCAGACCCTCGCGCTGATTCTCGCCCACCTGGACAGCAAGCAGGCGGCGACGGTCATCGAGGTCATGGACAACGAGCTGGCGAGCGACGTGCTCTATCGCGTGGCGCGGATGGAAAAGGTCTCGCCGGAGATGCTGGCGGTGGTGGAGCAGGGGCTCGCGAGCAAGACCGACCTGACGCTCTCGTCCGAGATGACTGCCTCCGGCGGTCCCGCGGCCGTCGCGAAAGTGCTCACCCTCGCGAGCGGCTCGGTGGAGAAGGCCGTCATCGAGTCGATCACCCAGCGGAGTCACGAGCTGGCGCAGCAGATCACCAACCTGATGTTCGCCTTCGAGGATCTCACCACGCTCGACGGCAAGTCGATGCAGCGGATCCTGCGCGATGTCGACAGCAAGGAGCTGGCGCTGGCGCTCAAGGCCGCGAGCGACGGACTCAAGCAGCATATCATGAAGAACATGTCGGAGCGTGCGGCCTCGGCGCTCCAGGAAGAGATGGAGTACCTCGGCCCCGTGCGGGTGAAGGATGTCGAGGCCGCGCAGACCCGGATCATCTCCGCGGTGCGCACCCTCGAGGAGGCCGGCGAGATCGTGCTGGGCGGCCGTGGCGGCGACGATGAAGTCATCGCCTGAGCCGGCGGTCCGGGTTCCGGGTGCAGCCGCGGCGGTCGCGAAGTTCTCGCTCTGGCCGCTGCCGGATCTGAGCCGTGCCGCGCAGGCGGAGGCGGCGCCCCGCACTCCGGAGGAGGAAGGGGCGAGTCGCGAACAGGAGGCCTATACCCGCGGCTACTCGGCGGGTCAGGCGGACGCGACAGCCGAGGCCAACCGGACGCTCAAGCGCGCCGCGGGCCTGCTCGTCTCGACCGCAGAGGCGCTCGACGCGGCCCGGCTCGGGGTGGTGCGGGAGCTCGAGGACAGTGTCTATCTCCTGGCGCTCGCCGTCGCGCGGCATCTCATCCAGCGCGAGGTCACCGCCGATCCGACAATCGTCCGCGACCTCGTGAATCGCGGCCTCGAAGCGTTTCCCGTCGGTTCGAACGTGGAAATCCACCTGAATCCGGAAGACTTGAACGCACTCCGTAGCCAGTTCGGCCTGCCGGGCGCCGCCGGGCGCGCCGCGGATCTGCAGTGGGTCGCCGACGCGGCGATCGAACGCGGCGGGTGCACCCTCGAGACGCCGCACCGGGTCGTCGATGGACGGGTCGATCTCGCGCTGGGCGACCTCTACCAGCGGCTGCGTGATGACTGACTTCATCCAGGGGCCCGGTTCCGGGTCGAGCCTCAGCGAACGGGCGGCCGCTGCCGTGCTGCGGGTCGAGGAGTCGCCCCGTTTCGCCGTGCATGGCCGGGTCACGCGGGTGATCGGGCAGGTCGTCGAAGCCTCGTCGCTCGACGTTGCCCTCGGTGAGCTCTGCCGGATCGAGAGTCACGGCCGTCCTCGCGTCACCACCCAGGTCGTCGGCTTCCACGAGCGAGGCGTCCTGCTGATGCCGCTCGGCGATCTCGAGGGGATTCATCCGGGCGCGACGGTCCGTCCGCTGCGCCGGGCACTCGATGTCCGCGTCGGCGACGGGCTCATCGGCCGGGTGGTCGACGGGCTCGGCCGCCCGATCGACGGACTCGGGCCGGTCGGTCAGACCACCCGGTATCCGCTGTCCGCCGAGCCGCCGCATCCGCTGGAGCGCAGCCGCATCGAGCGGCCGCTCGGGACGGGCGTCCGCGCGATCGATGGGCTCATCACCTTGGGCCGCGGCCAGCGGATCGGCATCATGGCCGGGTCCGGTGTGGGCAAGAGCGTGCTGCTCGGCATGATCGCGCGACGCACCACCGCCGACATCAACGTCATCGCCCTGCTGGGCGAACGGGGCCGTGAGGTGCGCGAGTTCATCGAGCGCGATCTCGGCCCGGAAGGTCTCCGGCGCTCGGTCGTCATCGTGGCGACCAGCGACCAGCCCGCCGTCATCCGCGCCACCGGTGCCCATGTGGCGACCGCGGTGGCGGAGTACTTCCGCGACGCGGGGAAGGATGTGCTGCTGATGATGGACTCCGTCACGCGCGTCTGCATGGCATGGCGCGAGATGGGGCTCTCGGTGGGCGAACCGCCGACGACGAAGGGCTACCCGCCCTCGGTCTTCGCGCATCTGCCGCGGCTGCTGGAGCGGGCCGGCACCGGGCGGCGGGGCAGCATCACCGGCCTGTACACCGTTCTCGTTGAAGGCGACGACTTCAATGAGCCGGTGGCGGACGCCGCGCGTTCGATCCTCGACGGCCACATCGTGCTCACCCGGAAGCTGGCGGCGCAGAAGCACTTCCCCTCCATCGACGTGCTCGACAGCGTGAGCCGCGTGCGCGACGCCGTGATTTCGGCGGACCACCTCAATGCCGCGAACAACTTCCTCCGGCTCGAGGCCGCGTACCGGTCCAACGAGGATCTGATCGCGGTCGGGGCCTACAAGGCCGGAGCCGACCGCCTGGTGGATGCGGCCATTGCGCTGCGCGAAGACATCCTGCAGTTCCTCCGCCAGCGGGCGGAGGATGGTTCCACCTTCGATGAGACGCGGCTCAGGCTGTCCGCCCTCAGTCAGCGGGCGCTCGCGCTCCAGGGAGCCAGGTCCGCATGAAGCGCTTCGCGTTCCGACTCGAGCGGCTGCTGCAGCTCCGTGAGGCCTCGGAGAAGGAGCGGGCGCGCGAACTGGGCCAGGCCCGGCGTGAGGAAGAGGCTCGCCGAGCCGCGGTGATGGAGAGCGAAGCCCGACTGATCGAGGCGAGGGAGCAGTTCCAGACTACCCCGCGCGAACTCTCCCAGGCCGGGACGCTGCAGAACCTCGAGCTGGCCATGGAGTCGCTCTCGGAGAATGTCCGGCGGCTGAGTGAGACGCACGAGCAGAGTCTGGAGCGGCTGGAGGCGGAGCGGCAGCAGTTCGAGCAGGCGCGCATGGCGCGCCGGGTGATCGAACGACTGCGCGAGCACCGTCGGCTGGCCTGGGGTGAGGAGCTGTCGCGCTACGAGCAGGGTGTCAGCGACGAGACGGCGCTGCAACGTTCCCAGCCGCGCGAGGGAGGGGACTCATGAAGAAGGCGATCATCTACGCCGTCCTGGCCTGCCTCATCTCGCTCGGGGCGACGACTGCCTATCTGGTGAAGACCCACAAGCCGGAGCCGATCGTCGCCGACACGCTGCATGCCGGCAAGGATTCCACGGCGAAGGACTCGGCGACCGTCGATACGCTCAAGCGTGGCGCTGCCGCGAAGGACTCCACCGCGAAGAAGGACTCCACCCGCACCGACACCGCCCATGTGGCCATCAAGCCGGATACCGGGGCGGCGCGGGTCGCTCCCCCGCAGGCGGCGGCCACGCCGGGGCCTCAGACACCGGTTCGGCCGGTAGCGCTGCCCGTTGATCCGGTGGCGAAGGCCGCGGCGTACAAGCAGGTCGCCCGCGTCCTCTCCGCCATGAAGCCGGTGGAAGCGGCGAAGGTGCTGTCCTTCCTGTCGGACGAAGAGGTCGAGGGCCTGCTGCGTGCCGTGGGGCCTCGTCAGGCGGCGGACTTCCTCACGAACATTCCAAAGGAACGCGCTGCCGGACTGAGCCGCCGGCTCCTCGTTCCGAAGGGGCAGAGCCGGTGACCAGCCCGATCGCGCTACTTCTCCCCATCAGCGGCGCCGAGGCGCCGGCCCCGCAGCCGACCGTCGAGGATCCTGCGCTGTTCAGCGCCGCGCTCGTCGCCGCGCTGCAGTCCGCCCTGATTCCGGTGCCGACTCCCGCGCCGACCCCAACGTCCGCGCCTGCCGCACAGCCGTCGACGCCGCAGCACGAGGGCCAGGCCGAGGTGCCGGCCGGAGACGCGGAGGCTGGGACGACAACGTCGGAGGCCAAGAGTACGGCCACGGAGAGTGCTCCAGTGGCGCGTGGCGCGCGCGAGCGTGGTCAGCGACTCACCGCCGCAGCGGCCGTCAGGCGTGCTTCCACACCCGTGGTCACCGCGGGTCCGAGGATCTCCGTGAAGGAGGCCGTCCGGCTCGCCCAGTCAGGGGATGCCAGCCGTATCAAGCCCGTTCAGCCAGTCGTGCCTGTCGCGGCCATCGAAGCAGCGGCGCCAACGGAGGCGGTGGTTGCCGAGCAGGGTGGCGCCGTGGAGTCGACAACCGCGCCAGAAGCCGCACCGAACCGAAGCGGGGTGTCGACCGAACCGAAGGCGGCAATCCCCCTCGCGGACGAATCCGCCACGGCCTCGAGAGAGACGCTGGCCGATGCCTCGCCGGAGGCCAGTGGCCGGAAGTCGCTTCGAGCCGGCACGCCGAACGCTGGATCCGCGGACTCACTCGTGGCTCCAAAGTCTGTTTCGCGGACGCCGGTGGCGAGTACAGGTGCCGATCCGATCAGCAACCGTCCGAACCCGAAGGTTCCGACCGACACGGGGCGCGCCGATGCGCCGGTTTCCAATCCGCCGCAACCGGAGCAGGTGGGTACCGCCAGCGTGGCAATGCCGCTGACGGCCCGATTCGTCCAGGTGGCAACTCCGGTGGCAACGCCCGCGGAACCTGACGCATCGAGCGTCGACCGTCGGGGTGCATCAGAGCCGCGTGCCCTCATCCCGGACTCCCTGGTGACCTCGGCGCCCACCGGTGAATCCAGTGCGCCCCTCGCGCCTGACGCACCCATTGCCGCGGTCTCCATGGCTCCTGCCGCGGCCGCAGTGACGATGGCGACTCCCGCTCCAGCGACGCGTGGGGTCTTCGTCGATGCATCAGTCTCCTCCGACGAAGTCAGCCCACCGCCTGCGAGTCTGCTCGAGACGAGTGCGCAGCCGAACGACGTGCAGACACCGTTGGACCGCTCGCCGAGGCCTGTCGCACCAAACCCGGCCCGGATCAAGGCGAGCGCGGCCACCGTGCCGACATCGGCGCCGCGCAGCGCCAGCGGCGAGAGTCGCGGCACGCGGCGGAAGTCGGACGCCGCGGACGAACTGACGGACACCGGTCACACTCCGGTGATGCCGTCGCCGGCGACGCCGGCGGTTCCCGTCATGGCTGCGCAGCCCCAGATGGCGATACCCCGGAACAGTTCAACCTCGGCTGAAGCCGAAGAGCCGCGCGGTGAGTCCGATGCGGCACAACGGCCGGCCTCTGAAGTTCCGAACACCGGCGCCGTGGCACCCGAGGTGCCGACCGAACCGATGTCGGCCAGCAGCGGCCGGGGACTGGCGTTCGCGCAGGAGCTCGCCGCGCTGCTCGGCGATGCCGAGATCACCAGTCTCCGGGTGAGCGTCGGCCCGCGCGATCGAGCGGAGCCACGGACGGATGACGCCAGTCAGGCGGGCGGACCCACCGCCGAGCCTGCAAGGCCGAATGCGGCCCCTATCTCGTTGCCCGAGCCGGCGCCTCGAGCCGTTCCTCCCGCAGGTGGAGCCTCTCTCGGAGTGCGCCCTGCGGGCGACAAGGCGGCGATGCCCCGCGCCGTTCCGAGCGGGTCAGCAGCTCCAGTGATGGATGACGACCGCCTGGCACTGAGCGGAGGTGCAGCGCCCGTACCGAGTGGCGCCGTCGCCGGGCCGCGGGAGCCAGCGATCGCGCCACGCACCGTAGCGTACCAGCGCCGAGGGGCACCCGGGGCTGACGTGGCCGACGGTGGCAAGGCTCCGTCCGATGGAACGACTCGAAGTGATGCGGTGCGCGTGCGTGTCGCGGAACCGGCGCCGCAGCGCGCGGCGCCGTTGGCGATGCCGCTCGATGCACCGGCGGCTGCGCGCACGTCGGCGCCGTCCCGAGCGCCGATTCTTCCGGCGTCCCGGCAGGAGCTTCCTGCCTCGGCGAATCGTGGGGACGATCTGTCTTCGCAGGCCGCCAGGCCGGATGCTCGCGACACGGCCGAGCCAAGTGACTCGGAGAACAGGGCTTCCGCGACGCTGCCGACGCCGACCGAGTCGCTGAGTCGGGGCGAGGGGCGTGCGAAAGAGGTCGCGGGCGCCGAGGCACGCAACATGCCCGATAGGGCTGAGACGAAGGAACGTCCGGCAGGGCTTGCCGATCGCGTCACGCTGCAGGTGGCGGACGCCGAAGGACGAGAGACACGGATCCGGGTGACGGTGCAGGGCGATCAGGTGCGCGCCGTGATTCTGCCGAGTGACCAGGAATCGGCCCGGCACCTCGAGCGCAGGATGGATGACCTGCAGGCCGCACTCGTCAGGCAGGGGTTCGCGGATCCGAAGGTGAGTGTGCAGTCTCCCTCCACGACCGCGGGCCAGGTCGCCTGGGGTACTGGTGCGGGGGGAACGCAGGGCGACAACGCGTCAGGCCGCGGCACGGATCAGCCGGCGGAGGATCGGGGCCAGGGATCGGGCCGGCAGCACCAGGAGCGCGGTGGGGATGGACAACGCCACCCTCAGCAGCGATTCCGCGAGCGCGATCGGGACGATCGCCAGAACCAGGACGCATGATGACAACGATCACGCAGGGCCCGATCGGGGCGGCGGTCCCCACGGTTCCACCGCCCGCGACGACGGGGACGGGGAAGAGCACCCTCGGGAAGGATGACTTCCTGAAGCTGCTCGTCACGCAGCTCCGCTATCAGGACCCGACCTCGCCCCAGGACGCCTCGGCCTTTGCCTCGCAACTGGCCCAGTTTTCCAGTCTCGAGGGGATGCAGAACATCCAGACCATCCTGACCTCCCAGTCCCAGGCCGGCCAGCTGAACACGCTCGCGGCGAAGGGCAATCTCGGCACCTCGATGATCGGCAAGTCGGTGCTCGCAGCCGGGAATCAGGTGGAATCGGACGGGTCGTCCGTCTCCAAGGTCACCGTCGACATCGGCGCTGGTGGCGGCACCGGGAAGCTCAGCGTCCTCGACAGCAGCGGGAACGAGATCTATCAGGGCGATGTCGGTTTCCGCAGTGGCGGGCGCCAGGACATCAACGTCGGCAAGCTCCCGGCGGGGAACTACACCTACAAGCTCACGGTGACGTCGACCAGCGGTGCGGACGTCCCGGTCCAGACGTACACCCGGGGGGCGGTGGACGGTGTCGCCTTCCAGAGCGGCACGGTCGTGCTCAAGTCCGGCAAGCTCACGATCCCGCTCGACAACGTAGTCGAAGTCGATCAGCAGTCCGCGGGTGCGGCGGCCATCGCCGCCCTCAGCGCGGCCCGTATTCTTCCCTCACCCGTGGAGTCTGTAAAGCCATGATGCGGTCGCTCTTTGCCGGCGTCTCTGGTCTGCGGAATCACCAGACCAAGATGGACGTGATCGGCAACAACATCGCAAACGTCAACACGGTGGCGTACAAGTCGTCCCGTGTGACCTTCGCGGAGGCCTTCGCCCAGCTGCTGCAGGGCGCCTCCCGTCCGCCGGGTGACCTCGGTGGTATCAACCCGATCCAGATCGGCTTGGGATCCAAGATCGGGTCCATCGACCAGAACTTCGCCCAGGGGAACCTGGAGTCGACCGGCCAGAGCACCGACCTCGCCATCCAGGGCGACGGCCTCTTCGTGGTCAGCGACGGCACGCGCTCGTACTACACTCGCGCGGGCAACTTCCAGCTCGATGCCAACGGCAAGCTGGTGTCGCCGGCCAACGGCTTCAAGGTGCAGGGCATCAATGCCGATTCGAGCGGCGTGCTCTCCACGGGCTCGGCGGTCACGGATATCGCGCTGCCGTTCGGCAAGAAGTCGCCGGCGCGCGCCACCTCCAAGGTGGTCCTGACCGGCAACCTCGATGCGCGGGCCGTGCCGCAGGGCACGATCCTCGCCACCCAGGGACGGGTGTACGGCGTCGAGCAGTCCGGCAGCAATTCGGGTCTCGGCTCCGACATGAGCGGTCTCTATGCCAAGGGCGCGGCGAATGCCTCCGTCTTCGGCATGGTGCCCGACAGCACCACGATCACGGTAACGGATGGCACCAACAGCCAGACCTACACCTACGTGGCCGCGGATACCGGCGTCGGTACCTTCGACTTCCACAGCCTGAAGGACCTCGTCGCCGAGATCAACAACACCTTCGGTGCCTCGGGCTTCAACACCCTGACGGCGGCGCAGAACAACGCAACCGGCGCGATCGATTTCACCGCGACGTCGGCCATCACGCTCGGCATCACCAGCTCCAACCCTGCGCTGCTCAAGGCGCTCGGGGCGGCGGATGGTGCGCTCGCGGCGGCCGGGACGGCCTCGTCGGACCAGTTCAGCCACATCGCCACCAGCACCGACCTGCTGACCAACCTGCGGGACGGCACCGGGACCAATCTGGGTCTGACGGCGGGTGCGGCGATCACCGTGGACGGCAACAAGGGCGGCACGGCCGTCACGACGGGTGGTCTCACCGTCGGCGCCGGCTCGACCTACGGCCAGCTGCTGACCAACATCGATACCACGCTCGGCATCACCAACATCACCGGCGCGACGATCGATCCGACCACCGGCAACCTGACCATCGAGGGCGATGGCGGGACGGTGAACGCGCTGTCCGGGCTGAACATCAAGAGCGGTGTGCCCGCGTTCAACGCGGTGTTCGACAGCCGCGCGGGCAACTACGTCGAGCGCCAGGCGGCGACCGACGTGACCCACCAGGCCGCGATCACGGTGTACGACTCGATCGGCACGCCCATCAGCCTCTCGATGGACTTCACCAAGGATCCGACCTCGCCCAACCGCTGGCTGTGGAAGGCCTCCGTGCCTTCTCCGGCCGCGATCACCGGCGGCGGCACCGGGTTCGTCACCTTCGACACCGATGGCCGGCTCGAGACCTTCGCCTACAACGGCGGGGCCAACAGCCTGCAGTTCGATCCGGGCAGCGGGGCCACGGCGCCGGTGGACCTCCAGCTGGACAGCGGCGTGCTGGGTGACATCAACGGTCTGTCCCAGTTCGCGAGCCCGTCCAACGCGGTGGCCAGCAGCCAGGACGGCTACACGATGGGCAACCTGCAGGACATCAGCGTGGATTCCCGCGGCGTCATCACCGGGTACTTCACGAACGGCATCAACCAGACGCTGGCCCAGATCTCCATGGCCTCGTTCAACAACCCGAGCGGCCTCATCCGCGCCGGCAACAACATGTACGCGGAATCGGCCAACTCGGGCGGCGCGATCATCGGCTTCTCGGGGACCAGTAATCAGTCCACGATCACGCCGGGCGCGCTGGAGAGCTCGAACGTCGACCTGTCGCAGGAGTTCACGGACATGATCATCGCCCAGCGCGGTTTCCAGGCGAATGCGCGCGTGATCACGACCTCGGACGAGATGCTGCAGGAGCTGGTCAGTCTGAAGCGGTAGGACAGGCAGGAGCGGTAGCGGCACCCGCAGCATAGCATAGCGGAGCGAACGGAACGGCCCTCCCCACGACGGTGGCGAGGGCCGTTTCGCATGCCGAGCCCCGTGGTCGGAGCCTTCCCGGCCGCCCGGCAACTCCCGTCTGGCGGTTCGGCACTTTCTTCCTGTTTCGCTCCCTGCGGTCGCGGGCGCCAGACCTAACTCGTGCAATCGCAACCAGCTAGCTCGAGGCCGCGGGATGGTACGCGCGTTGCCTTTGAGCCCCCCGAAGCGCATCCAGATCCGGTGAAGTTGTCCCTCCCAGGAGAGCAGCAGCAATGGCTGAAGCAGCAGCAGCGGCTGAAGGTGCGGCGGCGGCCGCCCCCGCGGGCGGCAAGAAGGCGGGGCTGATCGGCGCCCTGACATTCGTGGGCGCGCTGGCCGGCGGGCTGATCGCCGCGGTCGTCGTCGCGCCGAAGATCATCGCGCGTCAGGCACCGGCGGCGGCCCACGCCGACTCGGCCGCGGCGGGTGGCGAGGGCAAGCCAGAGGGCGAGGCGGCCGCGGCCGAAGGCAAGGGCGGCGAAGGCGAGGGTGGCGAGAAGAAGATGGTGCAGCTCGCCAACATCATCGTCAATCCGGCCGGCTCCCAGGGCACCCGCTTCCTCATGGCGAGCGTCGCGGTCTCGATCGCCAACGAGGAGGCGCAGAAGGTCCTCACCGATCACGAGGTGGAATTCCGGGACAAGGTGACCTCGATCCTCGAGAGTCAGACGATGGCGCAGCTGACGATGCCGGGGGCGCGGGACAGCCTGAAGGTCAAGATCGCGGTGGCAGCGGGGACGATCGTCGGTCCCAAGGTGCCGCTCAAGGTGTTCCTCCCGCAGTTCGTCATCCAGTGAGACTCTGATGGCCGACGTCTTCTCCCAGAAGGACATCGACTCGCTGCTCAAGGGCGCCTCCCCGGTGTCGCCCGCGGAGAGCCCGGTCGAAGTCATTCCGTACAACTTCCTCCGTCCTCCGCGCATCGCGAAGGACCGGCAGGCGCTGCTGAACGGGATCTATCAGCGCATCGCCGTCTCGCTCCAGGCCCTGTTCTCGTCGCGGCTCCGCACCTCGGTGGACGTGGTGCTGTCGAGCGTGGAGCAGGCGACCTTCGCCGAATTCATCTTCTCTCTCGCGACGCCCTGCGCCGCGTACGTCTACGAGCTGGGCGACAAGATCGGCGGGCAGGCCGCGCTCGATCTCGGGACCGACTTTTCCTACTACGTGCTCGACCGCCTGTTCGGCGGCCCGGGCGATGCGCAGGACATCAAGCGGCCGCTCACGCTGCTCGAGCGGACGGTGGTGCGTGGCATGGCGGACCGGATCTGGGGCCTGGTCGAAGAGGCGTGGGTCGAACACCTCCACTTCATCCCGAGCTACGCGAGCTTCGAGTCCTCGCCCGACGCGCTCCAGATCGCGAACCGCGAGGACAACGTCCTCGTGAGCAACATCGAGGTGCGGGCCGGCGCCTTCTCCGGTCTCATCACGATGTGTGTGCCGCTCCTCTCGCTCGAGACCTTCCTGCAGGAGAAGCCGACCCGGCATTTCCACAGCGTCAAGGCGAGCCCCGCCGAGCGCGACGCCGGACGGCGCGCGATCGAGGAGTCGCTTCGGGCGTCGCGGCTCGATCTGCGGGCGCGGTTTCCCCTCTTCAATCTCAAGGCGCGCGATATCGGCCGCCTCGAGGTGGGTCAGGTGATCCACACCGGCCACGCCTCCGATGTCCCCGTCGAACTCCACGTGCGCGGCCAGCGCCGCTTCCTCGGCACGCTCGGTCAGAGCCGGCGCTACGTGGGTCTCCGTATCTCGAACATCCTGCAGACGCAGCGTCCCGAAGGCACCCCTAAAGTCGCGCGCGGAAGGCTGGTATAGGTCATGGATCAGGACGAAATCAACCGCATGATGGCGGGTGGCGCGAAGGGTGAGCCGGCGGCCAGGACCCCGGACCTCTCCGATCTCTCCCAGGGCAGCCGGGCCGCGATGCCGGTGGGCACCGGCGGTTCGCTCGACACCCTGCTCGACATGTCGCTGCCGGTCGCGATCGAATTCGGCCGTACCCACATGACGGTGCAGGAAGTGCTCGAACTCGGCAGCGGCTCGGTCATCCAGCTCGACCGCATGGTCGGCGAGCCGATCGACATCTACGTCTCCGACCGCAAGCTGGCCGAGGGCGAGGTCGTCGTCATCGGCGAGCACTTCGGTGTCCGCATCACCCGCATCGTCGCCGGGGCCGATCAGCCGGTCAGTCAGCGCGAGCTGGTCTGATGCTCGGCGCCTTTGCCTCGCTGCTGTTCACCCTGGGCATGCTCGCCCTCGGGGTCTGGGCGCTCAAGCGCTTCACCCCCGGCGGGGTGCGTCCGCAGAACAGTCGTCTGCCGCTCGAAGTCATCCGCCGCATCGCCACCGGCCCGAAGCAGGGCGTCGCCCTGGTCCGGGTCGGCGAGCGGGTCCTGGTCGTCTCGCTCGGGGACGACGGAGCGCGGCTGCTGACCGAACTCGATGGTCCCGACCTGGAAATCGCGCTCGAACCGCCGGCCGCGGCGCGCGCCGCGCGGGCCAAGCTGCGTCCGGGACTGTTCCGCTATCTGCCGCTGGTCCTGGCGCTGTCGGTGCTGCCGATGGCCGCCCACGCCCAGGCGGCCGCGAGCCAGCACCGCGCGACGCCGGCCGGTGCCGTGCAGGGGCCGGTCGCGCCGCGCGTGTCGCTCACCATCGGGCAGGGCTCCGATCAGCTGCAGCTCTCCGGCGCCGTCGGCATCGTCGTCTTCATGGGGGCGATGACGCTGCTCCCCGCGGTCTTCCTGCTGATGACGAGCTTCACCCGCATCGTGATCGTGCTGCACTTCGTCCGCACGGCCATCGGGACCCAGACCGCGCCGCCGGGGCAGCTGCTGGTCGCCCTCGCGGTGCTCCTCACCGGCGTCGTAATGCAGCCGGTGATGAAGACGGCGAACGATGACGCGATCCAGCCCTACCTCAACGGCCAGATCAGCCAGGTCGATGCCTACAAGAAGGCGCTGGTGCCGCTCAAGCACTTCATGCTGGCGAACACCCGGGAGAAGGATCTCGGCACCTTCGCCGAGCTGACCAACGCGCAGGATGCGGACAGCCTCGAGGCCCTCCCGATCCTGACGGTGACCGCGGCCTTCGTCACCAGCGAACTGCGCACCGCCTTCCAGATGGGCTTCGTGATCTTCCTGCCCTTCGTGGTGGTCGACCTGATCGTTGCCTCGGTGCTGATGAGCATGGGCATGTTCATGCTCCCGCCGGTGATGATCTCGCTCCCGTTCAAGCTGATGCTCTTCGTCCTCGCGGACGGCTGGAGTCTGGTGGTCCAGCGACTCGTCACCGGCTTCCAGGTCTGACGCCATGTCTCCCGGCTTCGCGATCGAACTGCTCAACCGTGCCGTCATGACGGCCCTCCTCACGGCGGCGCCACTGCTCGTGACCGCGCTCGTCATCGGCGTGCTGGTGAGCCTGGTCCAGGCGCTGACCCAGATCCAGGAGCAGACGCTGACCTTCATCCCCAAGCTCCTCGCCGTCGCGATCGTGATGCTGCTCAGCCTCCCGTGGATGGTGCGCGAGCTGGTCGGCTACATCACCCAGACGATCAACCTCCTGCCGACGCTCGTCGGATGATGACCCCCGGGCTGCTCGACCTCATCGGGCTGCAGGACTGGCCGACCTTCGTGCTGGTGAGTGCCCGGCTGAGCGGGCTCTTCCTCGCCGCCCCGCTCTGGTCGATGACCGGCGTGCCGAAGACGGTGCGGAGCGCCGCCGTGGTGCTGCTGAGCGTGGTGCTGCTGCCCTCGCTGCCGCACATCGCCCCGCTCCCGGACGACATGGTGGCGATGAGTCTGGTGCTGGCCGGCGAGACGATGATGGGCATCGCGATCGGCCTGACCGGCGCGCTGGTGCTCCACGGCATCTCCATCGCCGGCGAGGTCGCCTCGCTCCAGATGGGACTCTCCCTCGGCGAGGCGCTCGGATCGCTGCCGCCCGGCGCCACCGTCGGCATCGGCCAGCTGCAGGGCTACTTCGGCATGCTGATCTACCTGAGCGTCGGCGGCCATCTGACGCTCTATCGCGGACTCGCCGCGAGCTTCGCCGCCGTGCCACCGGGTCAGGCGTGGCTCGGCGCCGGCGGGGCACGGCAGGCGGTGGACCTCGCGTCGACGGTGTTCAGCACCGGCGTCCGCGCGGCCGCCCCGATCATCGTGGCCCTGCTGCTCGCCAACCTCGCGCTGGCGATCCTCGGCAAGGCGGTGCCTCAGCTCAACGTGATGATGGTGTCGTTCCCGATCACCATCAGCATCGGCATGGTGGCCCTCGCCGCCACGCTGCCGTTCCTCGCCTCGTTCATCACCGGCTCCATCGACACGCTGCCGGGTCTCGTCGGCCAGACGATCCAGGCCTTCACGCTCAGCCCCGCGGTGAAATAGCATGGCACAGAGCGACGGCCAGGAACGCACCGAAGATGCAACGCCCAAGCGTCGCGAGGAGGCGATGCAGGAAGGGCGGGTGCCCCGGAGCCAGGAGCTGTCCGCGGCGACCCTGCTCATCGCGGGCACCTTCACCCTCGCCGTGGCCGGTGGCGCAACGCTCGCGCACCACGCCGTCTCGATGCTGCAGGCCGGCGCCGGCTGGCTCACCGCGGTGCCGATGACCGCCAATGGCGCGGTCACGATCCTGCAGCAGGTGGGGCAGGCGACCCTGGTCGCGCTGGCGCCGTTCTTCGGCGCGCTCATGGCGATCACCCTCCTGGTCAACGCGATCCAGGCCCGCGGGGTCGTCGCGCCGGAAGCGCTGAGTCCCAAGCTCTCCCACATCGATCCGATCGCCGGCATGGGCCGGCTGTTCAGCGCGCAGGCGCTCTTCAACGTCTTCAAGGCGGTCCTCAAGTTCGCCGTCATCGCCTTCGTCGCGTGGGGCGTGCTGCACCGGGCCTGGCCGGAGATTCTCTCGACCAGCGGCGCCGGCGTGGAGCAGATCCTGGGGATCACCCGTGAACTTGCCATCCGCATGGCGATGTTCGTCGGGCTCGTCTTTCTGGCGATCGCGGCCCTCGACTACGGCTTCCAGGTCTGGCAGTTCGAGAAGAGCCTGCGCATGACCAAGCAGGAAGTGGTGCAGGAGCATCGCCAGACCGAGGGCGATCCGATGGTGAAGGGCCGCATCCGCCAGCTGCAGAAGGCGATGGCCCGGAAGCGGATGCTCACCAACGTCGCGACCGCGGACGTGGTGGTGACCAACCCGACCCGGATCGCCGTCGCGCTCAAGTACGATCCGCTCATCTCGCCGGCGCCGGTCGTGCTCGCCATGGGCGAGCGGCTCCTGGCCAAGCGCATCCGCGAGATCGCGATGAAGGCCGGTGTGCCGATCATCGAGAACAAGCCGCTGGCCCGGGCGCTCTTCGCCACCGCCAAGGTGGGCACTCCGATTCCGCCGGCGCTCTACGTCGCCGTCGCGGAGGTCATCGCCTTCGTCCTCCGGCGCAAGGGCACCCAGCTGCCGTCGCGGAGGTCTAGATGACCGCGCCCTCCGCCGCCGTCAGCACGGCGCCGATCGTGACCGAGAACTCCTCCCGCGGCAGCGCATCGTCGCGCGGCAAGACCGCCGGCGGCGGTGGCTCGCTTGGCGCGGCCGAAGGGCTGATGAGCAAGATGGGGGGCGGCGCCGAGACGTGGCTGGCGCTCGCCGTCGTGGTGGTCGTCGCCCTGCTGATCGTGCCGCTGCCGGCCGTCATGCTCGACGCGCTGCTGGCCACGAGCTTCGCCATCTCGGTCCTGATCCTGCTGGTGACCCTCTCGGTCAGCGATCCGCTCGAGTTCAGCATCTTCCCGAGCCTGCTGCTGCTGGTCACGTTGCTCCGGCTCGGCCTCAACGTGAACAGCACCCGCCTCATCCTGAGCCACGGCCACGCCGGTGAGGTCATCGCGGCCTTCGGCAACGCGGTGATCGGCGGCAACTACATCGTCGGTCTGGTGATCTTCCTGATCCTGGTCGTGATCAACTTCATGGTGATCACGAAAGGTGCGGGACGCGTGGCCGAAGTCGCGGCGCGCTTCACCCTCGATGCCATGCCCGGCCGCCAGATGAGCATCGACGCCGACCTCGGCGCCGGGCTCATCGACGAGGCGGAAGCCCGGCGCCGGCGTGAGGAGATCCAGCGCTACGCCGACTTCTACGGCGCGATGGACGGCTCCGCCAAGTTCGTCCGCGGCGACGCCATCGCCGGCCTCCTGATCACCGGCATCAACCTGATCGGTGGCTTCCTGATCGGCATCACCCAGCAGGGGATGACGGCGAAGGAAGCGCTCGGCACCTTCACCAGCCTGACCGTCGGCGACGGCCTCGTCACCCAGATCCCGGCGCTGATCGTCAGCACCGCCGCCGGTATCATCGTCACCTACGGCTCCAAGAGCCCGCGCGTCGGTCCCGCCATCGCCTCACAGATGATGCGGCACCAGGGGGCCCTCTGGATCTCGTCCGGCATTCTCGGCCTGATGGGTCTCGCGCCGGGCTTCCCGATGCTGCCGTTCTTCCTGCTCTCCGGGCTGCTGGCCGGCGCGGCGTGGATGGTGCGCCAGCGTGAGGAGCGCGAGAAGGCCCCCGAAGCGATGGTCCAGGTGAAGCCGTCGGCCAAGCCGGAGGGTTCGCCGATCAAGGACCTGCTCCAGGTGGAGCCGCTCGAGGTCGAAGTCGGGTATGCCCTGGTCCCGCTGGTGGACGAGGCGCAGAAGGGCGACCTGCTGCAGCGCATCGGTCTCATGCGGAAGCAGCTGGCGGTCGAGATGGGCATCATCGTGCCGCCGGCCCGGATCCGCGACAACATCCAGCTCCCCGCCACCGAGTACGCGATCAAGCTGCGCGGCGTACGTGTCGCGAGCGGCGAAGTGCTGCCGCGCTACCTGCTCGCGCTGGACACGACCGGGATCGCCGCACCGATCGACGGCATCCGGACCACCGACCCGAGCTTCGGCCTGGCGGCGGTGTGGATCATGCCCGACCGCCGGGTCGAGGCAGAGGCCAACGGCTACAGCGTCGTCGAGCCCCAGACGGTGCTTTCCACGCACCTGATGGAGACGATCAAGCACCACGCCGCCGAGCTGCTGTCGCGCCAGAATGTGCGCGAGCTGCTGGACGCGCTGAAGGAGACCCATCCGGCGCTCGTCGACGACACCATCCCCGGCAAGCTCTCGCTCGGCACCGTGCATCGTGTGCTGCAGCGGCTGCTGAAGGAAGGCGTCCCGATCCGCGACCTCGCCCTCATCCTCGAGACGCTCTCCGACGCGGCCGAGACCACGAAGGATCCGGAGGCGCTGTGCGAGCAGGTCCGCCGCACGCTCGCCACCGTGCTGGTGCAGATCTACGACGACGGCGACGGCACCATCAGCGGCATCACGATGGGTCCGCGCCTCGAGGCGGCCCTGATGGGCCTCTTCAGCCCGCGGCCCATGCGCGAAGGCGCCCGGGCCCTCGAGCCGGAGGATCTCACCGCCGCGCTCCGCTCGCTCAACGACCTCATGACCCTGCACAAGCGGGACGGCCAGTTCCGCCCGCTGATCACGCCGCCGTCCCTCCGCATCGGCGTGCGCCGGCTGGTGGAGCCGGTCATGCCCAATCTGCCGATTCTCTCGCTGGGCGAACTGCCGGCCCAGACACCCGTTCACAGCATCGCCACCTGGGAGCTTCCCCGTGCCGCTTGAGTCCTTCACCGGCCACGCCGTCGACATGCTGCTGTCGCGCGCCAGTCAGGCGCTTGGGCCGGATGCCGAGATCATCGCGGTGCGCACGCTGCGCGCCCCGGACGGCTCCTCCTACTATCAGGTCCTCGCCACGGATGCCGTGAGTGCCGCCGAGGAGCGCCGCCGTATGGCGCCCGATGGCGGCAGCCACCCGCTGCTCAAGAGCGCGCCGGGCCCGGACGATTTCGCGCGGCACCGTGAAAACGATGCGTCGCCGCGGGTCATCGCCTTCGTCGGCCCGACCGGGGTCGGCAAGACGACCTCGATCGCCAAGCTCGCCACGCATCCCGAATACTTCCGCCGCAAGCGGATCGGCTTCCTCTGTCTCGATACCTACCGGGTGGGCGCGGTGGAGCAGATCCGCACCTACGCCGAGATCGCCGGCCTGCCGCTGGAAGTGATCTACGAGGCCTCGGACCTGACGCTGGCCCTCCGCCGGCTCGCCGATCGCGACCTGATCTTCGTCGACACGCCGGGACGCGGCCCTCGCCTCCACGCCGACACCCAGCAGGTGCGGCAGTGGCTGACGCAGCTCGCGCCGCACGAAGTCCACCTGGTTCTCCCCGCCGGCATGCAGGAGAGTCACGTCCGGCGGACCATCGACGCATACCGCTCCCAGGGCATCACGCACCTCCTGCCGACCAAGCTCGACGAGGCGCTCGACGACTGGAGTCTCTTCGATGCGGCGGCCGAGTCCCGGCTGCCGATGCGCTGGATGTCCGACGGCCAGGAAGTGCCGCGCGACCTGAAGGCCGCCGCACCTCGGCTGCTCGCGGCGGTGGCCTCGCTCCGGGTGCGCAACGCGACCGACGCGGAGGTGATCGCATGAACGATCAGGCCGCGCTGCTCCGATCGATGATGGCGGGCCGACGGGTGGCGGCACCCGAACCGGTGGGCCCGCCGACCATCGTCATCGGCAGCGGCAAGGGCGGCGTCGGCAAGTCGGTGGTGAGCGTGCTGCTCGCCGGCCGGCTCGCGATGGAAGGCCGCAAAGTGCTGCTCGTCGACGGCGCCCAGAACATGGGCAACCTGCATGTGCTGCTCGGGCTGCAGCGCGGTTCGCGGCTCGAGCACCTGCTGGCCGACGGGGTCGCTGCCCGGGACCTGCTGGTGCCGGTGCACGAGGGCCTCTGGCTGCTGCCCGCCGACAGCGGGGCCGAAGGGCTGTACGCCCTCGGGGCCACCGACCGGGCACGGCTGCACCACCGGCTGAGCGCGCTCTACGACGACTTCGATGCGGTCATCGTCGATGCCGGCCCGGGGCTCGAGAGCGTGGTGCGGGTCGCGACCATGCGTGCCACCCGCTGCGTGGTGCTGACCGCGCCCGAGCCGGCGGCGCTCACCGATGCCTACGCCACCATCAAGATCGTGCACGCGCAGGTCGCCGACCTGCCGATCGACGTGCTGGTCAACCGCGTCTTCGACGAGCGGGAAGGGCCCCAGACCTACGAGCGGCTGGCGACGGCGGCGGAGCGCTTTCTCCACCGCGGCCTCCGCTACATCGGAGCGCTCTGGGAAGACGAGGACATTCGGCGCGCGGTCCGCGTGCCTGGACAGCTGGCCCAGGGTCTCGGCCCTGGTCCCAATCACGATGTGTTCACCACGGTGCTCGAGCGTCTCGACGTGCCGGTACCGGCGAGGGCGGCCGTATGAAGACGAAAGTCAACGAGGGACCTACGATGGCAACGACGACCACGGCAGCTGCGACGACGGCGACCTCTTCAGCCTCCCTGACCGATGCGCTCTGGCAGCGCTACCGCGGGACGGGGGACCCGGCGGCGCGAACTCAGCTCCTCGATCGCTACCTCGGGCTGGTGCACCACGTCGCCCGACAGGTCGCGGCGCGGGTGTCCGACGTGGTTGAAGTCGACGATCTGGTGAGCGCCGGCACGCTGGGCCTGGTGCAGGCGCTGGAGAGCTTCGATCTCTCGCGCGGCCTCGCCTTCAGCACCTTCGCGATGCGCCGCATCCGCGGCTCGATCCTCGATGAACTCCGCAGCCGGGACTGGGTCCCGCGGTCGGTCCGCGCCAAGGGCCGCCAGATGGCGAGCGCGGTCGCGCAGCTCGAGAGCAAGCTCGGCCGTTCTCCCGAGCCGCAGGAAGTCGCCGGCGTGCTGTCGCTGGACATGGAGACCTACTGGCGCTGGCGCGAGGAGATCGACGGCGCGGTGCTGGTGTCGCTCGACGGCTCCGTCTCGCTCGATCAGTCCGAAGGCGCCTCGCTCGAGGAGACCCTGAGCGATCCCAGCGTCCAGATGCCGGGCGAGCGGCTGAGCCAGGAGGAGACCGTCGCCGGCCTCCGTCAGGCGATCGGCATGCTGCCGCCGAAGGAGCGGACGGTGCTCGCGCTGTACTACTACGAGGAACTGAATCTCCGGCAGATCGCCGAAGTGCTGCATGTGACCGAATCCCGGGTGTCGCAGATCCGCACCCAGGCCCTGAAGCGCCTCCGTCAGCGGATGGCCCCGACCCAGGAGCAGGCATGAACCCGCGTCAGTTCCGCCTCGTCGCCGGCTTTCTCACCGTCTTCGTGCTGCTCTCGTTCGCGCCGACGCTGCCCGATCTCCGGGCGGCCGGCGCCGACCTCCTGGCAGGCGTCGACCTCTCCGAGTTCGACATGACCGAGGGCCTCGGCAACCTGCTGCTGGTGCTGGCGGGTGGCCTCGTCCTCTCCGTCGCCGTGATCGCCGCGCGGCGGAAGCTCCTCGCCCGCCCGCGCCGGACACCGGCGAAGGGCCCCTCCGCCAGTCGGGCCGTCGCGAGGAAGGAACCGGTGGCTCCCATGGCGAGCGTCCCGGACTCCGCACTTGCCCGCCAGCTCCGCAAGGAGTCGAATCGCGGCGTCCGTATCCCGGAACTCGCCCGGCAATTCGGGCTCTCCCAGGATGCGGTCCGCGTCGCCGTCGGCCGAGTCGCGCCGGCTCCTGCCGCCCCGAAGGGAAGTTCTTTCCGGTCCCGGCAACCGGCGTCTCCCGCACCGGCCAAGGCTGCGGCGGTCGCGAAGCGGCGAAATCCATACCAGGTAATGGCTTAGCCGGTTTGGCCGGTCCGGGGCTCAGGGGGCATAGCGATTGCCTTCTTTGCCCCCGACCACCTGGAGGGGAACCATGGGACTCGAAGCGATCCGAAGCACCGCCCGCACCCTTGGCTACTACACCAAGCTGCAGGCGCTGACCGCCAACAACCTCGCCAACAGTGAGACCGAGGGCTTCAAGGCCGACGTCATGTCGGCCCGGAAGATCGGCGACACGACCTTCCCGGTCCCGGTCACCAGGACGGACCTGTCGCAGGGCACCCTCACTCCCACCGGTCGTGCGCTCGACGTCTCGCTCGACGGTCCCGGGTTCCTGGTGCTGCAGACCGAGCAGGGGGAGCGCCTGACACGCGGCGGTTCGCTCGCACTCGATGCCGCCAATCGGCTCTCCGACCGTCACGGCAATCTGCTGCTCGGCGAGAACGGCCCGGTGCAGATCCCGCTCCGCTACGCCTCCTTCGAGATCCAGGCCGACGGCCAGGTCGTGGTCGACGGCACGCGCATCGACCGGCTTCGGGTGGAAACCGTCGCCGATCCCGGCACGCTGCTCAAGGAAGGGGCGGGCAAGTACCAGGTTGCTCCTGGCGTCATCACCGTCCCGGTCGATACGACCACGACGATGGTCAAGCAGGGGCAGGTCGAGGACAGCAACCAGGACACGCTCAAGGGCGTGGTCGATCTGGTCACGATCCAGCGGGCCTACGCGGCGAACATCGACTCGCTCAAGGCGCTGGACAGCGTCCTCGGCACGGTCGTCAACGAAGTCGGCAAAGTCGGGTAGGTCAGCCGGTAAGCACCGTAAGCACGCACGAACGTGCGTGCCAGCACCGTAAGCGCGCACGGCAGTGCGCGCCTCTGACGAGGGACTCACGATGAATCCAGGACTCCGCGCCTCCGCCAGCGGCATGCGCGCCCAGCAGACCCGCATCGACGCGATCGCCAACAACCTGGCGAACGTCAATACCACCGCCTTCAAGCGGAGCCGGACCAACTTCGAGGACATGCTGTACGAGACCCTCCAGGGCTCGCAGCTGGTGCACTACCAGGGGACCGAGACGCTCGCACCGATCCAGATCGGGCGCGGTGTCCGGCTCGCGGACGTGCAGCGGGTCCATACCCAGGGCACCTCCGAGCCGACCGGCAATCCGCTCGACTTCGCGATCGAAGGCGACGGCTTCTTCCAGATCCAGCTCCCCAGCGGCGACATGGCCTACACCCGCGACGGCACCTTCACCCGGAGTGCGGATTCCGGCACGCTGGTGACGCACGCCGGTTTCGCCGTCGAACCGGAGATCACCATTCCGAGCGAGGCGACCCAGATCACGGTCTCGCCCACCGGACTCGTGAGCGCCATCCTCGGCAACAACGGGCAGCAGGTGGAGCTCGGGCAGATGGAGATCGTCCGCTTCGCCAATCCGAGCGGACTCCTCAGCCTCGGCGGCAACAACTATCAGGCGACCCCGGCCTCCGGCGACCCGATGTCGGGCGTCCCGATGGAGGATGGCTTCGGCCAGATCGTCCAGGGCTCGCTCGAGTCGTCGAACGTGGAAATCGTGCAGGAGATGGTCGACATGATCACCGCGCAGCGGGCGTATGAGGTCAACTCGAAGGCGATCAAGACCGCCGAAGAGATGATCCAGACGGCGACCAGTGAACTCATCCGTTAGGCACCTCATGCTCTCCGTGCTGGCGGCCCTGGGCGCCGCGAC
>JBGASX010000085.1:0-19229 GCA_044229445.1 Gemmatimonadales bacterium | reverse complement strand
GGGGCGGGGGCGGCGGCGGAGCAGCTCGCCCCTGTGCCATCCTCACCTTCAGCGTGGTGAACAACACGGTGCTCAGTTCGTCGGTCGCACCGTACTGGCAGCCGAACACGACGTACGGCGGCCAGGTCGTCGGCTCGACCGAGAAGAGCTGCGACACCATCGCCGGTGCCGTCATGACCTGGAGCGACATCACCGGCACGAACGACGGCTGCGACGCCACCTTCCCGATCTTCATCGGGTCGACCTACGCGAAGTACGGCTTCAAGCCGATGAGCCGTTACGACCAGTACTTCTACTATTACACGAGCGACCACTGCATCGGTTCGGTCCGCACCATCAAGGCGACACTCACCGACCAGTCGACCGGCGCCGTGCTCTCCACAATGACGACGACATGGACAGTCGGCTGAGCTGACAGCCATGTCCCAAACAACGACCCCGGCCGAAGCTGTCGGCCGGGGTCGTTGTGCCATCGGATCGGGCGAGGCGCCGCTACTGGCCGGTGCCGCCGGAGAGCTTGAAGGTGAACATCGCCGGCGGATCGGAGAGCCGCCGGCCGCCCACCGCCTCGTAGAGATGCATGGCACCGAGATTCGCGGGGCTGGTGAGGACCCACCCTTCGCGGCAGCCGAGACGGTGACCGAGCGCGAAGAGACAGTTCAGCAGCTTCTGCGCCAGCCCCTGGCGCCGGTGGGTGGGCGAGACGCCGACCTCGTTGATCCAGAGCTCCGCCGGCTTGTCGGGGTGGATGTAATGCACGCCGGAGGCGAAGCCGACGACGGTCCCGGCGTCGATGGCCACCGCGAGATGATGGCGCGGATCGCGGAGAAACTCCTCGGTCAGCGCGGGATCGATCTCCTGATCGAACACGCCCGCCGCGACGTGGCGCAGCAGCGCGCCTTCCCCTGGTCCAAGGATGCGGATCTCGACGGTCACCGGCCCTCCTCCTGTCCCCTGTGGTTCGAACGCTCCGGACGTCACGTCGCCGGAGAGGACAACCTACCCGTCGGCCACGGGCGGTGCCAGCCTCTGTTCACTCTCTCGTACCGAATCGGTTTCGGGTGAGATTTTATGCGCGTTGTATCAGGGGCGGATCTGGATCGTCGTGCCATCCGGGACGGTACGCCAGAGCTCTTCGATCTCCGGATCGGTCAGGGCCACACAGCCCGCGGTCCAGTCCACGAGCCGGTGCAGACGCCCCAGCCATCCGAATCCGTTCCGTATCCCGTGGATCATGACCTGACCCCCGGGAACCACACCGAGAGCAGCCGCGCGTGCGACGTGAGCGGAGTCCGGATAGGAAATGTTGAGGGCACGGTGAAAGGCGCTCGCCTCGACGCGCCGGTCGATCGTGTACCGGCCCTCGGGGACGCGGAGATCCCCCTCCTGCACCTTGTCACCCACCGCGTGCCGGCTGAGCGCGACGTCGTATCTCCGGAGGACCGAGTCGCCGGCGAAGAGGGTGAGACGGTGCGCGGACTTCTCGACCAGCACGCTGTCGGCGCGCGTACCGCGAGCGAGCGGCGGCCGCGACGCACAGCCGGAGAGCAGCATGAGGAGCGCCAGACGGCCGAGCCCACGCACCCTTCCCGTCACGGCCGCGCCGCGAGCTCCTCCGCGGTCATGGCCCGGACGCGGTGCCGGCCCGCGATCGTCTTCGCGTCCTCGCGCACCTTGTTCGAGGTCGGCCATGGACGGATCGGCCCGGTGCGCGGACCGACCACGGTCCTCGCGATGAGGGTGAGCGATGCCGTTCCGGGATCTCCGACCGGCCGGGAGACGAGAATCACATCGCGGAGCAGGCAGTCGGCCTTCACGCGCACGAGCGAATCGGGGCATGCGTACGCCCGCATCACGTAGAAGAACATCCCCTCGTTCGGCGGCACCGCGGTGAGCTTCAGCCCGCCCTCCCAGACCATGTCCATCTGCAGACTGTTGGACTTCGCGCGTGAACCGGGTGCCGGCACGTCGCCGCCGTACCCGAGGGCCAGCAATTCGGTCTGGAGCGAGTCCAGCCGATCGACCGGCACGTGCCGCTGCGCGTGGCCCTGCGCTGGAGCGACGATGACGAAGACGGCGAGCGCCATCAGCGCGAATCGCGGGTTCATCGTGAGAACACCGTCCCGTGCGGCACCGCGGTGCCAGTGAATCCATGCGGCCAGGTCTTCGCCGAGAGGCGGATGCCGGGCCGGTCGCTGCCGGCATCGCGGAAGTTCGGGTCGACGGCAAGCCGCCCCGTTGCCGGATCGAAGTTGATGACGAACAGCCGGTTCCCACCGCCCCGCCCCGCCGAGTTGAGCACCAGGCGGTGTCCCGTCGGATCGATCGCGAGCCAGTGCGGCCGTTCGTCGTCCCCGAGCACGACCGTCGAGGTCTCCTTCGGATGCTCGGGATCGGTGATGTCGAGCGCCATCAGGGCGTGAGCCGCCGGGATGGGCTGCAGCCAGTAGTGGCCGGTCAGGACCGGCACCCCGCAGCCGGCGCCCTCGAAGTTCCGTACGAAAGTCGCCGTCGGCGACGGGCCATCGATCCCGCGCACCAGGTAGAGGCCGCAGCCGAAGGTGTGGATGTAGACGCTCCGCCCGTCAGGCAGCAGGTGCGGCTCGCCGGTGAGGTGATTGTCGTCCGGCCGGAGACCGGGCGGGAGCGCGATGCTGTGGAGCAGTGTCAGGTCGGAAAGCCGCCAGAACTGGACCCACTCCGAGGTCGCGACGGTGTCGCCGTGGTCCATGTCGGTGGTGGTAGAGATGGCCCGATCAATCTCCGGCATGGGCAGCACGCTGTACGGATAGATGTGCCGGTCGGGGATCGTCGTGTCCGCCGCACTCCGGCTCCGGATCACCGTCCCGCGCTCGTCCATCTCCACCAGCCCGCCCGTGGCGTGCTCCGCCCCCATCACCATCCCCGCGTGTCCCGCCCCGCCCGCCGTGGCGGTGGAGTCGGCGCGGTACTGGAAAGTGGAGAGGACGTGACCGTTGGCGAGCCTGACAAAGGTGTGCGGATGACTGAGCCCGGCCAGGTCGCCGAACTGGGTGAGGATCTTCGGCCGGGTCGGCGTCGTCAGATCGAAGAGCCAGGTTCGCCCCGCCTGGAAGCCGTTCGCCAGCAGATGCCCGCTGGCCGGCATCTCCGCCTCGGTGTGATGCGGATGGGTCCCGGCGACACCGGTCGGCAGCGAGGCGAGGACGCTGCCGTACGTCCGCGACGAAGGATCGGCGTCGATGACCGCGAGGAAGTCGCTGGCTGCATTGGCGGAGTCACCCGCCCAGACGAAGAGATAGGTGCCTGGGGCAGTCACGGGTCGCCAGGCGGCGACGAGCAGGAGGCCCGCGATCAGGAGACGACGCACACGCACCATCCTTCCGAAGCGAGTCGAAGGAAGCGGATCAGGCGGCACTCTTCCCGCGGGACAGCATCGCATCGACACTGAGCGGGCCCGCGCCCCAGGCGGCATAGACCAGCCAGATGAACGAATAGAGCATCACCATCTCGCCATGGTTCTGCCACCAGAAGAGCTGGCCGCTGCCGCCCATGTGGATCCAGAAGTACGCCACCGCCATCTCGCCCGAGGCGATGAAGGCGGCGAGACGGGTCATCACTCCGAGCAGGAGGCACGCCCCGCACACCACCTCGATGACGCCGGCCGCGCCGAAGCGGCTCATCAGGTCGACGGTGCCGCCGTTGGGCCCCATCCCCCCGAACCAGCCGAACAGCTTCGAGGCGCCGTGGCTGAAGTAGGCCGCACCGGCGAAGATGCGGAGCGCAGTCTGGGCGGCGGGCAGGTACCGGCTGCTGAGCGGAGCGAACATCGGAGCACCTCGGTGCTGAGGGGGGCAACGGGGTCAGGAAAGGCAACGGCGTCGCGAGGGAGCGACGCCGGGTAAGCTGGCAGCGCGATGATGCCGTCGCAAGCGACGCGGTGCGGCTACTCCCGTGACTCGAAGTAGCCCGGCGTATGAGTGAGGAGCAGCGCCAGCCCCGCCAGGGCCACCGCGCCGGTGAAGTAGCTGCCCGTCATCAGCGTGCCGACGGTGCCGATCGAGGTCCCGACCTCGAAGAGCACCCAGAGGACCAGCGCCTTGCCGCCCGCGCTGGGATCCCGCCAGAGCGCGTCAGCCGATTGGCCGCGAGGGCGCACCGGCACGCGAGGCCTGGCCCAGAGAACTCCGACCACCACGCAGAGCGCTCCCACACCCGCCAGCACCCCGGCGATGAGCTGACGGGTCTCATCCGGGAGCAGCGGCCCGTGCTGGATCCCGATGACGGCGCCGAACACGATCATCATGGTGACCGAACCGGCGACGAGGGTCCAGTAGAGGAGCCGGATCCGGTTGCTGTCCATCACCTGGGTGCTGTCGGGAGCCATCATGCCTCGCGGAGTGAGCGTGGTGCCAGCGACTCCGCTCAAGCTGCAGGGGGACGGCGAGGCAGGCAAGTGCGGGTGGGGACCGATGGTCCTCTCCTGTTCAGCGGCTCGTGAGATTCCTATTCTTCCTCCTCAGATACCTGCCTGCGCGTCCTGCCGGGATCCGGTCACACCCTCTGGAGGTTCCGTGCGCCCTGTCTTCGGCCTGCTGGCCGCCCTCACCCTCGCGACTGGCACGCCTGCGCGCGCCCAGACCACCACGACCTACGAACGCCGCGAGCTTTCCATTCCGATGCGGGATGGCGTCACCCTCTTCGCCGTCGCGCTGATCCCGGAACATGCCGGCCGGCCACTCCCGATCATTCTCGTCCGCACCCCCTTCAGCGCCGCCCGCGAATTCCGGAACGCGGAGCCTCCCCTGGCGTACCGGGAGCTGGCCGAGGATGGCTACATCTTCGTGAACGAGGACATCCGCGGCCGCTTCGGCTCCGGCGGCAGCTTCGTCACCATGCGGCCGCAGCACCCCGGCGGGGTGGACGAGTCCACCGACGCCTGGGATACGATCGACTGGCTCGTAAAGAATCTGCCTGACAACAACGGCCGGGTCGGCGTGCGGGGGATCTCCTACCGCGGCTGGCTCGCGGCGCTCGCCGGGGTGGGCGCCCACCCTGCCCTGAAGGCGATCTCCCCCCAGGCCCCGGTCGCCGACGTCTGGCTCGGTGACGACTTCTTCCACCAGGGCGCCTTCCGCCAGACCCAGGGTGTGGCCATCGCGGCCTTCCTCGAGACCGACCAGGGACTCTCCCCCTCGGACGACGACCAGTTCGCCTTCTACCGGCGCTTCCCGACGCTCGATTCACTCGCCCGGGCGACGGGCGTCGGCGCGACGCCCTCCTGGACCGGCTTCGTCGCGCATCCCGCCTACGACGCCTACTGGCAGGAGCGCGCGCTCCAGAACGTGCTCACGAAGCCCGAGGTGCCCACCCTCTTCGTCGGCGGCTGGTGGGACGAGGAGGACATCCTCGGCGCACCGCTCGCCTATCACACGGTCGAAAAGGCGGACACCGGCGGCCTCAGCCGGATCGTGCTCGGCCCCTGGTCCCATGGCGGGTGGGCCCAGCCGAGCGGCGACTCGATCGGCCCCATCCCCCTCGGGAGCAGCACCGCGAAGTATTTCCGGGCCGAGATCGAGCGGCCCTGGTTCGCGTACTTCCTGCACGGCAAGGGCGACGGGACCTTCCCGGAGGCGTGGGCCTTCGCGACGGGCGAGAATCGCTGGCATACCTACGACGCCTGGCCGCCGCGCGCCGCGGCCCCGCGCAATCTCTACCTGCGCGAAGGGGGCCGGCTCTCCTTTGATCCGCCGCGCGCGAGCGACGGCAAGACGTCGGCGCGAGCGCGGAGTGCGCAGACCCACACGCCCCAGTTCGACGGCTACATCGCCGACCCCGAGCATCCGGTGCCCTACATCCCCCGTCCCGACGACGGCAGCGGGTGGCGCACCTGGCTTGAGCAGGACCAGCGCTTCGTGGACAACCGTCCCGACGTCCTCACCTGGCAGTCCGAGCCACTCACCGAGGACCTGACCATCGCCGGCGACGTCGTGGCGCGGCTCTTCGCCTCGACCACCGGCACCGACGCCGACTGGGTGGTGAAGCTCATCGACGTCTATCCCGACACCCTTCCCGAGCACGACCGGATGAGCGGCTACCAGCTCATCGTCAACGCCGACATCCTGCGCGGCCGCTACTGGAAGAACTTCGGTCAGGCGACCCCCATCCCCGCCGGCACGGTGACCCCGTTCCGGCTCGACCTGCACGAGCAGTTCTATCGTTTTCTGAAGGGGCACCGGCTGATGGTGCAGGTGCAGAGCAGCTGGTTCCCGCTCTACGACCGCAATCCGCAGACCTTCGTGGCCAACATCTTCCGCGCGAAGCCGGGCGACTTCCGCGCACAGGAGCACCGGATCTGGCACACGGCGCGGCATCCCTCGCATCTCATCCTGCCGGTGCTGCCCTGAGGCGACG
The DNA here is from genome assembly GCA_044229445.1 of Gemmatimonadales bacterium. GTDB lineage: Bacteria > Gemmatimonadota > Gemmatimonadetes > Gemmatimonadales > GWC2-71-9 > JADJOM01. The sequence continues at coordinate 12,836 of JBGASX010000085.1, read as the reverse complement.
TGGGATGTCAGTCCGCTGCGCGCGGCCGAGCGCGCAGCAGGCCGAGCAGACCAAGCAGCGTGAGCAGCACGAGCACCGGATAGATCGCCAGCAGGTCGATCCGGATATTGCAGTCGCCGCTGCAGAACCAGCGGAGCTTCATCCCGGCCTCGTACCCGCCGTAGAGCACCCAGGCACCCCCGGCGATCACCGCCAGCCGGCTCCGCCGCCAGCGACCGAGGCCGATCAGCGCCAGCGCAGGAATCGCGGCCAGCCAGGGCGCACCCACCAGTATCCCCATCGTGCGAAGCAGCGAATCCATGATTCCCTCCCGGTGCGACCCCGGCGGAACCGCCGGGGAGGTGATGTCGGGATCAGCCTGCCTGGAATATCGCCTGACTCTCCGTCCAGACCTCCTGCCCGAGCGTCCCGGAGCGTCCGCACCGCTCGCCCCCGCCCGGCATCCCGACTAATATGATCCCTTCATGGATCCCCTCTCCGACCTGCTGCGGGTGGTGCGTCTCGACGGCGCCTACTTCTATGCCGTGGAGGCCTCGGAGCCCTGGAGCGTGGAGGCGCTGCCGGCCCGGAAGCTCTCCCCGCCCATCATGCCGGCATCCGAGCACCTGATCTCGTATCACATCCTGACGGAGGGACGCTGCTTCGGCGGACTGGTGGGCGAGGAGCAGATCGAAATGCTCGCGGGTGACGTGATCGTCTTCCCCCACGGCGACCCGCATGTGATGTCGAGCGGCCCCGGGGTGCGGGTCGGCCAGGATCTGCAGACCACGACCCCGGACCGCTTCCCCTTCACCATCCGCATGGGGGAGACGGGCTCACTCGGTGCCTCCTTCTTCTGCGGTTTCCTCGGCTGTGATCGCCGCCCCTTCAATCCCCTCATCGCCGCGCTGCCGCGCCGGATGCACATGCGGGGGATGTCGATCGCCTGGATCGGCGGCTTCCTCCGGCAGGTGCATGAGGAGTCCCGCCTCGGCCGCGCCGGCAGCGACTGCGTGCTCACCAAGATGGCCGAACTGATGTTCATCGAGGTGCTGCGGCGCTATCTCGAGGATCTGCCGCCGGGACAGACCGGGTGGCTCGCCGGCCTGCGCGACGAGGTGGTGGGTCAGGCACTCACCCTGCTGCATTCGCGACCCGCTCATCCGTGGACGCTGGCCGAACTCGCGAAGGAAGTCGCTTCCTCCCGCTCGAGCCTCGCGAAGCGCTTCAACGATCTCGTCGGCCAGCCGCCGATGCAGTACCTCGCCCAGTGGCGGATGCAGGTCGCCGCCAACCTCCTCGACCGCAGCGGCGCCAAGGTGTCGGCCATCGGCTCGGACGTCGGCTACGACTCCGAGGCCGCCTTCAGCCGCGCCTTCAAGAAGGCGACGGGCGTCGCCCCCGGCGCCTGGCGCGACGCCCGCCGGATGGCGCGCGCCTGAAACCTCCCCCCACTCACCTCCCCACCACTCCCTCGCGCCGGGTCGCCGCTACGCGGCTCCCCTAGGCGCTTCGGTCGCCGCCCGGACGCTCGGGCAACTCCGCTGGACCCTCGCACAATACCACCGACAACTGGAGGCATCCGGGCAGGAAGTCCGGACGCGCAGTCATAGGGCAATCGGCTGCCTAACTGCACTATTGGTCCGCGCACCACGAGGGTGCGCCACGACCCATTGCAGGAGAGACTCCGATGGCCTCCACCACGCTTCCCCAGCCCGCCACCTACACCGCCGCGAGCCAGCGCGCCGAGGCGCTTGCGTCCCGGCTCGAGCATGGCGCGCGCGCGTTGCACGCCCTTGCCAGCGGCCTCAGCGACGCCGAATGGCAGCTCCCCATCTCTGCCCGCGACAGCCGGACCATCGGCGTCGTCGTGCATCACGTCGCCAGCGTGTATCCCGTCGAGATCCAGCTCGCGCAGACCCTCGCCGCCGGCAAGCCGGTGGTCGGAGTGACCGTGGACGACATCCATGCCATGAACGCCGAGCATGCCCGGGCCTTTGCCGCCGTCGGCAAGGCCGTTGCGCTCGATCTCCTCAAGAAGAACAGCGCCGCGGCCGCCGCGGCGATCCGGGCGCTCAGCGACGCGGAACTCAATGCGGCGGCACCGGCGTCGCTGTACTTCGATGCCCCGGTGACGTCGCAGTTCATGCTGGAGGATCATGCGGTCCGGCACAGCTATCAGCATCTCGCCCGCATCCGCGCGGCGCTGGCGCGGTAGCCGTCGGGCTTCGCGCCGGGACGGCGTACACCCTCTTACTGCTGGAGTACCGAGTATGACTGCCGACAACAATCCCTGCATCGACGGGCCCCGCACCAGCGGCGAGATCCGCGTCTGGTCCGAGGACCCGCTCACCGCGCGTGCCCGCGCGGTCTGGACCGGGGGCGACTTCCTGCCCATCGCGAAGAGCTTCGAGTCGGGTGCCCGGGAGTTCATCACCCGGATGGCGCTGCGCGAGGGCGAGAAGGTGCTCGACGTCGCCTGCGGCACCGGCAACCTCGCGCTCCCCGCGGCGAAGGCCGGCGCCCGGGTCACCGGCATCGACATCGCCGGCAACCTGATCGCCCAGGCGCGGATCGAGGCCAAGGCGGCGGGCTGCAGCATCACCTTCGACGTCGGCGATGCCGAGAGCCTGCCGTACCTCGACGGCCAGTTCGATACCACCGTCACGATGTTCGGCGCGATGTTCGCCTATCGCCCGGTGAAGGCGGCGGCGGAGCTGATACGTGTCACCCGCGCCGGCGGCCGCATCGCGATGGCGAACTGGACCCCCGAAGGCTTCATCGGGAAGATGCTGCGCGCCCACACCGCCGTCGTGCCGCCGCCCCCCGGCATCCCCAGCTCTCTCGGCTGGGGCCAGGAGGAGACCGTGCGCGACCGGTTCGGTGACCGGGTCAGCGTGCTCAGGATGACGCGCCGGATGATGGAACTCCGCTTCCCGTTCCCGCCGGCGGCGGTCACCGAGCTCTTCGCCACCTGCTACGGCCCGACGGTGGCGACGCTCCGCGCCGCCGACCCCGCCGGCCAGAGCCGGCTCCGCGAGTCGCTGACGGCGCTCTTCACCGAGGCCAACAGCGCCACGGACGGCGGAACGCTAGTGGCCGGGGAGTATCTGGACGTCCAGGCGACGGTTGCCTGACGCAAGCAGTGTTTCACCCACGAGCCAGCGGGCTGGGGGACGACCCTCGCACCCCGCCCGCGGCTCAAATCGAATGGATGTGTGTCATGGCAGGAACTATGGGCGGCCGTCTCGCCGCCGGAATCGCGCTGCTGACCCTCTCGGCCGGCGCCTGCGGGTATGATCGCACCAATGGCATGGGCCCCGGCTACGGCGACAGTGCGCAGGCCGCGCTCAGAACGGAGCCGCAGGTCACGCTCGCCAGCGGCGACCTGACCCGGGCGCTGGCCGAGTTCCGGCACGCCCTCGGCGACGTCGTCAACCGCACCGCTGGCGAACAGCCCAACGGACGGCGGGAGATCAACTGGGATGCGACCCCGGCCGCCTTCACCAACAGCGACTCGCTGCCCGGCGACTTCTTCAATCGGGTCGTGCCCCGCGGCCAGGTCTATACCACCGACGGTGCCGGCTTCCGGGTGAGCGACAACCGGCTCGCCGACCTGAATCCCGCCTACGCCAGCGAGTTCTCGGCGTTCAGCCCGGCGAAGATCTTCATCGCCCGCGGCAACCGGGCGATGACGGTGCACTTCTTCGTCGCCGGCAGCACCACACCGGCACTCGTAACCGGCTTCGGCGTCGTCTTCTCCGACATCGATCGCGACCGCGGTACCTCGCTCGCCTTCTATGATGGGCAGGACCGGCTGCTCAGGGTCGTCACCGCACCGGCGCGGAGCGATGCGGCGGGATTCTCCTTCGCCGGCGCGATCTTCAGCACACCGATCGTCTCTCACGTCCGGATTCTCTCGGGGCAGGCGGGGATCACCGGCGAGAACAGCGACATCAGCGCCGGCGGCAGCGCCGATCTGGTGGCGATGGACGACTTCATCTCAGGCGAACCGCACGCGCTCCGCTAGGCGTCCTTCAGCGCGAAGCGAAGCAGGACGGCGGGCGCCCGGTGGCGCCCGCCGTTGCCGTTACCCCGCGGCCATCGCGTGGAGGGGGCTACTGCTTGATGAAGTCGACGCCGAGCGGGTTGAAGCCCGAGCCGGCCATCGTCCCGGTAAGAAGGGTTTCGTTCTCGCGCACGGTCCCGTGGAAACCGATCGGGGCGTACCCGGGGCAGGTGAAGGTCATCGTCACGTCCGTTCCGTCGTGACTCCCCGCGATCCCTACCGTACACGACACCACACCGCTGCCGGAGATGGTTCCGCTGCCGTTGAGAGAGTGCCCCGATTCATGCAGCGAGAAGCTGCTCTGGAAGGTCACGCCCTGCCCCGAGGCGCTGCCACGCCAGTTGCCGTCGAGCACCGGCGAGGGTCCCGTGCTGCCGCCGCCACAGGCGCAGACCTGGGCGGCGACGAGGGAGGCAAAAGCCAGCGGCGTGAGGCGGGGCATCGCGGATCCTCCAGCGATGGGCGGTGTTCGGTGGCGTAGTCGTTGAGCGGCCGAGGAGAACGTGCAGCGCGGTCCGCTGTCAGGCAAGGGCGGCCGGGGCCGGCGCAGGAGCTGGCCTGCAAATCATCCATCTGACAGCCTTCTGTAATCCCGCCGACCACCCCCGGTTAGGGACCCATCCTAGACTGGAGCCACCCCACGCTCACCGACTCCCCCGCGGAGACGACCGATGGACACCGCCACGAAGCGAGCGGACGAGCCCGTCCAGAACATCAACGTCATGCCCCTCATCGACGTGCTCCTGGTCCTGCTCATCATCTTCATGGTGATGCTGCGCGGCCTGATCTTCATCCCGGCGCAGGTCCCCGCCCCCGCGGCCGCCGGCAGGCCTCCGCGAGCTGGCCCCCAGATCGTGCTCGAACTGAGGCACGACGGGTCCTACGCCATCAACAGCCAGCCGATCCCCGCGGCTCAGCTCGTGAACCAGCTCCACGCGATCTATGATGTCCGGCCCGTGAAGCTGCTGTTCATCGAGGCGTCGGACAGCCTCCCCTATCAGGCGATGATCACGGCGATGGATCTGGCGAGAGAGGCGGGAGTGCAGGAACTGGCATGGGTGCCGCGCGGAGCTCCGTCGGTGCAGCGCGGGAACCGCCGATGATCAGGGCGCGCTCCGCTTCCAGGCCGGCGTCGTCCGGTAGAGCAGATGCGGCAGTCCGGCATGCTCGACCGGACGCTGGGACACCATCCCCAGCTTCGCAAGCACCCGCTGCGAGCGGGCGTTGTCGGGAAGCGTGACGGCGACCACCGAGGGAACGTTCAGCGACTTCCGCGCGAGATCGAGGCAGGCCTTCGCCGCCTCGGTGGCAAGCCCGAGGCCCCAGTACGCCGGATAGAAGCTGTAGCCGACCTCGATCTCGTCGATGCCATCGACGAAGAGATGCCGGAGGAGTGCCCGCCCCGTCACCCGGCCATCCACCCGGTCGCGCATCATCCAGACGCCGAAGCCATAGCGTTCCCAGTGCTCGAGGTTCCGCGTCATGTAGGCCTCGGTCTCCACCTCGCTCCGCACCCCGCCGAGCGTCGCCATCTGGACCGGATCGCGATGCATGCGGTGAATCTCGACCCGGTGCTCCTCCCGGAGCCGCTCGGCGAGCAGTCGCGTGGTATCGAACTTGGCCGGCAGACTCATTGCGTCCCTCGTGAGCGCCTTCGCTACAACCGCGGTCCCACCGCGGCACGCGCCTCGGCGGAGGTCATCACCGGCACGATCTCGAACGCCACCAGGTCGCTCCACTCCGCGATCCACCGATCGAGCAGCGACCGCTCGGCGCACTCCATCACCTGGTAGCACACCGTCAGGTCCGCGGTGACCCAGCTGTCCACGTAGCGCAGCCCCTCCGGCGCGAGCCGCCCGCGATCGCGGAAGCGGCGGTACACCGGGAGCGGATCACCATTCCGGAAGCGTTCGATGATCATGTAGAGCATAGTAGTCAGCGGGTGCGGAGGGAATGCGGAGGGGGGCTAGGTGTCCCGGCGCTTCGGCCTGACCGGCTTGATGTCGATCACCGGCGTCCCGTCGATCGCCTCGAGTCCGCGCACGGTGAGCAGCCCCGGCGCCTCGATGGCCAGCACCGTGACCGGGTGGAGTCCCACCGGATTCGGTCGATCGGGCGACCGGGTGGCGAAGACCCCGAGCAGCGGGTTGGCCGGGTCGCTGTGGGGATGCACGCTGAGCGTCTCCCTCCGCGACTGATGCAGCCAGGTGAGCACGATGATCTCCTGCCCGACCGCGATTCCGTCCAGCGCGGGGAGGAAGGGTGCGTCGATCTGCACTTGGGCCACCGGCCCGTCGGCGCTGCTCGATCGCGGCGCATCGGCCCGGCGGGTGATGGCAGAGCGGACGATGCCGATCGGATGAAGCCGAAGGATATCGAACGCCGTCATCGTGCCGGACGGGCATCCACGCCGAAGTCGGCCTGGATCCGGGCGTACCAGGCCTCGTCGGGAAGGGCGCCGAAGTCGACCCATGCCTCGTCGCTCAGCGCGTGGCGCCAGCCGAGGAACGGCGCGGCATCGGGGCCCACCAGGTGACGCAGCTGCCACGTTCCGCTGGCAGCGATCTCGACCAGCTTCTCCGCGACCAGTGAGGCCGGCGTGGGATGGGTGAGCGCCGCCCGGAACAGCGCCGCGTTCCGCCGCTGCTGGGGGTAGTGCGACGGCCCGCCGGGTGTGCTGATCTCCCGCGCCATCGCCGTGTCGATGATCCCCGGCTCCACGATCGCCACCCGGATGTTGAACGCCTTGACTTCCTGCGCGAGACACTCCGACAGCGCCTCGAGGGCGAACTTCGAGGCCGTGTACGGCGCGAGCGGCGAGGCGGCGAGCCGCCCCGAGATCGAGGTGAGATTGATGATGCAGCCGCTCTTCCGCTCCCGCATCGCCGGAAGCACAGCCTGGATGCAGCGGATCACGCCGAAATAGTTCGTCTCCATCACCGCACGGAATTCCGCGAGCGGCAGCTCCTCCACCGACCCGTTCCGCTCGATCCCAGCATTGTTCACCAGCACGTCGATCGGTCCGAGTTCCCCGACGATCCGTGCCACACCCTCGTGCACCGAAGCATCCGCGTCCACATCCAGCGCGTACGCCGTGATCGACAGCCGCTCCGCCTCGGCGAGCCGGACGAGTTCGGCACCCTTCGCGGGGTTCCGCATCGTCGCGGCGACGCGGTGCCCCGCCCGCGCGAACGCCAGCGCGGAGGCGAACCCGATGCCAGTGCTCGTCCCGGTGATCAGTACGGTTGCCATGTCGTGGACTCCACGTCGAGGGATGCGGGAGAGGCAAGGTCGGGAGGTGGTGCCGTTCCGCAGGCAGCGTTGGCGGGGAAGGTAAAGACGATGAAGGGAATCGGAAGGGACTGGAGGAGCGATGCCCTGGAATGGCTAGGGCCTCCCTCGCTTCCGGCCCAAGGCATCGCCCCGCGCCCACGCCACCGCCGGATCGAGCCACGCCGATCGAGCCTGGAAGAAGGTCCCATGTCCCTTGCCGAGGCTGAGCGCGATCTCCTCCACCTCCGACCCCGCACGCCGCCGCGCAAACATCGGGGCGCAGGAGACGCCAAGCGTGTCGCTGGTCTCGTAGAGCGAGAGCATCCGGCCGGCGACGTGCAGGTCCGCCTTCTCGAACGCCCACGGGCCGCAGGCGCCCATGAACACGAACGACAACTTGGGGTTCTGCAGCTTCGCCGCGGCGAGGATGGCGATCCATCCTCCCTTCGAGAATCCGATCACGGTGATCGCCTGCGGCGGCACGCCGCTCGCGAGGAGGCTGTCCACCTGGCCGGCGACGTGCGTCGCAAAGGCGTCGGAGTCGGTCTTCGGCGGACGCTGCTCGCTCAGCACTTCGAACCCGGCATGCCGCAGGCTGTCGAGGATTGCGTCGTACTCGTAGACGCCGAACGACGGATCGGTCGGACGGCGGCCCTGCTCCTCGATGATCCGGCCGTGCAGATAGATGATGTAGTGCGGGGCGATGACCTCGAGCAGCGTGGCGGCATGGTGATGACCAGTGATCCCCTCCGACAGGACGCCGCGCAGGGTGATCTCCCTGCCCAGACTCGGGCGGAGCCGGTCGTAGCCGGGCTGATCGAGCAGGAGTTGCACAAGGTCCCCGCCATCGATCGGCCAGCGATCGGGCGACGCCGAATCGGGGCACAGCTTGAGAGGAGCGGAGAGCTTGAGGTAGAAGCCGGGCTCGGCCTGATCGCCGTTCGCGATGCTCTCGTAGTTGGGCGGCCCGGGATAGGTTCGCCGCTCGAGCACGCCATGCACCGCGACGGTGTCGGCATCCGTCCGGAGGCACGGAGGCGGCGACTGTGCCGCGAGCGCGAGCGGCGCACAGACGAGAAGCAGCGGGGCGGAGATCCTGCGGGCCATGGCGGCTCGACCGCGACGTCAGGAGTGGGTCAGCGACCGGAGCGTCTTCCGGAGTGCGGCCCTACTTCGAACTGGCGGATGTGCCCTGCCGGCGCTGGAACCGGACCATGAGCACGATGCCGCCCACGAACTGAGTCCAGGCCCAGGTGTACTGAGCGGCTGTGGCCGCAGGATGGGCAATCGGGGTGATCAGCCCCAGGTGTACTGAGCGGCTGTGGCCGCAGGATGGGCAATCGGGGTGATCAGCCAGTGCATCGCCCACCCCGCCATGAGGGCGCAGGCGAGGGCGGACAGCTCATCGGCGGTAGCGGATCGCGACATGGCGCCTCACAAGCAAGGCGTGGCGGGCGGCTGGGCGACCGAAAAGTTGCATGCGCGGGCGGGGCGCAGCAAGTCCGTCGCGCCCCACGGGCAGCGAGTCCGACACCGCTACACCCCGAACTGCCGGAAGTGATGATTGATATGCGTCCAGAGCAGCGCGCCCCACTCCCGCCCCGTCAGTGCGCCGAAGACATCCGAGGCGGGCCAGGAGCCCGCCGGGTCACGCTGGGCGACCCGGTCGATCGCGGTCCGGAGCCGGGCGACGTCGGCCTCCCAGGACGAAGGCGTGGTGATCAGCAGCTCTGACGGACTCTCCAGCCGGCCCTTCGGCCAGGGAAGCAGGTAGATCACCAGTTGCTTGAGTGGGGTCCAGGTCAGCGCCCCGCGCGCAGGGACCGATGGGGATGGCCCCTCGCTGCTCTCGACCGCATCGATCAGGTGGCAGAGCATCGCCGGCGCGCTCATTCGTCCCCAGCGCGGCGGGGTCGTCGGCTGGAGGGCTTCGAGCCGCCGGTGGAGTCCGGCACGCGCATCCGGATCGAAGAGTGTCTGCATCGAAAGAACACCAAGCATGAACGGGACGGTCGCCGAATGGCCGGTGGAGCCGGCGCTGACGTATGCAGCCTGAAGCTGCAGGCACGGGAGGATCCCAGCAATCCCGCCCTACTGCCTGGCTGCCTCCACTCGGACGATCCGCCACTCGCCATCCGCCTGCCTGACGCTGGTCACCCGGACGGTACGGCTCTTCCTTCCTTCTTCAAGCCGGAGCGTCACCTCACCGATGCCCCGCTCCAGCGAGCCCGCATCCTCTGCGATGGCCGCGCGGCGCGCAGTGAGCCGGTTGACGAGTGTGCTGTCGGCCAGGAGCCCTTTCGCCTCCGGCACCCGCCGATCGCCGAGCAGCCCATAGAAGCTGTCCACCACCGCCACCCACGGGGTGAGCTCCCGGGTGGTCACGGTCGGGACCGCACCCGCCTGCAGCGTCGCTTCGATCCCGTGCCGGCTGCAGAGGATGCAGTCCTGGGCATGCGCGAGAAACTGGGCGGCCGCAATCGTCAGACTGGAATCGGTCGTGGTGATGTCCGCGTCCTGCAGTTCCGGAAGGCCCAGCGGAATCTCCGCCTCAGTCGGCTCGGACAGGCGCCACGCGTGCAGCCTCCCCTCCGATCCATCCCCCCGCCAGTGTCGCTCGAACACGACCACCAGCGGCGAGCCCGACTCCAGCCCGAGGGTGTAGGCCTCGATCTGCCGGTCGCTCTGATACTGGAAGGCGACATGCCGGCGCCCGCCATCGCCATTGAAGATGACCAGGCGACTGGGACCGTTCACCGAGGGAAAGCTCAGGAGGAGCGCGACCCCCCCCGGCCGCTCCGGTGCGAGCGGCATCAGCACGTAGCTGGCATGCTCCCGTGCGATGGCATTGAAGAACTGCACGCCGCCGATCGTGGCGCCCTCTGCCGATTGTGGCCCCTGAAATCCGGGCAGGCTCGCGAGCCAGCGGTTGATCGCGTCGACATCACGCCCCTGGCGCAGCAGGACGAGCACCACCCGCTCGATCTCGGGCAGTTCGTGCGCGAAGCCTGGCTCGGGCTCGGTCCCCTCGCCCTCCAGGGCTGCCCTGACTGCAGTACGGATATGGATGGTGTCGGCGGCAGGCAGCGACTCCGCCGCCTCGGGAGGGGTGGAGTCGATCGGAGCGACATTGGCGACGTCGGGCAGCATCGCCAGCTGTTTCGGGGGCCGGGGCCAGAGGGCGGCGAGCAGGATGATGGCAAGCGCAACGGCGGTTTCGGGCAGGTAGCGGCGGGGCATTTCGGTCAGGCTCGGCATTGCGGCTCCACGGGGGTCGGCGTCTGAGAACGCCCGACCGCGCCGAACTTGGACGCCGCCCCGCCTGGGCCCGCCTGTGCGACTCCCTGACCTTCTCACGTTCTCGCGGTAGTTTCCGGTCATGCGCACCCACAACCTCGCACTGCCTGCCCTGCTCATCGCCATTGCGGCGCTGGGAGCGGTCCCGCCGCTGCAGGCCCAGGGCACGCCGGTCGACAGCACCACTACCGACAGCGCCACCATCTTCTTCCGGACGGCGCAGGCGGCGTACCGCGAGAACACCCCCGACGGCCGAGGACGCGCCGCGGCAGCCTGGGAGGAAGCAGCTCGGCGCTTCGGCGCCACCGGCCGCCCGCGCGAGCAGGCCAATACCCTCTCCTGGGTCTGCCGCACCCGGATGGAAATGGGCGCCTCACCCCAGGCGATGGAGAGCTGCCGTACGGCACTCCGCGCCTACGAAGCGAACGGCACCCCGACCGATCTCGCCAAGATCCATCACCGGCTGGGGGATCTGCACCGGGCGATGGCCCGGTCCGATTCCGCGCTCGCGCAGTATCGCGCCGCGCTGCTCCTCTACACCACGGCGGGGCCGGACTCCGCCGCCCGGCGCCTGCATCTGAGCCTCGGCGAGGTCTTCGACTCCCTGGGCCTCGATGATTCCACCATCGTCCACCTGACAAGTTCCCTTGGCACCCCGCCGGCACGGGGCCTCGCCTGGGAAGCCTGGGCGCTCCGCCGGCTCGCGCTCCTCCATTTCAAGCACAACGCCCCCGACACCGCGCTCGTGTTCTTTCGCGAGGCCCGGGACCACTACCACCAGCTCGGTGATACCGTCGGCGAGGCGTGGGCGCTGGTCCGCGTCGCGTCGGTCCATTTCACCGCGAACCGACTCGACTCCGCCGTCGCCGCCTACACCGGCGTGGCCGTCCTTCGCCACCAGATCCACGACAGCGCTGGAGAAGCACGCGCCCACGACTGGCTTGGCTTCATCGAGGGGAAGCGGGGCAATGTCGACTCGGCCATTGCCCACTACTGGAAGGCGCTGCCGCTCTACTCGGCGGTCGAAGGGGACACCACCGTACGCCGGGTTCACCGCGCCATCGGCGAACTCTTCGAGCGGGAGAAGCTCCTCGACTCGGCCACGACCCATCAGGTCCTCTCCCTCGGCACACCTCCCGTGGGCACGCCCGACGCCGAGGCCAGGCTGCTCCGTCGGCTGGGCGATCGCTACCTGGAGCGGAAGGTCGCCGACAGCGCTGCACTCCACCTGAATGCGGCGCTTCGACTCGTCAGCGCCGGCGCAGACACCGCGGCCAGGAAACTGCTGCTCCGGAGTCTGGGCATCGCCTACGCCAGGCTCAAGCAGTTCGACTCGGCCGCCGTCGCGCTGCGGGCCGGGATCGCCCTGGGCCGCGCGGCTGGCGATAGCGCCTATGTCTCCTCCACTGGCGGCTGGCTCGGAAATGTCGAGGCCCAGCACCATCACACCGCGGCGGCCATCGCCGCCTATCAAGCGGCCATCGACTGGTTCCCCCCGACCATGGGTGCGCTGTTCGTGGGCGCCATGCAGGTGGAGCTCGACCGGCTGCTCGTGCGGCAGCGCGGACTCGACTCCATGCGGGTGGGATTCGAGACCGTGCGACCGCTCTATGCCCGGCTCCGGCCAGACTCGACGCGACGGCAGGCGTTTCGCGCGCTGAGCGACCTGCTCGAGCTCGAGCTCACCGATTCCGCGATCGCGCACCTGAGCGAGGCGACACCGTCAGGCCCCGCGCAGCGTGACCACGCAGCGGACATTCTCGCGCTCCGCGCCCTCGCCGACGCCTTCATCGACATCGAACTGCCGGACAGCCTCGTCACCCGGCATCGGGCGACCGCCGCGCTGCTTGCCGCGGGGACCGGCTCCCTCGATTCCGCAGCAGCACGCTATCGGCAGGCCATCGCCCGGCTTGGTCCGAGCCCGGACAGCGCCGCCTTTGCCGCGGCGAACACCTGGCTCGGCATCGTCGAGGCGGCCCGCCGCCACAACGTTGCCGCGATCGCCGCCTACCGGAACGCGATCCGCACCTGGCCAGCGACCGCCTCGCCCCACGAGCTTGCGGGGCTGCATGGGCAGTTCGGCCAGCTGCTCGAGAAGGTGGGCGAACTCGACTCGATGCAGGTGCACTACCGGATCGCGATCAACGGGGGCCGGAGCATCTATTCGGATTCGGCGATTGTGGAGCTCAACCGTGCCCTCGGCCTGGCGACGACGGCC
>JBGASX010000084.1:0-19949 GCA_044229445.1 Gemmatimonadales bacterium | reverse complement strand
GTGGGCGCCGCGAATGATCGCGATCGCCCACCCGCGGCCAGAGGCTACTGCACCACGACGGTGCCGGTCATGTTCGCGCCGTGGATGCCACACTCGTAGGTGTAGGTCCCGGCGGTATTGAAGACGAAGGTGTACCCCGTCGGAGTCAGCTGCGTGTTGGTGCCGGTGAAGGACGGGACCCCGGTCGAGACCACCGTGTGTCCGCCGCTCGTCTGCACCCACTTGATCCCCTCGCCCACCGCGATCGTATCGACGGCAGGGTTCGACGTGCCGTTGGTGGCGCTGGTGAAGGCGGTGCCCAGGCCGGCCCCGCTGGCGTTCACCACCTTGGGCGGCGGCGACACGGTGAGCGTGAAGTCGAGGTGGAATCCGATCGGCATCGAAGGGCTCGTGGCCTGGATGGTCGCCTGACCGGAGGTGGCCCCGGCGGTGACCGGCACACTGGCCAGCCCCTGCGCGTTGGTGGCCGACCCGTTCGCGTCGGTAGTGACCGGGCCGCTCGTCACCGTCCAGCCCACCTGCACCCCGGGCACACCGTTCCCGTGCGAGTCGACAGCTTTCACGCTGATCGGCTGCGGGAACTGAAGATTGGGGACGCCGGTCTGGAAGTCGCCGGCGAACTTGCTGATCGCCACCACCGGCCCCGGCGTGGCGGTGCCGGTGAAGGTGAGCGGCGAGCCGATCGCGGCCCGGAGGGACGCGGTGACCGTCTGAGGACCGGAGACCGATCCGAGGGTCCAGGTGGTCTTGGCGATGCCGTTGACATCGCTGACGCCGGTGGCGGGAGCGACCTGGCCACCACTCGGCGTGAACACGATCGACTCTCCGGCCTTCGGCGTGCCATCCTCGGTCACCAGCACCCGCAGATCGGCCGGCAGGGCGTGATCGACTTCCCCTGTCTGCGCATCGCCGCTGAGCGCGGGGGCCTTCGCGATGGTGATGGCGCCGTTGTTGTTGGTCCCGCTCCCCCCGCCGCAGGCCCCCAGCACCACTGCCAGTGTGATCAGTCCAGCACGGGTCACAAACCTCTGCATAGCGGCCTCCACGAGGGGGACAGCCCGGCCGCCCCGCGGATCTGGCCGCAGGGTGCCGAGACTGAAGGGTTGGTTCCGGGGTTGATCCTACCGGTTTAGGACGACGAGGCAAGGCTGGAATGGACACCTGGCGGGCCGGAGGCCTCCCCGGTCGTTATCTTTAGCCCTGCGCTCGGAGTTGCCCGGGCCGATATACAGTCATTCGAAAGGCAATGGGAAATCCGTGGAACCGAACGTCTTCGAGACCGCCAACGCCGGCTTCGCCCAGATCATGTACGAGGAGTACCTGCGCGATCCGACCGCCGTCACCCCCGAGTGGCGCCGGTACTTCGAGAACGGCGTGGCGGGACTCGGTCCGGAAGCGAGCGGCAATGGGCACCACCCCTCGGTGGTGGCCGGTTCCACGCCGGCCGAGGTGCGCCCGGCCGCCCCGGAACGGACGCCGATCCCGGCATCCGCGGCTGCCCCGGCGCCCGCGGCCCGCGTGACCACCGAGGCTCCGGCTGGCGCAGTGCAGATCACCGGGCCCGCCTCCAAGCTGGTCGCCAACATGAACGAGAGCCGCAGCATGCCGACGGCGACCTCGTTCCGCGAGATGCCGGTCTCGATGCTCGAGGCCAGGCGGCGCGAACTCAACGCGGCGATCCGCTCGGCCGGCCGGACCGAGAAGGTCTCCTTCACGCACCTGATCGGCTACGCCATCGCCCGCGCGGCCCAGCGCCACGCCGCCCTGACGACGGTGTACGCCGAGGTCGGCGGGACCCCCTACAAGATCCCCGGCACCGCGGTGCACCTCGGCATCGCCGTGGATGTCGAACGCAAGGATGGCAGCCGCGGCCTCGTCGTCCCCGTGATTCACGACGCAGCGGCGAAGAGCTTCGCGGAATTCCACGCCGTCTACGAGTCGCTGGTCGAGAAGGCGCGGGGCAACAAGCTGCTGCCCGACGCCTTCGCCGGCGCCAACATGACGCTGACCAATCCCGGCGGTCTCGGCACCGTCGCCTCCGTCCCGCGGCTCATGCCCGGCCAGGGCAGCATCATCGCCGTCGGCGCCATCGACTACCCGCCCGCCTTCACCGACGTCTCCGACGACAAGCTGCGGGAGCTCGGGATCGCGAAGGTCATGACGGTGACCAGCACCTACGATCACCGCGTCATCCAGGGCGCGGAGTCGGGGGAGTTCCTGCGGACCGTCGACAACCTGCTGCAGGGCGAGGACCGCTTCTACGACGAGGCGTTCGCCAGCCTCGGGCTCAATCTCTCGACGGCGTCCGCCCCGCCGGCGCCGCCCGCCGGACGGCCGAGCCGCGCGTGGAGTCCCGTCATCGAATCGCAGGCCGACCTGTACCACGTGGCCGCCGCGATGGCGCTGGTGAAGGCCCACCGCACCCACGGACACCTGGCCGCGCATCTCGACCCGCTCGGCAGCGAGCCGATCGGTGACCCCGCGCTCGACCCCGAGCCGCTCGGCCTCAACGCCGAGGTGATGAGCAAGATCCCCACGGCGGTGCTCCGGATCTCGGCACCGGGCCAGACCCTGGCGGAGGCGCTGCCCCGCCTGCAGGACGCCTACTGCGGCACGATGGCGTACGAACTCGAGCACATCTCGAATCATGGCGAGCGCGTCTGGTTCCGGCAGATGATCGAGACCGGACACCATCGCCAGCCACTGACGATCGAGGAGGAGCGCTGGCTCTATCAGCGCCTCATCGACGTGGAGGCCTTCGAGCGTTTCCTGCACAAGGCCTATCTGGGCCAGAAGCGCTTCTCGATCGAGGGCGTGGACATGCTGGTCCCCATGCTCGACACCATCATCGAACTGGCGGCGCAGCAGGGCGCGCGCGAGGTGGTGATCGGCATGGCGCATCGCGGACGGCTCAACGTGCTCGCCCACACGGTGGGGCGCGCCTACGAGACGATCTTCGCGGAGTTCGAGGGTGCGAAGCACGCAGCCGGCTCGGGCCAGTCGCTCGACGGCGGCACGGGCGACGTGAAGTACCATCACGGCGCCGAGGGAGCCTACAAGACGCGGAGCGGCAAGGTCGTCACCGTCACCCTCTCCCCGAACCCGAGTCACCTCGAGTTCGTCGGGCCGGTGGTGGACGGCCGGGCCCGCGCGGAGCAGACCACGCGCAAGGGCCGCGAGGCGCACCACGACCCCACGGCGGCGCTGCCGGTGATCATCCACGGCGATGCCGCCTTCGCCGGCCAGGGCGTGGTCGCGGAGACCTTCAACCTCGGCGCGCTCAAGGGTTACCGGACCGGCGGGACGATCCACCTGATCACCAACAACCAGGTGGGCTTCACCACCGACATGTTCGACTCGCGCTCGACCCGTCACGCCAGCGACCTGGCCAAGGGGTTCGACGTCCCGATCATCCACGTCAACGCCGACGACGCCGAGGCCTGTCTCGCCGCGGTGCGGCTCGCGATGGCCTACCGCGAACGGTTCCACGAGGATGTGCTGATCGATCTCGTCGGCTACCGCCGCCACGGGCACAACGAGGGCGACGAACCGACCTACACCCAGCCGCAGATGTACGAGCGGATCAAGTCGCTCCCCACCGTGCGGCAGCAGTATGCGGGGATGCTGGCGCGGCGCGGCGTCATCGCCGAGAGCGAGAGCGAGCAGCTCTACGCGGCGGGCTATCAGCGGCTGAGCGACATCCAGCAGGCCTTCAAGGCCAACATGGCGAAGGCCGTGGCCCAGGAGCCGCCGAAGGCCTCGGACCGCTCCTCGGGGATCGAACCGGAGACGGCGCTGCCGGTCGAGACGCTGCAGGCACTCAACGAGCAGCTGCTCACCTGGCCCGAGGGCTTCGAGGTGAACAGCAAGCTGCAGAAGCAGCTCGAGCGGCGCCGCACCGCGCTCGGCCCGGATGGCGGCATCGACTGGGCCCATGCCGAAGCGCTCGCTATGTCGGGGCTGCTCGTCGAGGGGATCCCGATCCGTCTCACCGGCCAGGACTCCGAACGGGGCACCTTCAGCCAGCGCCACCTGGTGCTGCACGATGCCAATAGCGGCCAGACGTACACCCCGATGAAGCATCTCCCCGGGGCGCTCGCGAGTCTCGAGCTGCACAACAGCCCGCTGTCGGAGCTCGCCACGCTGGGCTTCGAGTACGGCTACAGCGCGGCGGCGCCCGAGACCCTGGTGATGTGGGAGGCGCAGTTCGGCGACTTCGTGAATGGCGCCCAGGTCATCATCGACCAGTTCATCGTCTCGGGGCTCTCCAAGTGGGGGCTCACCACCCGTCTCACCCTGCTGCTCCCGCATGGCTACGAGGGACAGGGGCCGGAGCATTCGAGCGCGCGGCTCGAGCGGTTCCTGCAGCAGTGCGCGGAGGGGAACATCCGCGTCGCGAATCCGACGACGCCGGCGCAGTACTTCCACCTGCTCCGGCGCCAGGCCCGCCGCACCCGGCAGCGCCCGCTGGTGATCATGACGCCGAAGAGCCTGCTGCGCCTGCCGCAGGCCGCGAGCCGCATCGAGGAACTGGCGACGGGCAGCTGGCAGCCGGTCCTCGACGACGCCGTGGCCGCGAGCTACCGCGATCAGGTCCGGCGGGTCGTCCTCTGCTCCGGCAAGGTGTACTACGACCTCCTCGCCGGTGCCGCGGGCGCCGATCGTTCCCGGCTCGCGCTGGTCCGGCTGGAGCAGCTCTACAGCTTCCCGGAGGAGGAACTCCGCGCGATGTTCGCCGGATACGGGCAGATGACCGAGCTGGTATGGACCCAGGAGGAGCCGCGGAACATGGGGTCGTGGAACTACGTGGAAGGCCGGCTCCGCGCGATCCTCCCGCCGGGCGTCTCACTCCGCTATACCGGCCGCCCCGACCGGGCGAGCCCGGCGGAGGGGTACGGCGGGGCGCACCAGGCGGAACAGAAGCGGCTGGTGACGGACGCGCTCGGGTAATCCCCGGCGGACTCGCCGAGATGGAGGGGGTGGGCTTCGCATGAAGCCCACCCCCTTTTTTTGGGCAACAGACGGCACGGTAATGGCCCCCAAGGACGGGAGCATCCCGAAACGTTTGTCGGAGGACTTTGTCCGGCTTGCAGTTAGGCGCCGGGCAGAAGCCCTGTTGCCACCGTGCGGCAACGCACGGTGCCAGTGTCCATGCAGAGTTCGTCACCGGAGGAGCGTCCGATGTCCCCCACCGTCGAGGACCGTAAATACGGTCCACTGATCTTCGAGAAGCGGCTGCCCCGGTCCAGCGCAGTCATCCTGACACCCGTGGCGCTGGCGTTTCTCTGGGTGGCCCTCAGCGCGGGTCCGCTCACCCTCGCGACGGTGCCGGTCCTGTTGCTTGCGCTAGGCATGCTGGCGCTCGTGGGGTGGGCCCTCTCCTACCGCGCGCGCATCCACGAACAGGGGGTCGTGACGGAGAGCCTCTTTGGCCGGCGGGAGATGCAGTACCGCGACATGCGCACCTTCGCCTACTCGAGGATCTCGCGCGCCGGGCAGGTCACCGATACCCTCAGCCTGATCCCCCGGACCGGCAAGACGCTGCGGGTGACGGTGCAACCGCGTGGGGGCCAGGATGCCGATCTGGCCCGCGTCGTCGAGGCGCTCACCAGCCGAGGCCGGGCCCAGATGGAGCAGGAGCTGGCACGGACCAAGCGGGCGCGCTGGCTGACGGAGATCCAGCAGGCCCTGCCTCGGCCACCGAAGGTCTCGCTGTCCCGGGAGGCCATCCTGCTCGAGGATGCCGCCGGCAGCACGGCGCTCCCCTTCACGGCGATCGAAACGCGGATGAGCAACGGCTTCTTCCTGGTCATCGAGCGCGCGACCGGAAAGACCCGGCTCAACGTCCCCTGCCTGACCCCGAACTTCTATCCGGGCCTCGCCCTGTATCAGTGCCTGACTCAGACTGCCCCCGCTGCCGCGCTCGAGCGGAGCCCGTCCGCCTGAGAGATCGGGCGGAGAGTGCCCCGGAAGCTCGAAGGGCCGGCGTCCATGATGGACGCCGGCCCTTGCTCTTCACCGTTCCGTGGGGCGCCGGCAGCCTAGTGCTGGCCGTTCCCGTTGCCATTCCCGACGTGCGGCACGAACTTCGGCCGGTTGGGCGGGAGCCAGTCGCGCTCCGAGGCCTGGCGGATCATGTCCTTCACCCAGTCGGAGAGATGCTCTCCATAGTGGAGCAGGAAGACTCCACGGGCGCGCTTCTGCGCGATGAAGGCGATGAACGGCGTATCGGCTTTGGCGGAGTTGCACGGCTGGCAGGCAATTACCAGGTTATCGGGCCGGTCGTAAGCCGTCTGACCCTTGCGGGGGTAGACGTGGTCCAGCGTGGTACGGTCCCCAGGAATCTCGGTCCCGCAATACGCGCAGATCGGGCCATAGCGATCGATGAGCCATTGGCGATGGGCATCCATCGAGCGACGACCAAGGCTGCGGGCGCGGGTCGGAGGTGGTGAGGAGGTGGGACGACGGTTTGCTCGTGACACAACTATTCCTTCAGTGATGAGGTCCAGCGAATGGGGTCAGGGGGTCCCTCCGCAGTTATCGGTCCGCTGTAATCTAGACATGACCCCCCAGCCTAACCAGTCCCCGGGAGTCGAGCATGACTGAAACTGTTCTGTTCCATCGGCTTACGCCGGTACTCTTCGTCGACCGGATCCCCCCCTGCCTCCCCTTCTGGACCGAGCGGCTCGGCTTCCAGGTCGTGGCCGAGGTGCCCGGGGCGGACGGCGAGCCCCAGTTCGTGATCCTGGTCCGGGACGGACTCGAGGTCATGTACCAGACCTGGCCCGCGCTCGAGGCCGACCTGCCGGAAATCAAGGCAGCGCCGCGCGGTCACTCCGTTTCCCTCTTTCTCGATGTCGGCGACCTCGACACGGTCGACCGCGCCCTGGCCGACTACCCGAGAGTGATCGAGCGGCATACGACCTTCTACGGGATGGAGGAGATCACCGTGCGTGAACCGGGCGGGGCGCTGGTCACCTTCGCGATGAAGACGCCCTGACGCCGGCCAACGCCGCGGTGACCCTGGCGGCACTCCAGCCCAGCAGCGCGGCGTAGCCGAGCAGCAGCAGGATGAGAACGGCCGGCGGAAGCTGAAAGACACCGGCGAGTCGCGTCGTCAGCCGGCCGAGGGGCGCGAGGGGAATGAGCACGAGCAGCAGCCCCCAACCGAGGGGAGCGGCGATCGCCGCGCGCCAGGGCGCACCACCACGATCGACGAGCTGCCACGCGGCCGCGACCGCCAGCACCGCCCACCAGCCCAGGAACCAGGTTCCTGCCGCCATGAGCGCCGCGGCGATCGCGATCCCCCCGAGCCGCCGCATCACTCTGCCGGCTCCAGCCTGAGTTCACTCGCCACGTTCTTCCCCAGTGCCTCGGCGCTCTTCGGCACGAAGAGGGTATCCAGCGCTCCCCGGCTCCAGGCATCGAGCCGATCGAGATATCGGGTGCTCGCGGGATTCCCCGACTGCCCTCCCGGATAGATCCCCCAGCCGCGCACCTCCGGTCCCAGCTCGACAACCATGCGCCAGCTCGGTCCGAAGCTGCCATCACCGCTCGAGGGGTTGAGCGTCGACATCCCGCCCTGCACCGGCACCCCGAGCGCGGACAGCGCCCGGAGCCGGAGCAGATGGTAGATGCTGGCATGCCGGATCCTGTCCCAGCGCCAGCCGCCCGCATCGGGCTCGCCATGCGCCCGCAGCGTCGCCGTCAGCGCCCGCTCGAGCGCCTCGGCGAGGATGGCATCACGGTCCTCGACGACATCCTTCGTGGTGCCGTTGTCCCACCAGCGGCTGGTCGAGTCCTTCAGCAATTCCAGCACGATCGCGGCGCCCGGGAGCGACGGCGTCGCGTACCCCGGCCGCGCCAGCTGAAGTTCGTCCCAGAGCAGCGGCCCGAGCTGGCGCATGGCCTCTTCGTAGAGGACGGCGCGCTGGTTGTCGAGCGTGTAGCGGCGATCCCATTGCGCGAGCAGGGTGGCGGCCCGCGCGAGCGGCGCGCGCTCCGGATGACGCCGGGCGGCCTGGAGGAATGCCGGCACCATCCGGTCGGCGAGGGGACTGCCGGGATCGGTCTGATAGCGCCGCATCGCGTCGGGCGTCACCGCACTGTCGGCCCGCAACAGCTCGTTGATGCGGAGCGCCCTGGCCGGGGTGTACCAGTCGGCCCCGAGGTAGCGCGCATCCACGCGAGGGTCCACCGGCTGCTGATTGGCGGAGGCGAGATATCCCTGGGCCGGATTCCGCGACTGCGGCAGGGTGGCCACCGGCCAGTCCCCGATCCAGTCGCTCGCCGAGGTGTCGCCGCGCTGGTAGGCATCGCCACGACCGGTGCCGGGGCGGAGCGGAAAGCGCCCGGTCGTCCTGATGGCGATGCTCCCGGTCCGATCGGCGACCAGCATGTTCTGCGCGGGGGCCTGATAGCCGGCCATTGAATCGAGCCAGGCGGCCGCCGTCCGCGCCCGCGCGGCACGCGCGAAGGCGACGAGCTCGTTCCCCGACTCCAGGACCGTCCACCGCATCGAGCACCAGCGACCGCGGCGGCACGTGGTCAGCGGCCCGCGATGGGTGTAGCGCAGCGTGTCGACCGCGAGCACCGCCCCGTCCGCCCCGAGATAGCGCTGCGGCACCAGCCGCAGCGGTCGCCACTGGCCGTCGAGCCGATAGCGCGACGGCGCGAGGCTGTCGTCCACGACCTCCTCGTAGCGATCGAGCACATCGGCTTCGGCGTTGGTGAAGGTCCAGGCGAGATCCCGGGTGAAGCCGATCGTGATCCCTGGCGCACCCGGGATGGTGACGCCATAGACGTCGAGCGAATCCGGGACGACGAGATGCGCCTCGTACCAGATCGACGGCAGGCTCAGCTCGAGATGAGGGTCGCCGGCCAGCAGCGCATGGCCGTCGCGCGTCCGGCCCGGAGCGACCGCCCAGTTGTTGCTGCCTAACGCATCGACCGCCCGGCCGGCACCGCTGCCGAGACCGGCGACGAGCGGCCGGGGATCGCGCTCCGGTGCGGCCGTCCGAGCCGCGGATGGATCGGGTGCGCCCGGGGGCGGGAGCGGGGCGAAGTCCTCGCGGGGCGCGCGCTGTCCGTTGGGCTGGATCGGCTCCTGGATCGGACTGTTGACCGGATAGAGCGCGGCCGCGGCCGCTTCACCGACGAGCGCGCGGGCCGCCTCGTGGTTCTCCTCGAGATCGCTGAGCGCGAGCGTCCACCCCATCCGCCCGAGGAGATAGAGACTGTAGATCGGTGCCCAGCGCGCGGGCCTTCGGCCGAGCAGGTGGTATTCGAGCGGGAGATCGCGGGGACCGAGCTGATCGATCCAGGCATTCACGCCGTCGGAAAAGGCCTCGAGGAGTCGCCGGTCGCGTGAATCGGGCGCCAGCGTGGCGAAGTGGGCATCCGCCGCATCGGCGAGTCCGAGCTGCCGCGCCTCACGATCGATCCGGAGCAGTCCCGGTCCCGCGAACTCCGTCAGGCGGCCGGCGCCCGCCCGCCACTGCAGCTCCATCTGCAGGAGCCGGTCGCGCGCAACGACGTAGCCAAGGGCCCGGATGGCGTCGGTTTCGGAGGCAGCGAAGATGTGGGGAACGCCACGATGGTCGTACCGAATCGTGACTGGGGCACCGAGCCTCGCGACACGACCGGCCTCGGAGGGGGCCAGCTCCGCCTGACGAGCCACGCTCCACACACCGCGCGCGGGGTCGAGGAAGGGGCCCAGCGCCGGCAGCGGACCGGTGCGCCGGACGCTGAGCGCGAGCAGGACCAGCAGTACCGCCCCGGCCAGCCCATCGCCGAGGCGGCGGGCCATCATGGATGGAAGCGACCCTTGAGGAGACGGCCCCAGGTCCAGGTGAGCGGGAAGACCTTGGTGGCCGGGCCGGAATCGGCGACGAGAGGATGCCCCTCGTTGGCCCAGCGGAAGAGCCCGCCCTCGAGATTCGAGACCCGGGTATACCCCTCACGTGTCAGCGCGAGGACCATCGCCGTGCCGTAGACGCCCGTGGCATCGTAGACCACGAGCGGCTGATCCTTCGAGATGTGATAGAGCGGCTGGAGGTCGGGCGCGGCGGGATCGATCTCGACCGCGCCATCGATCCGGCTCACCGCGAACTGTTCCGCCGGGCGCGCATCGATCAGCATCGGCGGCGGCCGGTTGGGGTCGGCCATCCAGGCGACGAGCTCCGCGGGAGAGACCTGGCGCACTCCCTGGAACTTGATCCGGAGTGCCTGACGCAGCAGCAGACTGCCGAGCGGGCTCCCGTCCCACAGGAGACCTCCCAGCACCGCGACGAGCACGAGGAGCGCGACGATGGTGCGCTTGGTGAAGCGTTTGCGTGGCGGTTTGGCTGGTGGCATCTGGGGAGGATGCGGGAGGTTCGGCGGGTTGTCAACGCGGGCGGCGCCCTGTCCGGTTCGGAAACAGCGAGGGTGCCGGACCGGAGACCTCCCGATGCGGCACCCTGACGTGCGTCCGGCAGCGTCGTGAGCGGCTAGCGGCGGCCGCCCTGTCCCCGGCCGCCCTTGTCCCGGTCGTCCAGCTTCCGGGTCTTGGCCAGCTCCTCGGCCTGCTTGGCCGCGAGGCGGATCATGCGATCCGGGCTCTCCGACTTCATGATCTGGCGGGCGGCGCCGGCGGTGAAGGTCACCTTGCCGTCGGCCAGCTCCGCGGTCAGCGGACGTCCCGTGGTCAGCTCGAAGCAGCCGAGCACATTCTCGCCGCCGCCCTGCGCCGACTTCACCCGCTCGGCCAGCGCGTCACGGCCGTTCAGGCCCTCGAGGGTCACCGGCGGGCTGCCGAAGGGCGTGATCGGCTGGATCAGCAGCGCCACCTTGGCCCCGGTGACGGACGGGGCGATACGGACATCCTTGCCTCCCACTTCACGCGCCCAGCGGATGGCTTCACGCTCGGCGGGCGAGGGGGGACCGCTCTTGATGCTGGCGGCAGCGCTTTTGGCCGGGGCACCGGAGGACTTCTTCTCCTGGGCGCGCTTGATGGCCTTGATGTACTCGGGCTCGTCGTTGGACACGGCTGACTCTCCGACTGGCGGCGGTAGGGTTATTGGGAGGGAGAAGATACACCCGTCACCGCTTCATCACCATTGCCCAGAGGCCGTAGTACAGGAGGACCGTCGACGCCCATCCGATCACCGACCAGCGGATGAAAACCCGTCGGATCAGCACGGGATCGGTGTTCCGCTCCAGCCGCACCTGGTCAGGCAGCAGGAAGACCAGCCACGAAAGGGTGGACAGGGCGAGCGAAACGATGCCCTTGAGGAGCCAGGGCGTCGTGAAGAAGGGGAATCCGACCTGCAGCGCCATCACCACCCCGGTGATGGTCAAGATCGCGCCGCCGCCGGTGGTGAAGATGAGGTCGGTCCAGAGAATCGCGCGTGCGATCGGCCGGAACGGCATCGTGGCATCGCGCCAGTGCCGGTAGAGATACGCCGACCAGACACCGGTCACAGTCACGTTGCCGACCATCAGCACCGCTCCGGTCACGTGCAGCGCGCGCAGGATCTGGTAGTCAACCATTGCGATCGTCGAAGGGCCCGTTGAGCAGGCCGAGGGCGTGACGCACCCGGTCCAGCCGTTTGTTGATGGAAAGCCTGCCCGGCAGCAGCACCGTGAAGTCGCGCAGGTCCTCTGTCGCCAGCCGCCGGTCGAGCTCCTGAACCGTCCGCGCGAGCCGGTCTTCGATCTGGTCCGCGATCATCCTGCGACGGAGGCGACGGGCGGTGCCGGGCTGTTCCCCCGGATCCACCGTGAAGGCGTCACCGAGCCAGACGAAGGCGTCAGGAATCTGCTCTCCGCGATAGCGGTAGCGGAACCCCACCGGCTGAATCGTCATCGGCCCGTCCGCGTCAAGCACGAGCTGGGCGGCGCCCCGCTCCGTTCCGCGGATAGGCTCCTCGGGCGGGCGCCTCGAGCCCTGCGGGAAGATCCACAGACCCGTGGCCGGACGGCGGAGCACCCGCGCGGCGCGCTCGAGATCGTGATACGCCCCCGGCGCGGAGTCTCGTCGCATCGGGAGCGCGCCGACCCACTTGAATCCCCAGTACCGCTCGAGGTGCTGGGCCTCCATCAGGACATGGAAGTGGAGGCCGAGCCGGGCAGTCGTCAGGCAGGCGAGGAAGCCGTCCCACCAGTTGGTGTGATTCGCCACGAACAGCACGCTTCCCGGGTTCGGCGGCGGCGCGCCGGCGGGGGCACTCGGCACCACTCCCCCCCAGTGCACCGCGGCGAAGTGCCGGGACGCGAGCCCCCTGAGATACCGCTCGAAGACCCGGGCGGCAAATCGCCCGGGCGACCTTGGAACGTCGGGAGCGTTCAGGGACGGATTCAGGTGGGCGTGAGACCCGGCTCCGCGCTGCGATACTGGCGCTCGCGCCAGAAGGCCCGGCCCAGGATCACGAGCTTGCGCGCGAACGGCACGCTGGCCCGGCCCCGGAAGACGTCGTAGTCGGCGCGTTCGATCTCGTCCAGAATGCCGGAATAGGTCTGCTGCAGCAGGCGGACAGTCAGGCGGGAGCCGTCGTCAGGGAAGATCGGAATCGCCGAGTCGGCGGAGGCAAACCACTCCCGGGCCCGCGCCACCTGGAAGACCAGGAAGTCACGCAAACGGGGCGTGAGGACCCGGCGCTCGAGATCGGCGCGGGAGAGTCCGAAGGCGGCCAGTTCATCCAGCGGGAGGTAGATCCGATCGTTGTCGAGATCTTCCCGGACATCCCGCAGGACGTTGGTGAGCTGCATCGCCACGCCGAGCCGGATGCCGAGATCATCGAAGCGCGAATCGGCGACCCCCAGGACGGGCCCGATCATCAGCCCGACGCCCCCGGCCACATAGCGGGAGTACTGCAGCAGCGCCGGGAAATCCGGCATGGCGACGGGGCCCAGGTCCATCGCGACGCCATCGAGCAGTTCCAGGAACGGCGCGAGCGGAATCTCGGGGTGCCGGCGCAGCGTGTCGGCCAGGGCGAGCCAGCGAGGATCGGATGGAGCATCGCCGGCGTGGATGCGCCGGACCGCGTCGCCCAGCGCAGCGAGTTCCTGGCGGACCTCGGCCACGGGGCGGCTGCCCCGCTGATCGACCAGGTTGTCGACGTGACGGCAGTAGTCGTAGATCGCGAAGATCGCCCGCTTCTTCTCCGCGGGCAGGAACCGGCTGGCGAAGTAGAAGCTCTTCGCCCACTCGGCCGTCACCCCTTCGGCACGGACGTAGCTCCGTTCGAGCTCGTCCAGCATCATCGGACGGGGGCCTCGGCGAGAATCCGCTCCGTCAGGCACTCCGCGGAGATCAGCGCCATCGGCACGCCGCACCCGGGATGGGTGCTCTGGCCAACGAAGAAGAGGTTCTTGAGCGCCGCGTGCCGGTTGTGCGGACGGAAATAGCCGATCTGCATGAAATTGTGCGACAGCCCGAAGGCCTCGCCGCGCAGGTTCCCGTACCGCTTCGTGAACGTCGCGGGCGTGACGAGCTTGCGGGTGACGATCGACTCGCGGAGCCCGGTCATGCCGAGCTGCCGCTCCATCCGGTCGAGCGTCTGGGCCTCGACCCGCGGGCCTTCCTTCTCCCAGTCGATCCACTTCGACTTGTCGCGCGGCTGGGCGGGCGCGAGGACCAGCACGAAGAGATTCTCGCAGCCCGGGGGGGCCACGCTCCGGTCGGTGCGGCTGGTGGCGACCACGTAGAACGGCGGGTCGTCGGGCATGCGGTGCCGGACGAAGAGATCCTCGCAGGCCGTCTTCATGTCGTTCCCGACCACGAAGTTGTGATGCTGGAGGTGGGGGAACTCCTTCTTCGTCCCGATGTACATGAGCACCACCGAACAGGAGAACCGCTTGGACTCGATGTTCGGGTAGGGCTCCTCGAGGAGCTGGTCGTACACGTAGGGCAGGTCGGCGTTGGCGACGACCAGGTCCGCCTTGACCCGCTCCCCGCCCTTGAGCACGCAGGCCGTCACCCGGCCGCCCACGCGCTCCAGCTTCTCGACCTGCGCGCCATAGCGGTAGGTGACGCCGAGTTCCTTGCCGAGACGCTCCAGCGCGAGCGGCAGCATGTGCATGCCGCCCATCGGGTAGTGCACCCCGCCCGCCACCTCGACGAAGGGCAGCAGGGAGTAGATCGCGAGCGACTCGTAGGGAGAGAGGCCGAGGTAGAGCGTCTGGAAGCTCATCGACTGCTGCAGCCGCTCGTCCTTGAAGTACTTCTTGACCAGTCGCTGCAGGTCGCCGAGCGCGTTGCTGAAGAGCAGGCCGCGCACATCCCCCGAGATCATCGAGGCGGGGGTGTGCATGTTGCGGCTGATGTACTTGAGCCCGCTGTCGTACATCCGGCCGGTGACGGCGAGGTATTCGAGGAGGTTCGGACCGCAGCCCGGCTCCATCGCTTCGCAGTTCTCGATCAGCCGGTTGAGGACGCTGGTGCGGTCGTGCCAGACGCCGTCGGCGAAATGGATCCGGTAGCAGGGATCGATCTGGACCAGGTCGATGTAGTCCTCGAACCGCCGCCCCATCTCGCGGAAGAGCTTCTGCCAGTACTCCACCATCATCACCAGCGACGGCCCGGTGTCGAAGGTGAACCCCTCCGACTTCCAGACTCCCGCCCGGCCCCCCGGGACATCGTGCCGCTCGAGGACCGTCACCTGGTAGCCGGCGTGCGCGAGGCGGGCGGCGGAGGCGAGACCGCCGATCCCCGAACCGATCACCAGCGCGGAGGTTCTTCCCGGCGCGGGAGGCGGCACGGCGGCATCATTGTCAGGCGCGGCGTACGAGGCGGTGGACGTCATGTCAGCTGCGGCCCGCGAGGCGCGGCGCCGGCTCGGATTGAGGTTCAGGAATGTGCTCGGCCCCGACCTTGAGACCCGAGCGGCGAAGCTTGGCGCCATTCACCTCGGCGCCCTGACCACCCAGCACTACCATCGTCCCCGGCGGCAGCAGCCGGGGCAACCGCCGCAGCTCCGGCAGCCGGAGCGTCACGTTGGCCGGATCCGCGGCCGACAGCGCCACGACCCGGGGAATCACCGTCCAGCTCGCCTCCACGATGTCCTTCGTCGGGAGGTCGGCGCCGAGGTAGTGCACCCGCCAGCCACGCGCCTGCAGCTGGGTGAGCGTCACCAGGAATCCCCACTCGTGATGCTCGCCTGACAGACAGGCCGCGAGCAGCACCGGCCCCGTCGCCGGCCCGCTGGCGAGATCGGACTTGAGCTGCTGCACGATGACTTCGCTCGCGAGGTGTTCCACCGCGACGCTCAGCTTGCCGAGCGCCCAGAGATCTCCGATGACCTCGCCAAGCGGCATCACGATCTCCCGCCCAAAACTAGTCAGGTCCATGCGACGGCGGTGCTCCGCCAGCAGGGCGGAAAGCCGGTCCCGATCGAGGCGTTTCGCCGCCGCCAGGAGCTGCGCCAGCGGTGACCCGTCGGTCGCCCGGCCCTCGGCACGGGCGATGACCGATTCCCGCTCTTCCTTCACCAGGTCCCCGATCCGCTCCCCGGCGGCACAGAGCCGGGCAAAGGCGCGGAGCAGGGCGACCTGCTCGATCGTATAGGCCCGATAGCGGTTGGGCTGGCGCCGGGGACGCACGACCTCATAGCGGCGCTCCCACGCCCGGAGCCGGGCAGTCGCGAGCCCGGTCAGCTCGGCGACTTCGTGGATTTCGTAGCTGCGGTTGGCCGTCGCGGCCGTCACGGTGTTCATGGTAGTACCAGCCCGGCGTGCTGAGTGTTCAAGGTTTGATATACCAACAGTGAACAGTATAATCCCCCCTCACACCGCCCGCCACCAGCCACTATTTTGAGCCGTCCTCACCGGAGCCTTGCCCCTGACCACCCCGGCCACCGCGCCTCGCCCCACCCCAGACTCCCCCATGACCGATTCCGCCTGGCGCACCATCAATTCCTTGCGCGTGCTGGCCATGGATGCCGTCGAGCAGGCCCAGTCCGGGCATCCGGGCACGCCGATGGCACTCGCGCCCGCGGCCTACGTGCTCTGGGACCGCTTCCTCCGCTTCGATCCGGCCGCACCCGACTGGGCCGACCGCGACCGCTTCGTGCTCTCCTGCGGACACGCCTCGATGCTCCTCTACGGGCTGCTCCACCTGAGCGGCTACGCGGTGAGCCTCGACGACCTCAAGCAGTTCCGGCAATGGGGGTCGAAGACCCCGGGTCACCCCGAACGGGGGCACACACCGGGGGTCGAGACCACGACCGGGCCGCTCGGGCAGGGACTCGGCAATGCGGTGGGGATGGCGATCGCCGAGCGGGCGCTCGCGGCGCGCTTCAACCGCCCCGGCTTCCCGCTGGTGCAGCACCGCGTCTGGGGATTCGTGAGTGACGGCGACCTGATGGAAGGGGTGGTGAGCGAGGCCGCCTCGATCGCGGGACACCTGGCGCTCGGCCACATCAACCTGATTTTCGACGACAATCACATCACGATCGACGGCGACACGACGCTCAGCTTCACGGAGGAGGTGGGCAAGCGGTTCGAGGCCTACGGCTGGCAGGTGCTGCGGGTCGCCGATGGCAACGACCTCGAGGCGATCGCCGCGGCGCTCACCAATGCGCGGGACGAGACCAGCCGCCCCACGCTGATCTGCCTCAAGACCCGGATCGGCGATCCCGCACCGACCAAGGGCAACACCTCCGCCGCGCATGGGGCGCCGCTGGGCAAGGAAGAAGTCGCGCGAACCAAGGCGATTCTCGGCTGGCCGGACACCCCCTTCCACGTGGCCCCGGAAGCGGCGGAGTGGCGGACCCACTGCCTGACGCGGGGGCGTGAGGCGCGCGCCGCATGGGAGGAGCAGCTCGCCCGCTACCGGGCGGCGCACCCGGCGGACGCCGCGGACTTCGCCCAGTGGCTCAGCAGCGATCTTCCCGCGGGCTGGGATGCGGCCCTGCCGGTCTTCACGCCGGCCGATGGCCAGCTCGCGACCCGGCAGGCCTCCGCGAAGGTGCTCAACGCCATCGCCGCGAAGCTGCCCAACCTGATGGGCGGTTCCGCGGACCTGGCCGAGAGCACCGGCACCGACATCAAGGGCGGCGGCAGCTTCTCCGCGACCGGGACCGGACGCAACCTGCACTGGGGCGTCCGCGAGCACGGCATGGGCGCCTGCCTCAACGGGATGGCGGCGCATGGCGGGGTGCGGCCGTTCGGCAGCACCTTCCTGATCTTCACCGACTACTGCAAGCCGTCGATCCGGCTCTCCGGACTCATGGGGCTGCCGGTCATCTACATCGGCACCCACGATTCGATCGGCCTCGGCGAGGATGGACCGACCCACCAGCCGATCGAGCAGCTCGCGATGCTGCGCGCGACGCCGAACGTCTGCGTCATCCGCCCCGCCGATGCCACCGAGACCGTCGAGGCGTGGCGCTCCGCCATCACGCGGAGCGACGGGCCGACGGTGCTGGTCTTCTCGCGGCAGAAGCTCCCGATCCTCGACCGCGCGAAGCTGGCACCCGCCGCCGGCGCGGCGAAGGGCGGCTACGTGCTGCTCGATGCGCCGAGCGGCACGCCGACCGCGATCGTCCTGGCCACCGGCGCCGAGGTGCACCTCGCGATGACGGCGGTCGAGCGGCTGCATGGAGAGGGAATTCAGGCACGGCTGGTGTCGCTGCCGTCGTGGGAGCTGTTCGAAGCCCAGCCGTCCGTCTATCGTGATGCGGTGCTGCCGCCGGCCGTGCGGGCCCGCGTCGCGATCGAAGCGGCGACGACCTTCGGCTGGCATCGCTGGGTCGGGGAGCAGGGCGCGGTCATCGGCCTCGACCACTTCGGCGCATCGGCGCCGGCCGACCGGCTGTTCAAGGAGTTCGGATTCACGACGGAGCGGATCGTGGCCGACGTCAAGCGTGTCATGGAGAAGACCAAGTGACCAACCCGCTCATTCAGCTCGGCGCCCAGGGCCAGAGCCCCTGGTACGACTTCATCACCCGCGACCTCGTGACCTCCGGCGAGCTCGCCCGGCTCATCGCCGAGGACGGGCTCCGCGGCATGACGACCAATCCGACGATCTTCGAGAAGGCGATCGCCGGCAGCGATCTGTACGATGAGGACATCCGGCGGCTCACGGCCGAGGGGCGGCGCCCGGCGGAGATCTTCGAGGCGCTGGCCGTCGAGGATGTGCGCGCGGCCTGCGACCTCTTCCTGCCGATCTACCGGGAGAGTGGCGGGATGGACGGCCTGGTCTCGATCGAGGTCTCGCCGACCCTCGCGCACGACGCCGCGGGGACGATCGCGGAGGCGGAGCGTCTGTGGGCGCGGATCGCGCGGCCCAACGTGATGATCAAGATCCCGGGCACGAAGGACGGGCTGCCGGCGATCACCCACTGCCTCTCGAAGGGGATCAACGTCAACGTGACGCTGCTCTTCGCCGTGGCCCGCTACCGGGACGTGGTGGACGCCTTCTTCACGGGGCTCGAGAAGCGGCTCACCTCGGGCAAGCCGGTGAAGGGGATCGCGTCGGTCGCGAGCTTCTTCGTGAGCCGGGTGGACGGCAAGGTCGATCCGCTGCTCAAGAAGCTCGAACCGGCCAGCGGCGCCGGGCTCCCCACCGCGCGCGCCGCGATCGCCAATGCCTGTGCCGCGTACGCCGCCTTCGAGGAGCTGTTCGCCTCGCCGCGGTGGCGGGCGCTCGCGGAGCAGGGCGCGATGGTGCAGCGGCCGCTCTGGGCGTCGACCAGCGCCAAGGACCCCGCGCTCTCCGATGTCTATTACGTCGAGGCGCTGATCGCGGACCGGACGGTGAACACCCTGCCGCCCGCGACCTTCGCGGCGTATCGCGACCACGGCCATCCGAAGGTGCGGATCCGCGAGGGCATGGCGGAGGCGAGTGTCACGCTCCGCCTCCTGGCCGATCTTGGCATCAGCCTCGATGCGGTCACCACGACGCTCGAGACCGAAGGCGTCGCGTCGTTCGCGGCGTCGTTCGATTCGCTCCTCAAGGTGATCGAGCAGAAGGCCGCGGCGCTGGTGTAGGCGCGCACGGCGTTGGCGCGCACGGCGTTGGCGCGCACGGTGTGGGCCCGCACGGCGTTGGCGCGCACGGCCGTGCGCGCGTACGCCGTGCGCCTTCACCCCAGAAAGAGCCGATACGCCGGATTCGCCGTCTCCTCCACCCAGGGGTAGCCCAGGGTGTCGAGGAACTTGCGGAACGCCTGCATCTCCCCCGGCGGCACCTGCATCCCCACCAGCACCCGGCCGTAGTCCGCTCCGTGATTGCGGTAGTGGAACAGGCTGATGTTCCAGTCGGAGCGCATGGAGTTGAGGAACTTCATCAGCGCGCCGGGGCGCTCCGGAAATTCGAAGCGATAGATCAGCTCGTCCCGCGCGAGCGGCGCGTGCCCCCCGACCAGGTGGCGTACGTGGAGCTTGGCCGTCTCGTTGCCGGAGAGATCCAGCGTCTTGAAGCCCCGGGCGCGGAGCCGCTTCACCACCGCCGCGGTCTCGGGCTGCCCCTGCACCTGCAGCCCGACGAAGACGTGGGCCTGGTCGGGATCGGCCATGCGGTAGTTGAACTCGGTGACGTTGCGCGGACCGATCGCGGCGCAGAAGCGCTTGAAGCTGCCGGGCCGCTCGGGGATGGTGACCGCGAGGATCGCCTCGCGGCGCTCACCCATCTCGGCCCGCTCGGAGACGAAGCGGAGCCGGTCGAAGTTGATGTTGGCGCCGCAGGCGATCGCGACGAGCTCCTTGCCCTGCGCGCGATGCTTCGCGGCCCACGCCTTGGCCCCCGCGATGGCGAGCGCCCCGGCCGGCTCGAGAATGCTCCGCGTGTCCTCGAAGACATCCTTGATCGCGGCACAGATCGCGTCGGTGTCGACGAGGATCATCTCGTCCACGACCTGGCGCGCCACCCGGAAACTCTCCTCCCCCACCTGCCGCACCGCGACGCCGTCGGCGAAGAGGCCGACGTGATCGAGCTTCACCCGGCGGCCGGCCCGGAGCGAGCGATC
>JBGASX010000083.1:0-19957 GCA_044229445.1 Gemmatimonadales bacterium | reverse complement strand
GCTCCAACCGGCGCGGGGCCCGGGATCACTCCCGGGCCCCGACCAGACGCTGACCCCGAGACGCCGCTAGTAGTCGAGCGGCAGCCCGACCGTCTTCCCGTCGCGCGCGGAGAGGTAGATGCCGATCAGCAGTTCGAGCGAGCGGAGCCCCTCGCGGCCGTCGGTCTCCGCCGGCGCCTCGCCCCGGAGCACCCGGATGACGTTGTCATAATAGAGCGGATGGCCGTAGCCGTAGACCGAACTGGTCTCGTAGCTCGCCTTCTCCACCAGTTCGTCGTCCGGATCCTTGTCGGCGAACTCCCACTTCTCGATGTCGTTCACCGCCACGCCGCCCAGCCGCACGGTGCCGCGCTCGCCGATGATAGTGAGCGACCCCTCGAAGTTCTGCTTGTGGGTCAGCATCGTCACGTTGACCGAGCCGAGTGCCCCGCTCCGCCAGCGGATGTTGGCGACGCCGGTATCCTCGACCTCGATGTGCCGCTCGAGCGTCGCGGTGAAGGCATGCACGCTCTCCACCGGCCCGACGAGCCAGTCGAGCAGGTCGACGTAGTGGCTCGCCTGGTTCATGAACGCGCCACCGTCGTACTCCCACGTGCCGCGCCACGGCGCGCTGTCGTAGTACTCCTGCGGCCGGCACCAGAAGACGTTGACCGTCACCATGTAGATCCGGCCGAAGCGGCGCCGCTCGATCGCCCGCTTGAGGAGCTGGATCGTGGGGTTGCGGCGGTTCTGCTTGACCACGAAGAGCTGCACCCCCGCCTTGTCGCAAGCGGCGACCATCGCGGTGCCGTCGTGCCAGCGGGTGGCCATCGGCTTCTCGGTGACGACGTGCCGTCCGGCCTCCGCGGCCTGGATCGCCTGGGTGGCGTGCAATCCGCTCGGCGTCGCGAGCACGATCACATCGGCATTCGACTTGGCGAGCAGCTCTTCGAGGGTGCGGTAGCCCGGCACCTGCGCGCGGGCCATCGCGGCGGTGAGGGCCTTGGGATCGGAGTCGCAGACGGCGACCAGCTCCGCCCGATCCTTGTGCTGCTCGAACGCCTCGATG
Organism: Gemmatimonadales bacterium; assembly: GCA_044229445.1. Classification (GTDB taxonomy): domain Bacteria; phylum Gemmatimonadota; class Gemmatimonadetes; order Gemmatimonadales; family GWC2-71-9; genus JADJOM01. The sequence goes on along the minus strand of JBGASX010000083.1, from coordinate 18,909 downwards.
TGCTTGCCGGCGATCCGGCCGCACCCGACGAGGGCGAAGCGGATCCGGCGGCCCGAGATGGGAATGGTGGAGAGCGGCATGGGCTGGAACATACAGGGAAATCAGTATCTTTCCACTGCATCCCCCTGATCGATCACCCTGGAGACCCGTCATGCGCATCCCCCCTCGGCAAGGGACGACCACACTTGCCTCGGCCTGGTTCGGCGCCTTCCTGCTCGTGTGCCTGGGCGCCTGTCGCGGCGAGGATACGGTGGGCCCGGCGGCGACACCGCTCAGCCTCATCGCCGTGCGTCAGGCCTCGGGCAATGTGCTGACCGCGCGCGCAACCGTGGCCGGCACGGGCATCGACTCGGTGCGGATCCGCTACACGAGCGCGACCGATGGCGTCCGCTACACGCCGAGTGTGGGGATGACGACCGACACGGTGCGGGTGCGGGTCGCGGGGCTTCGGGCGAACACCGACTACCTGATCCAGGCCGAAGGGTGGCGCGGCGCGCGGCTCATCCAGGGCGACACCACCCACTACCTCACCGACAGCCTGCCGGTGCCGCTCAGGACCTTCACGCTGTCGCCGACGACGGGGACGCCATCGGCCGGCTACCTGCTGGTCCCCGCCCTCGCGGGCGGCGTCGGGTACCTGGTCGCGTTCGACTCGGCAGGCACGATCCGCTGGTACCTCGACGCCTCTCCCTACTATCCGGGCGCGTCGCCCGCCGATCTCAAGCAGCTCCCTAACGGCAACATCCTCGCCTATCTCGGCGCCACCCGAGGCTGGGATCCGATCTTCGGCAAGTACTACGAGTTCAATCTCGACGGCGAGGTGGTGAGGACCTACTCGGCGCCGCTCCCGCTCTACACCGACAATCACGACATGGTGCTCGAGTTCTCCGACTCCGTGCCGGTGGCCGCCGTACTGTTCGGCTACGACATCCGCGGCCTCGATCTCACCGCGTACGGCGGGGCCGCCTCGGTGGCGGTGGCGGGACATCAGCTCATCCGGCTCCGCCTCAACGGGACCACCGACTTCTTCTGGAACGGGTGGGATCACCTGAGCCTGCTGGACTGGACCGAGGAGCCGCAGGCCGCGAAGCTCGGCGCGACCAGCGACTTCGACCATCCGAACTCGCTGGCGATCGACCTGGACGGCAACTACGTGGTCTCGTGGCGCAACTTCGGCGAGGTCTCCAAGATCGACGCGCGCACCGGCGCGCTCCTCTGGCGCTGGGGCGGTCGCAACAACCAGTTCACCTTCGTCAACGATGCGATGGGGTTCTTCTCCGGACAGCACTCGGTGCGGGTGCTCCCGAACGGGCACTACCTCATCTATGACAACGGCATCCGGCACCAGCCGTCGGAGACCCGGATCGCGGAGTATCAGCTCGACGTGAACGCGCACACCGCGACTCTCGTCTGGGAATACCGCCACACCCCCGCCTATTACACCGGTTTCCTGGGGTACGTCACGCGGCTGGCCAGCGGCAATACGCTCATCGCCTGGGGAGCGATCGGAATCCTGCAGGAGGTCACGCCGGCGGGGCAGACCGTCTGGGAGGCACGGGTGCTCAACAACGGCGCGCCGTCGATCTTCTATCGCGGCATCCGGGTGCCCGACCTCTCTACCTATCGCACGCCCTGAGGCCCACCGCCGCCGACGCAGTCTCCGCAGGGAGTTGTCAGGCGGGGCGGACCGAGCGGTCCGCCCCGCCTCGCATCCCCCCACCCCCGCCCGACTTCACTCCACGTCTGAACTGCGGCCTCCGGCCTCCCCATTCATCTGGCATTCATCCGCCTAACGCTTTGCTCCCCACCGGTGTCTTGCCCGTGAACCCCTGCGGATCCCGATGGTCCGCACCGACACGCACCTCAGCACGAACGGGAGACTCCGATGTTGAACGCCTTCACAACCGCCCTGTCTTCGTGGACCAGCTTCGTGGATGCCCACCGCGGCGTTGAAGACGTCCTCATGTTCATTCACCTGAGCACCCTCGCCGTGGGCGGCGGACTCGCGCTGATCGCCGACGGCCTCACCCTTCGCGCCGCCTTTGGCGACCCCGGACTCAAGGCCCGGCAGCTCGACCGGCTCCGGAGCTGGCACAAGCCGATCCTGGCCGGCCTGGCCGCCTGCTGCGCCAGCGGCGTGCTGCTCGCCGCGACCGACTTCGAGGAGTTCGCCTCCTCCGGCGTGATGGGGCTCAAGCTCGGCCTGCTCGCCCTGCTGGTGCTGAACGGCCTGGTCATGCTCTGGGCCGAGCGGGGCCGCACGCCGGTCGGCGTCATCACCACCTCGGTCGGCAGCAGCCGCACGGGGATGACGACCACCGTGACGCCGCGGCAGGCCAACTGGCGGCTGCTCTCGAAGGCCGCCATGGCGAGCGCGGCGCTGTGGATCGCCATCGCGATCACCGGCACGCAGCTCTAGTCAGGCGAACACGACACCCGATCACCGACACTGACCCACGACCCGGGACCTCTGCGATATGTCTACCGATTCGACCCCGATCGCCGCTTCCTCCGCCCACGCCGCGGGCTGCAGCCGCCGGGCCTTCCTGCAGCGCGCCACGCTCGCGAGCCTGGGCATCGCCGCCGGGCTGAGCGGGCTCCCCGCCGAATTGCTGGCCCGCGCACCGAGCGCCATCACCCCGCTGGGCGGGGCCGGCACCCGGCGGAGCTACCCGATTCCGGCCGCCGACGGGGTGTTCGTCGACGAGGCCAATGACCTGATGCTGGCGCGGGTGGCGGGTTCGGTCTACGCCCTCTCGAGCAAGTGCACCCACCGCGGCAGCGCGACCGTCGCCTGGCAGCCGGGACAGGACCGGTTCCAATGCCCGAAGCACAAGGCCATTTTCTCTTCGGCCGGCGTGCTGCGCTCGGGCAAGCCGCGGCGGAGCCTGGACCGCTACGGGATCAGCCGGAGCGGCACCCAGCTCAGCGTGGACCTGGCCACCATCTACCAGGAGGACACCGACCCCGCGGCGTGGCAGGCGGCGGTGGTGTCGGCCTGAACCGGACCGGCCGACGGGCCCGGGCACTAACGCCCGCGGCCCCGCCGGTGTCCTGTAGCCGAAGACCCCGCACCCAAGGATCGCCGAGTGGACGTGGTGGACGACGATGCCAGCCTGGTACGACGCACCCTGCAGGGCGATGCCGCGGCGTTCGAAGCCCTGGTCCGCCGCTACTACGACGCGGCCCATGCCGTGGCGCTCGGAGTGCTCGGTTCCCGGATGGATGCGGAGGATGCGGTGCACTCGGGATTCGTCCGGGCGCTGGCGCAGCTCGGCAGTTGCCGCCAGCCGGAGCGGGTGCGGGAGTGGCTCATGCAGGTGATCCGCAATCAGGCCCGCAACGCCCGCCGCGCCGTGCAGCGGCAGGCCACCGATGCAACCGACGTGGACACGCTCACTGGTTCCGCCAGCCCCGCGCAGGATGCGGAGCGCGCCGAACTGGGGGATGAACTGGCCGCGGCCCTCGCGGTGCTGCCGCCGTTACAGCGGGAAGTCGTGCTGCTGCACGACCTCGAAGGGCTGCCGCACGCGGAGATCGCCCGGCAGCTCGACTGTTCCGAAGTGATGTCGCGCCAGCACCTGTTCGTCGCCCGGCGCTCGCTCCGGGCCACCCTGACCGCGCGCGGCCTGGCGCCGCCCGCCTCGCCGACGACCCCGAGGAATCGCCATGGCCACTGATCCGAACGAGTCCGGCACCGCTCCGGAGGAGCGTCCGCTCGATCTCGGCGCGCTCCGGCCGTCGCGGCAACCCGGCTTCGATGCCCGCATCGCGGCGATCATGAGCGCGGCGAAGCCCGAGCTCGAGGCGCTGCGACAGGCGCACGGCGCCGGCGGCAGCGACATCGTCGATCTCCCGGCACTCAGCCGGCTCCGCTCGCTCCGGCGTCCCGTGCTCGCGTTTGCCGGCCTGGCCACGGCCGCCGGGCTCGCCCTGCTGCTTCTGTCAGGCGGCGGCGCGTCGGCCGGCACGCCGGCCACCAGCTTCGCGAGCGCCGCGGGGGTACCTGCCCCGCTGGCCGCGTGGGCCGAACAGGGCACCGCGCCGACCACGACCGATATCGTCACTTTTCTGGAGACACCATGACCACGCCGTTGCAGTCACCGCGCCGGGACTGGGGGGCGATCGGCCTCCTCGCGGTTACCCTGGTCGCCGGCCTGGTGCTGGGCATCGCGGTGGACCGGACGCTGCTCCGCCCGAAGAGCCGTGAGCGCGCCCCGATCGACACGATCGCCGCCCGGCGCCCGCCGGGGCTCGAGCGGCTCGACCTGAGCGCCGAACAGCGCAGCCGGATCGACAGCATCATGGCGCGGCAGCGCCCGCGCATGGACTCGGTCCTCGGCGTCATGCGGCCGCAGCTCCGGGCCATCACCGACTCGATTCGCGACGAGGTGGCCGCGGTGCTGACGCCGGCGCAGCGCGCCTCGCTCCTCAAGCTCGCCGATGACGAGGAGCACGAGGGCGCCTGGTTCCGCGATCATGGCCGCAAGCATGAGGAAGGGGAGGAGCGCCGCGGCGGCGACGAGCGGGATCCGGGGCGGCATTAGACGCAATGGCGGGTAGGGGCGGAGCTCTGCTCCGCCCCACACGCATCGGCGCATCGCGCAAAACAGAGGGGCGGACCTGGAGGTCAGCCCCTACCCACAACCCCGCATCACGCCAGCGACGTTACGTATTCACCACGCCGGACAATCCCACCAGCTTGCCGTGCCCATCCTCGCGGATGACACCGCGGGTATCGAGCACGAGCGGCGCCTCCCGCAGCACGCGGGCGTAGTCGATGGCGCTGTGGTCGGTGACGATGAGGGCGAGATCGCTGGTCCGCAGGGCCGCATCGGTCAGCGCGACGCTGTGCATCGGGAGCCCCTTGATCGGGGTGTGCCCGTCGTCGGCGATGGTGGAGACGTGCGGGTCGTGGAAGCTGACCTCCGCCCCCTTCTCCTGCAGCAGGTTGATGATGTCGAGCGCGGGGCTCTCGCGCAGGTCGCCGATGTTCTTCTTGTAGGCCACACCGATCACCAGGACCTTGCTCCCCTTCATCGCCTTGCGGCGGTCGTTGAGCGCGTCGATCGCCTTGGTCACGACATAGGCCGGCATCTCGGCGTTGATCTCGCTCGCGAGCTCGATCATCCGGGTCTTGAAGTGCAGCGTCCGCATCTTCCAGGAGAGGTAGTGCGGATCGAGCGGGATGCAGTGACCGCCGAGTCCGGGACCGGGCGTGAACTTCATGAAGCCGAAGGGCTTGGTCGCGGCCGCCTCGATGACACCCCAGACGTTGAGTCCGAGCTTGTCGCAGGCCTGGGCCAGCTCGTTGGCGAGCGCGATGTTGATCATGCGGAAGGTGTTCTCGTACACCTTCACCAGCTCAGCCGCCTCGGGGCTCTCCACCGGCACCATGGTGTCGAACACCTTGCCGTAGAGACTCATCGCCAGCTCGTTGCAGCGGGGCGTGATCCCGCCGATGACCTTGGGGGTGTTCCGGGTATGCCAGACCGGATTGCCCGGGTCCACCCGCTCCGGACTGAAGCAGAGCGCGAAGTCCACGCCCACCTTGAGCCCCGTCGATTCGAAGATCGGGAGCAGCACCTCACGGGTCGTGCCCGGATACGTGGTGCTCTCGAGAATGATCAGTTGTCCGGGCCGGAGGCCCGCCTTGCAGGATTCCGCCGCCGCCACGACGTAGGAGAGGTCGGGATCCTTGGTCTTGTTGAGCGGCGTCGGGACGCAGATCGAGATCGCATCACACTCCGCCAGGCGCCCGAAGTCGGTGGTCGCGTGGATCAGGCCCTTCCCGACGAACGCGGCGAGGGTCTCCGTCGGGACGTCCTCGACGTGGCTCTTGCCGGCATTGATGGCCGAGCAAACGGGATCGCTGATGTCGCAACCGATGACGCGGAACCCGCTCCGGGCGACTTCGACCGCCAGCGGCAGTCCCACGTACCCGAGTCCGACAATGCCGACTGTGGCTTCGCCGCGCTGAATCCGCCCCCGCAATTGGTCGAGACCGTCCGCCATGACTGCTCCCTGCCGTGAGGAAAGTGAAAGTGCCACAATGAGATGCGGCCCGAGCCTCCGAAGCTACTCAGAGACCGGCCGTTCTGGCCACCCGGGCAATTGCAAGACCCGAGCCTCGATCCCTGCCTCCGCCGCTCCGGATCGTGAAGGGGCCGGACCCTTGTGAAAGATTTCACATTTGATAATTATACGGGGTCCAGTGCGGTTCGGGAACCGAGGCCAGCCCCAGGCCACCGAGCCGGAGCAGTTCTGTGTCACACCCAAGGAGACCCGTCATGGCCACCGCAACGCCGCCCGTGAGCAAGAGCGCGGTCTATCCGCGTGATGAGATCGCCAAGCTGCTCGCCCCACCCGAGATGGAGCATCCCGGCACCAAGCTCCGCCGGATCCTGCATGAGGCGCGCGACAAGGGCTCCTTCGTGCACACGGCCGGCGCGTACGATGCCTACACCGCGGCGCTGATGACCCGGCTCGGCTTCAAGGCGCTGTACGGGAGCGGCTGGCAGCTCGCCGCCGTCAAGAACATGTATCCCGACATCGGCGTCTATCAGTCGCAGCAGATGGTGGACCTGGCGCTGGAGCTCTGGAAGGGCATCGAGGGCGCGCGCCACACCCACTATTACGACACCGAAGGCAAGGAGCTGCTCTCCGTGCCGCCGATGTTCGTGGACATGGAGGCCGGCTTCGGCGGCCCGACCCAGACCTTCGCGCTGGCGACCGAGCTGGTGCGGGCCCGCGTCGCGGGTGTGCACCTCGAGAACCAGGATCCGGCGGACCGGACCTGCGGTCACATCGTGAGCGTCGGCAAGGCCAAGCGTGACAAGGTGCTGGTCCCGCGCAACGCGTGGCTGGCCAAGCTCAAGGCGATCAAGGCCGCGGCCGAGTGCAATGGGACCGACTTGGTGACCATTGCGCGGACCGACTCGGTGGATGGGGCGCTGCCGGGCCAGGGCCCGGGCGGCGTGAAGATGGCGATCGAGGATGGCTGGGAGGCGGCGGAGCTGGGCTGCGACGTGATCTGGGCCGAGTTCAACAACGTCGACCTCGAGCAGCCGATCGCGTTCGCCGAGGGGGTGCGGAAGTACTATCCGAACCAGATGCTGGGCTTCAACCTTTCGCCCTCGCTGTACTGGGGCAAGGCGAAGAAGGCAGGCACCCTCATCACCAACCAGCAGCTCGCCGACCTGGGCTACACGCTCCAGTTCTCGACCCTGTTCAACTTCCGCACGGCCGGCCTCGCGCTCGACAAGGGGCTGCGCAAGTTCGCCGCGAAGGGACTCGACGCCCTCGCCGATCTGCAGATCGAGGAGGACGAGGCGCCGGGCGGCCCGCCGATGACCAAGATGCACCAGAAGCTCGCCGGCATGAACCGCTGGCTGATCCTGGAGTCGGTGCTGAGCGGCAAGCAGTAAGCGGAAGGGCGGAGAAGAAGAGGGGTGGGGCTCGCATCGAGCTCCACCCCTTTTGCTTCGCCATATCGCCGCCCCACCTCCCGCCCGTCCGCCTACCCCACCGCTCTCCGTGGTGCGGGCGCTTCACTCGAGACTTCGAGTCCGTCGCGGCGGAGCTGGTCCGCCTGCCACGGGGCGATCCGCACACTCACGACGTGGCGTTCCCCGACGATCGACTGATCCAGCACCTCACCGAGCCGGTAGAGCGAGGCGAGCCGGGCCCCGTCGGCGAGCGGCACGAAGACGGTCACGGGCGGCCGGAGCGAGAGCTCGCGGCGACGCAGCTCGTTCTTCACCTGGTCGAGACCGTCGATCCGCGCCGTCGTGCCGAGCAGGGCCTCGGGATAGAGCTCGCGGGCCCGCGCCGCGAAGGCCGACGCATCCGGCACCGCGTCCATCTTGTTGAAGAGCGGGATCACCGGCATGCTGCCGATGCCGATTTCCGCGAGCACGTCGTCCACCACCACCATCTGTTCCTCCCACCCCGGATGGCTGGCGTCGATGACGTGCAGCAGCAGGTCCGCCTCGCGCACCTCCTCGAGGGTGGCACGGAAGCTCGCGACCAGATGGTGGGGCAGCTTGCGGATGAATCCGACCGTGTCGGAGACCCGGGCGCGGCACCCCTCGCCCAGGTCCACTTCTCTCGTCAGGGTGTCGAGCGTGGCGAAGAGCCGGTCCTCGACGAAGATGCCGTGCTCTCCCGAGAGCATCCGGAGCACGCTCGACTTGCCGGCGTTGGTGTAGCCGACCAGCGCCACATTGAGCAGCGGGGAGCGTCCCGCGCGCAGCACGTCGCGATGCCGCTCCCATTCGAGGAGCTTCTCGCGCAGGAGCTGGATCTTCTTGCGGATCATCCGCCGGTCGGTCTCGAGCTGGGTTTCGCCGGGGCCGCGGAGACCGATACCACCGCGAATACGCGACAGGTGGGTCCACATCCTGGCGAGGCGCGGCAGCAGGTACTCGAGCTGGGCCAGCTCCACCTGGAGCTTGGCCTCGTGGGTGCGCGCGCGGGTCGAGAAGATGTCGAGGATGAGCTCCGAGCGGTCCATCACGCGGACCTTGAGCTCCTTCTCGAGATTGGCGCCCTGATTGGGTGTCAGCTCCTCGTCGAAGAGCACCAGGGTGCCCTTCTCCGCCTCGAGCAGCGTGTGGAGCTCCTCGACCTTGCCCTCACCGATGAGGGTGGCCGGATTCCGGGAGGCGATCTGCTGGGAGAGGCGGCCGACGACCAGGGCACCGGCGGTGTCGGCGAGTCGGGCCAGTTCGTCGAGATGTTCGGTGAGGTGCCGCGCGTCCTCCGAGCCCTTGAGCGGCGCGCCGACCAGCACGGCGCGCTCCGCGGGGGGCTCGATCGTGATCAGATTGCGAATGACGGACTCCGCACGCCTACGGCTTGAGAAGCGGGACGCTGCCCTGTCCCGAGAACGGTACGTCGAACGAAGGAATCCCCGTGGCCCGGATCGTCGTGGTGCCCTTGATGGCGTAGTTGACCGCGCCGTAGTTGAGCACCGAACGCGCCGCGGTGGCGACGCCCGACCAGCGGAAGGTCAGCGGCACCGTGAGCAGCGTGGTGTCGCGCCCCGCGAGGGAGAAGGGATTCGAGAGGTCGATGTCACCGAAGTGATCACCCTCGATGTCCAGACCGGCCTGCACCCGCGTCCCCTGGAGGTTGATCTTGTTCGGATTGTGAAAGGCGAGGACGAGATCGAGCGTCCCACCCGACAGTCCGACGTTGCGGAGCGAGAGGTGGTGGAGCCGGACATCCGGCTGCAGCACGGAGAGCGGATCGACCGATCCGGGGGCACAACCGAGCGCGAGGGCGACGAGCGCCAGGGGGAGGAGTTTTCTCATGCCGGAATATAGTGGTGTGCACAGCGCGGGGCGGATCGGTCGTTGGAGTGGGGCGGAGGAGGAGACCGGATTGGTGCGGAGCAGGTGCTCCGCCCCTACCCCCTACTCCTTCTGCCTGGCCCACCACTCCATCCGCTCGCGGATCCGTTTCTCGAACCCGAGTTCCCCCGGGTCGTAGAACTTCTGGTCGCGGAGCGACTCGGGGAGGTAGTCCTGGGGGATGTACCCGGTGGCCGAATTGTGGGCGTACTGATAGCCCTTCCCGTAACCGAGGTCCTTCATGAGCCCGGTCGGGGCGTTGCGGATGTGGAGCGGTACCGGCTCCGCCGGCGTGCGGCGCGCTGCCTCGAGCGCCTGCCAGAGTCCCATCGCGGAGCGGTTGGACTTGGGCGCCGTGGCGAGGTAGATGGTCATCTCCGCCAGCGGGAGATACCCCTCGGGCGGTCCGAGCATGTGATAGGCGTCCCGGGCGGCGATCGCCAGCTTGAGCGCCTCGGGGTCGGCGAGGCCGATGTCCTCCGCCGCCATCGCGATCGCCCGGCGGAAGAGGGTCATCGGGTCCTCCCCCCCTTCGAGCATCCGCGCCATCCAGTAGAGCGCCGCCTGCGGATCGCTGCCGCGGAGCGACTTGTGATAGGCGCTGAGGATGTTGAAGTGGGACTCCCCGCTCTTGTCGTACGCCGCCACCCGCCGCCCCAGCGCCTGGACGATCTGTGCCTCGGTGAGCACCCCGCGCGGCCCGACCAGCCGCGCGGCATTCTCCAGCACCGTCAGCGCCCGGCGGGCATCGCCGTCCGACTGCTCGGCCAGCAGTTCGAGGGCGTTGCCCTCGACCGTGAGTTCGAGATGGCCGAGACCGCGTTCGCGATCCACGACCGCGCGCTCGAGCAGGCGGTGGATGGTCTCCGCCGAGAGCGGCTTGAGCACGAAGACCTGGCAGCGGGAGAGCAGCGCGCCGTTCAGTTCGAAGCTCGGATTCTCGGTGGTCGCGCCGATGAGCGTCACGGTGCCGCGTTCCACATGCGGCAGGAAGGCATCCTGCTGCGCCTTGTTGAAGCGGTGAATCTCGTCGCAGAAGAGCACGGTGCCCCGCCCCATCACCCGGCGGCCCTCGGCTTCCTTGATGATCTCCTTGACCCGGGCGACGCCATCGAGCACGGCGGAGAGTTCCACGAACTCCCGATCGGTGTGCTGGGCGATGAGCCGCGCGATGGTGGTCTTGCCGGTGCCGGGGGGACCCCAGAAGATGGCGCTCCCCACATCGCCGCGGCGGATGGCATCACCGAGCGCCCGACCGGGGCCGAGCAGCTCCTCCTGCCCGAGACACTCCTCGAGGGTCCGCGGCCGCATCCGCGCGGCGAGCGGCTCGGGTGCGGCGAAGAGCGACGGCGCGGTCACCGGAGCCCCGCCGCCTCGACCAGCAGCCGCGTCACGAAGAACATCGCGGCGCCGCCGAAGAAGCTGGTCGGCAGCTTCCAGCCGCGGCGGGCCTGGAATTCGGGGACCAGGTTGGAGGCGGCGACATAGAGCGTGACGCCGGCCGAGATCGCGAGGCCGTGATCGGCGAGGGGTGTGCTCACCTCGGTGAGTACCACCCCGAGGATGGTGGCGAGACCGAGCATCCCGGCGGCGCCGAGCGCCCGCATGCGGCTCTGGCCGCCGGCGAGCATGACGCTCGACATCGCGAGTCCCTCGGGCAGCTTGTGGAAGAACACCGCGAGGAAGAGCAGCAGGCCGAGATGACTCGAGACGAGGAAGCCGCTCGCGATCGCCACACCATCGAAGAAGGTGTGCAGCAGGAGGCCCAGCAACGCGGAGATGCCCTGCCGCGCGCTGATCCGGTGGGTCTCCTCGCCGAAGTGGAAGTGCGGCACCAGGACGTGCTGGGCGAGATGGACGACGAGATAGCCGAGGAGGATGTAGACCGCCGCGTCGCTCCGCCGGGTCATGGCCTCGGGCGCGACCTCCAGCAGGGCCACCGCGAGCATGAAGCCGGCGCCGAAGGCGACGAAGAGTTCGATGACGGCGAGGCTCCGCCGTTCGTGCCGCACCACGGCATAGCCGCCGGCGACGTTGCCCAGCGCGGCGATGAGCGCGAACAGCAGGGCGCTCACGCGAGGCCCCGTGCGCGGGCGAGGAGCGATTCCCGGGTGTTGAGCGAAGGATCGTCCACGACCTGCGACAGCAGCCGGTCGAGGATCTCTCCCATGTGCGGCCCCGGGGCGATGCCGGCCTCGCGGAGATCGTTGCCGGTGATCGCGAGCTGCTTCCGCGTCAGGGGCTCGTTCCGCTCGCGGATGCCGCGCATCACCGGTTCCCAGAGCGGGAGGGCGCCGTGCCGCACCCGCCAGAGCACGGTGTGGTCGTCGGCGGCGTCACCGACGGCGGCCATCCAGCGACGGACGCCGAGCGGCGTGGTGTCGGTCGGCTCCGCGGGCCCGGTGATCACGGCCATCGCGCGGGCGATCTCGGCGTTGGGCGCCTTGAGCCGGCTCAGCACCGCCACCGGATCGATCGCGACCAGCGCGGTGATCAGCACCGGGTCTCTCGGAAGATCGGCACCGCGCGCGTCGAGCAGCGCGATGAGCGCCGCGGTCCGCTCCGGCATCCGGCCGACATTGCCGAGCCGCTGCACCAGCGGCGAGCCGGTCGGCGAGACCAGCGGCGTCGGTGTGGCCGGCGGATCGGCGAGGAGTTCGGGCAGCCAGACGCTGGCGCCGCCGCTCGCGATCCAGAGTTCGATGAGCCGCGGCACCGACCGCGCGGTCCGGAGCCCCTTGTACCACTCCTCCTTCACCCGCTCGGCGGAGAGCTGGGCGAGGCCGCTCGCGGTCGCGCAGAGCGCGGTCCAGGTGGCGGGGTCGATCTCGAAGTCGAAGCGGGCGGCGAAGCGCAGCGCCCGGAGGATGCGCAGGTAATCCTCGCGGAAGCGGGTCGCCGGATCGCCCACGGCACGGATCAGCTTCGCATCGATGTCGCGCGCGCCATGGAACGGGTCGCGCCACTCGTGCCGGAGCGGGTGGTAGGCGATGGCGTTGATGGTGAAGTCGCGCCGGGCGAGATCGTCCTCGAGCGAGACCCCGAACTCGACGACGGCGTGGCGGCCGTCGGTCGTCACATCCTTGCGGAAGGTGGTGACTTCGTGGTGCCGGCGACGGGTGCGCACCGCGACCGTCCCGAACCGCTCGCCGACGTTCACCGTGTGGCTGAACAGCGTCTGCACCACGTCCGGCGTCGCCGAGGTGGCGATGTCGTAGTCGGTGTTGTCGACGCCAAGGAGCGTGTCCCTGATCGCGCCGCCGACACACCAGGCCTCGTGCCCCGCCGCCTCGAGACTGCGCGCGATCTCGAGGACGTCGTCGGGGATGGCGAGCCGCTCCGGAAACCTCATGCGCCGTAGCCCACGCCGGCCGAGAGTGAAATCGCGAGCTCGAGCCGGGCCTGCGCGGGGGTGCGGGCCCCGGCGGGAATCACCCCCGCGCGGACCAGGGTGGCACCACCACCCTCGAAGGCGTAGGCGGGCGTCACTTCGCCATAGAGACAGCGGCTCGCGAGCACGACCGGTTTCTTCTCGGCGACCCAGCGACGGATCGCGGGCACCGCGCCGGGCGGCACATTCCCGCTGCCGAAGGCCACGATGACGAGGCCGTCGTGACTCGGCCGCGCGAGGTCGAGCAGCTCACCCTGGTCGCCGATGGTCATCGGGACGAGCGCCACCCGCGCCGAGAGGGCCGCGGGCTCGGCGACCGGATGCCGCTTCGGACCGACGCTGAAGCGGACTCCCTCGGGCCCGACGCTCGCGACCGGCGTGGAGTGCGGTGCGGCGAAGGCTTCGAGTGCCGTTGCCTGGACCTTCGCAACCTCGAGTCCGGCGAAGACCTGCCCCGCGAAGGCCACCATCGTCCCGCGGCCCCGGCTCGCGGGATGCGCGGCCACCCGCGCGGCATCGGTGAGGTTGCGCGGTCCGTCCCATCCCGCATCGCTCGACGTCCGCATGGCGCCAGTGATGACGACCGGCATGTCCGGATCGAGCGTCCGCGCGAGGAGGTAGGCCGTCTCCTCGATCGTGTCGGTGCCGTGCGTGACGACGATGCCCTGGGGACGCTCGTCCCGGGCGATGGCCTGGATCCGGTTGCGAAGCTCCCAGAGCTTGTCAGGCCCCATGTGGCACGCGGGCATCCGGCCCCAGTCCTCGATGGTGAACGGCGCCACCGCGGGAAGCTCCGGGGCGAAGCTCACTAGGGCCGCACCGTCGTGGGCGGGCACGTTGCCGCCCGCCCGCTCGTCGCGCTGCATCGAGATGGTCCCGCCGGTAAAGACGAGGCGGATCATCTCTCGGAACCCGGAACCCGGAATCCGGCACTCACCCGCACAGCACGCTCCCGCCATTCACGTTCAGGATCTCGCCGGTCACATGCCGCGCGAGATCGCTGCAGAGGAAGAGGACCGGGCCCGCGATGTCGTCGACCGACGCGACCCGACGGAGCGGAATCGTCCCGGCGATGCGGTCGCGACCGCCATCGGCGAAGGCCGGCCAGCACATTTCGGTATCGACCCAGCCCGGCGCCACGCAGTTGACGGTGATCTCCGGCGCGCACTCGACGCACAGCGACTTCACGAAGGCGATCATCGCGCCCTTGGTGGCGGCATAGTCGGCGTGGAAGGCCTCGCCCCGCTGTCCCGCGGTACTGCCGATAAGCACCACGCGGCCGCCCGGACGCATCCGGCGGAGCGCGGCGCGGGTGGTCAGGAAGATCGCATCGAGGTCGGCGCGCATGGTCGCGGTCCAGCGCTCCACCGTCATGTCCCGCACGGCGGTCTCGTCAGGCGGCCAGATGCCGGCGTTCCCCACGAAGAAGTCGAGCGGACCGAGCGCCGCCACCGCCCCGTCGAAGATCCGGTCCACGACCGCCGGCTCGGCGAGGTCGCCGGCGCCGGTCCAGGCCTTTCGACCCAGGGCACGAATCTCGGCGGCGACGGCCTCCGCCTCCGCCTGCCGGCTCAGGCAGGTGAGGGCGACGTCGGCACCCGCCCGGGCGAGGAGCAGCGCCGCCGCCCGGCCGATGCCGCGAGAGGCGCCGGTCACGAGCGCAGTCCTGCCGTGCAGATCGATCATGGACGGTCTTCGCTTTGGGAGCTGAGGATCGAGCGCAGGCGCTCGAGCAGGGAGAAGCGCCAGGCGAGGGGCGGCACCGATTCGACCGGGCGATCCTCGAGAATGGCCTGCGGATTCCGCACCAGCAGCAGCTGCGCCTGTCCCGATCCCTCGTGCGACATGAACTCGTCCCACGCGATGCGGAGGCTGCGGTCGTCGCCGTGGTTGTCGCCCGCCGCGATGTCGGCGAGACCGTGCTGGACCAGCTCCCGCGCGCGGGCGCCTCGCGGCCGGGGCGAGACGAGCGTCGGACCGTCGACCTGGAGCAGGGCGCCGAGTGTCTTCCAGCGCCGCGCCGACTCCACCGAGCAGCACTTGTAGCGCTCGGGATGCGCGAGCAGCGGCACCAGCCCGATGGCCACGACGAGCGCGAGTGCCTGCTCCACGGTCTGTGCCGCGACCAGTCGCGGAAATTCGACGAGGATGTAGCGGGTGCCGTTCAGGGTGATGCGCCGGTCCCGCGCGACGACCGCCTCGAGGGGGCGGTCGAGCATGATCTCGGCCCCGCGGTACAGCGTGATGCCCGGCGGCACGAACGGGGCGAGCGACTCCCAGGCCTGCTGATGTTTCGGAGGAATGCCCGCGCTCGCCTGACTGGCCAGCAGATGCGGGGTGAGGCAGATCCCGGTCACCCCCTGCGCCTTGAGCTGGCCGAGCACGGCGACCGACTGGTCCACGGTCTTCGAGCCGTCATCGACTCCGGGCAGGAGGTGACTGTGGAGGTCGATCACTCAGGCCAGACGCTCCGCCGCAAGCAGCCCTTCCGCAAAGGACTCGAGCTGCTGGGGAGCGGCCTCGGACTGCGCGAGCAGCGCCAGGGTGATGAGGGCATCGGCCGCGAGCAGGTCCAGGGCGATCGACCGGTCACCAGGGTGCTCCTCGACAATCGCGAGGACCCGCTCCGCCACCAGCGAAAGGTGCTCGGCGATGCTGGTCGCATCACTCGGCGCGCGCGCGTGCTCGAGGACGCGGTTGCGGAGCACGGTCGGGCCGCGCACAGTGTGCGCCTCGAGCCACTGCATGGTCCCCTCGGGGATGCCGGCGTGCGGGCTCATGCGCCGAGCCAGGTATCGATGATGCCGGGCGCCGCCTCCCGCACCGCGCCCAGCTTTGCGGGATCACCTGCACCCGCCGAGGCGAAGCCCGGCCGCCCGCCGCCCTTGCCGCCACTGATGGCCGCCAGTCTGTTCACGAGATCCCCCGCTTTCTTGCCGGCCTTCACCAGATCGTCGGTCAGCGCCACATGCACCGCGCCCCGACCCGCAGTGGAGAGCAGCACCAGCACCGCCGGTCGCTTGCCTTCCCGGAACCGGTCCGCCTGGGCGGCGAGTTCATCGCGGTCCTCGAGATCAGTCTCTCCAAGCGTCACCGCGACGCCGCGGATCTCGAGCGACTGCCCCGTGGCATCCGCCGCGCCGCCCCCCGACTTCATGAGCTGCTCGATGCGCGCCTCGAGCTTCTCCTTCTCCATCCGGACCTGCTCCAGCTTGCGGAGCACCTGGTCGGGATGCGCCTTGAGCGACTCCGCCACCTGCTCGAGCAGCGCCTCCTCCCGCTCGACGCTGGCGTAGGCCTCGGGACCGGTGATCGCCTCGATGCGGCGGACCCCCGCGGCGACGCCGCCCTGGCCCGCCACCCGGAAGAGCCCGAGCTGGCCGGTGCTGCGCACATGGGTGCCGCCGCAGAGTTCGAGCGAGGGGCCCATCTTTACGACCCGCACCCGGTCGCCGTACTTCTCCGAGAAGAAGGCCATCGCGCCGAGCGCGAGCGCGTCGGGATAGGGCATCTCGCGGACATCCACCGTCCAGTTCTCCAGCACCTGGTCGTAGACCTCCCGCTCGATCACCGCCATCGTCGCCGGATCGATTGGGCCGTGGTGGGAGAAGTCGAACCGCAGCCGCCCCGGCTCGACCAGCGAGCCCTGCTGGCGCACATGCTCGCCGAGATGCTTCCGGAGCGCCCAGTGCATCAGGTGGGTGGCGCTGTGGTTCCGCTCGATGTCGCGCCGGCGGGCGCGGTCCACCGTCGCCGTCACGCGGCCCGGGACCAGCGCGCCGGTGACCCGGCCGACCAGGATCTGTCCGCGCGGATCCTTGCGGACCGACTGCACCTGCATCGTCCATCCCGCGCCGGCCACGGTGCCGGTATCGCTGAGCTGGCCGCCTGACTCGGCGTAGAACGGGTTGTCCGCGAGCAGGAGTTCGGTGACCTCACCCGCCTGACGGAACGCCACCACCTCGGTCTCCGCCTCGGTCCGGTCGTAGCCCACGAAGCGCGACTTGTCCGACGAGGCCACGGTCCATTCCCCATCCTGGCCGCTCGCGACGATGGCGTTGAGGCCGCCCTGCTGCGCCTTGCGGACCTCGCGGGACCGCTCCCGCTGTTCGGTCAGCGCCGCCTCGAAGCCCGCGAGGTCCACACCGAGCCCGCGTTCCCCGGCGATGATCTCGGTCAGGTCGATCGGGAAGCCGAAGGTATCGTAGAGCTTGAAGGCCTCGGCACCGGTGATGGTCCTCGCGCCCGCGGCCACGAGTTCCTCCAGCCGCTTGAGGCCACCCTCGATCGTCTCGAGGAAGCGCTCCTCCTCCTGCCGGGTGACGTCGGCGACATACGCCGCCTTGGCGCGGATCTCCGGATAGGCGTCGCCCATCTCCCGCACCACGATCTCGGTCAGCGGCGCGAGCGTGGGTTCCTTCCGGCCGAGGAGCCAGGCATGGCGCACCGCGCGGCGGAGGATCCGGCGCAGCACGTACCCGCGGCCATCGTTGCTGGGGTAGACCCCGTCGGTGAGCAGGAAGGTCACTGCCCGCGCATGGTCGGCGAGCACCCGGAAGGAGCCGCCGGCGGGGCCGCGGTCGTAGGGCTTGCCGACCAGCTCCGCCACCCGCTGGATGAGCGGCATGAAGAGGTCGGTGTGGAAGTTCGAGTCCTCGCCCTGCAGCACCGAGGCGATCCGCTCGAGGCCGGCGCCCGTATCGACCGACGGCTTGGGCAGCGGCGTGAGCGTGCCATCCGCCGAGCGGTCGAACTGCATGAACACCAGGTTCCAGATCTCGAGCATCTGACCCGATTCGGCCAGCTCCTCGAAGTGCTCCTTGCCGATGATCTCGGACTTCACGTCGGCGGGGCGTGTCTTGCGCAGATCGACGTAGATCTCGGTGCACGGCCCGCAGGGACCGGTGTCCCCCATCTGCCAGAAGTTGTCCTTGTCGCCCAGACCGTAGATGCGGTGATCGGGCAGCGCGGACAGCCCCCGCCAGAGCATACGCGCCTCATCGTCACTGTAGTGTACGGTGACGCGGAGCCGGTCCGGGTCGATGCCAAGGTACTTGGGGCTGGTGACGAACTCCCACGCGAAGGCGATTGCATCGCGCTTGAAGTAGTCGCCGAAGGAGAAGTTGCCCAGCATCTCGAAGAAGGTGTGGTGCCGGGTGGTGTGGCCCACCTGTTCGAGATCGTTGTGCTTGCCCCCGGCCCGCACGCACTTCTGACAGGTGGTCGCGCGCTTGTAGTCGCGCTGTTCCAGCCCGAGAAAGAGGCGCTTGAACTGGTTCATCCCGGCGTTGGTGAACAGCAGCGTCGGGTCGTCGGCGGGCAGCAATGACGAAGAAGGCACCTCGCGGTGCCCGTGGCTGCCGAAGAAATCGAGAAAGAGACGGCGGATCTGTGCGGCTTTCATAGGCCGGGAATATACCGGCCGGATGGCTCTAGAGCCAAGGCACGCCGCGACTTATCGGATTGGGGTCAGGGAGCGATGTCGCCCTGCAGCACCCGGGCGACCAGTTCCCCCACCCGGTACCCCGAAAAGCCCCGCCGCTCCAGGTAGGAGAGCAGCCGGCGGCGCTGCACGTCCCGCGGGAGACCGGCGAGCTGGCGCACCCGGCGGCGGGCGAGATCCAGGGCAAGGGTGAGCGAATCCTCGGGTTCGGGCCATTGGGCCTGGATAGCGGCGTCGATCAGCCCGCGCTCGACCCCAAGCGCGGTGAGATCCCGGCGGAGGCGCGCCGGGCCGCGACCCCGCCCCGCCCTGGAGGCCACGAAGTTCCGGGCGAAGGCGGCATCATCGAGGAGCCCGGCCGCCAGCGCCCGGCCGATGGCGAAGTCGATCGCCTCCGGGGTGTGCCCCTTCTGCCGCAGGCGGCGACGCAGCTCCATCACCGAGAAGTTGCGCCGCTCGAGCGAGCGGAGGAGCGCACGCCAGGCGCCCTCTTCGTCGGCGGCGCGGCCCAGCGCCCCGGCCTGCTCCCCCTCCCACTCGGCCCCGATGGCGAGCGCACCACCTGCGACCGCCCCCTCATGCACGGTGCAGAAGGGACGGCCGTCGACCAGAACGCGCACAGCGCCTGGACGCTTCGGGTCGGGCTCGATACCGGTGATTCTGGCCATGGGATTCAGCGAGGGGCGACGTGGGGCGAGTAGGGGCGGGCGTCCCTGCCC
>JBGASX010000082.1:0-19994 GCA_044229445.1 Gemmatimonadales bacterium | reverse complement strand
GTCGGGCCGGAGAGTGCAAAGGCCGGTGCCACGGGCAGCGTAACGGTGCCGCCGTTGCTGGCGTAGGTGCCGGTCGCAAGCAGCGAGTCGCCTGCATCGAGCGCCCCATCGCTGTTGAGGTCGGCGTAGAGTTTGACCGCAGTGATGTCGAGCTGGCTGTTGCCAGTGCCGGCCGCGGTGAGGTGGATGCTGTTGAGCGTCTGCGCCGCCACCGTCGGCGTGAGGGTGAAGGCGAGCACCGGCACGTCGGCGGCGCCCTTGGTGACGGTCGCGCCTCCCGGCATGTGACCACTCGCGCCGACGGATACCGTCACGCTGTCCTGGGTGCAGGGGGCGCTGTCGTTCGCGGGATTGGGATCGGTAGCAATCATCAGATCCCGCATAAACGTCACACCGGTACAGGCCCAGAGCCCGCTCGGGACCGGGTCCCCGGTTGCAGGGGGATTTAAGGGCACCGTCGCCATGGCCACACGAAGGCTCATCGACTGGCCGGCCTCGAGATGGACGATGCAGGAGAATTGGAGGTCCGGCAGACCGATGCAGCCGGCGATCGACATGTCCCAGCCGACCACATCTCTCAGGACCGGGCCGGTCAAGGTCAGGCCGGAAAAGGCGAACCGAATGGCCTCGGCGCGGTTGGGGCCGTAGTTGGTGACGGTGAAATTCGTGTAACTGAAGTAGGGCCCGCTCTGCCCGCCGGTCCGGACGATTCCGAGGTCGGCCACTTCCGCCGCCCGGACGAAATTCGTTGCGGACCCCTGGAACCACCCGTTCAGGTAGTAGTTGAATCCGTCCTGCACGGGGATGATCGTATCCGGGATCGCGGGGTTCAGAATGTTCAGGTCGACGCTGGTGGAACCGGGGTCGGGCACCCGGCTCGTCTTGATCGAGTCGCCGTAGTTGAGGGTCGTGTCGCAGCGCGACGGGTTGAACAGGCGAAAATGCTGGGCATCATCGACGATGTGGCACTCGAGGATGCTGGTGGTATAGCCGTCGCTCCCCGGCGCGGGCGTGACACCCGCCGGCTTGATGTAGGCCCACACCGTTCCCTGCCCGTCATAGCGCATGCTCCTCGGCCACGCCATGGCGCGGCACACCGTGGGGGCGGGAGCGATCGTCACCGCCGTCACCTGCCCCGCGGTAATGGTGAACGAGACGTTCTTGGCCATGTAGCGGCAGTCGCCCCCGTGCACCACCTCCATGCTGTCCAGCGTATAGCTGCCCGGCGCAAAGCCGAGCTGGGCGATCTCGGCGCTGCCGCCGTTGGGCTGATGCAGGAAGAGCCTGGAGGGGACGAACGGGTAGTTGTTATTGCCGGTGTGCTGCTGGAAGTAGACGTACCCCTGCTGGGCCACCGCTGGGGAGACGGCTCCGAAGAAGGACAACACAAGGGCCGATGTTGCCGCGACCTGGCGCGGCACTCGTAGAGATGACATTCCGGCGGGTCCTCACTGAGGGGGTCGGGAACTGGAGACGCTCCCTCAGATGGCGCAGGACCCGGCCGGAACCGGACATCCGCCCGACCAGCCTTACGGGCCTGCTTTTCTCCCCGGGGCCGCTGGCACCTTGGCCCCCTTCTCCCGCGCCTCGGACAGCCCGATCGCGATGGCCTGCTTCCGGCTGGTCACGGTTCCTCCGCGCCCGCCTTTACCGCTCTTGAGCAGCCCGCGCTTCTCCTTGCGGAGGGCCCGTGCGACACTGACGCCAGCCGCCTTGCCGTACCGTTTGCTCGGGACTCGCTTGCCGTTACGCTTGGGAGATGACATCGGTGCCTCCGCTCTTCAAGTCAGGCTCGGGAAGGACGCAAGGGATCCAGTGCGGCCGCCGTGCGCGGCGATCAACCGTGCCGCCCGGCAGCGTCAGGGCGACCTCGTGACGCAGTCGCAAAACAGAGCGGGCCGCATGCGCGACATGACGCGTGCGGCCCGAAGTGATTCGTCGTTGCCAGTCGTCAGACGACGCGTCTGCCCGAGATGATGCGGACCAGGAAGACCACGATCGCAGCAACGAGCAGCACGTGGATCAGGCCGCCCATGGTGTAGCTGCTGACCATGCCGAGCACCCAGAGAATCAGCAGAACGATGGCGATGGTTTCCAGCATGGCGATGCTCCTGTAGTTAGGCTCCAGGGCAACAACCGCCGGCCGAGGCCGGTTCACCACTCGGATCGAAAAAAAGAGACGGTGACCGACGCCCCGGGAGGGGACGTCGGTGCACCGTCTTCTGATGAGGCGAATCCTCACCCGACACGGGTGGTTCCCAGGGGAACCGTTGTCTGCGCCCGTCTGCCGAGGCAATCGGCGCAGGGCAAAGATGGGGTCCGGTGGGTATCCGGACAATTAGCTCAGGGATGGAGCCCGCCTCCACCCTCGGAGCGAGGTCTGAGGGTCGTCAGGGTCCCCGTCGCCGTTCGAACTCCTCGCGCGCCATGCGGATGCGGTCGAGCACCTCGCGTCGTTCCGTGCTGGTATTCCACCCCTGGTGAGCCGACGCCTCGGCCGAAAGTCGGTCCAGCCAGCGGATGAAGTAGGCCGCATCGGCCGCACTCCGCACCGGCTTCCCACCGACGGAGACATAGACCGGACTGGTGCTCGCGAAGGGGTAGATGTCGAGCACCGGCTCGGTGCCCTGGTCGGCGTAGGCGCGGAGGAGATACCAGCCGCTCTGCGAGACGTCGACCGCCACGGTCGTGTCGGCGGCCGTGCGGTCGCCGCGCAGCGGAATCGAGGCGACCACCGCCCCATTGCCGATGACCTCGAGGTGGTCCAGTGGCACGAGCGACCGGAGCGTCACCCGCATCGGAACGCGATGCCTGCCGGGCGGCAGGGAGAGCTCACCGCCGATCGCGGTCTCCCCGGCCTGGAACTGGAGCAGCGGGCCGTTGGTCGCGAAGCTCTTCCCCGCCTTGAGCGCCGCGTACCACTGCGCCCGGTCGACCGGCAGTCCCGACTTCACGTACACCCGGTTGGTGCCCACCGGACCGCGGAGCGAGGCGTAGTTCGTCATCGCGTCGGTACCCGCTCCGGCGGGGAGCCGGAAGCCGCAGTTGAGCAGCTGGTACCAGACTCTGGACGTCGCCAGATGATCGCTGAAGCCGACGACCTCGAAGTAGTCCACCTTCCCGAGCGCGACATCGATCGGCAGACCGTTCGTCAGGCGGACCGTGGTGTCGGCCGGATCGGGGTACTCATCGAACGGGTGCACGTACCCGAACAGCCCGCCCTGGGCATGCGCCAGGTCCGCCACTTTCGCATTGTCAGGGTACGGACTCGCGATCGGCGTGCCGGTGTAGCTCGCATAGCCCGGCAGCAGCACGTTTCGCGTGAGGCCGAGCACCCCCGTGTGGCCCCAGTAGCTCGTATGGAATTCCTGGTCATGCACGAGCAGCAGATCGGGAGTGGAGACGGGATCGGGGCGGCCGGTGAAGTAGCTCACGTCCGGCACCCGGTCTTCCTTGTTGACGATCAGATTCTCGACCAGGTTGAGCCCCTCGGCGCGGGCCTGGAAGGCGAGTGTGGCGGGAGTGGCGCGATAATGCCCGCCATAGTTCATGTGGACATGGAGGTCCCCCGAGGTCCAGCCGGGGAGCGCCATCAGCCGAGTCAGGCGGATCGTTACCGCTGCACGACCATCCCTGGTCAACGTGACCCGCTGGCGTGCGACCCGATACTCCAGTCCGTGGGTGACCATCACCGTTGCCTTGCCGGCGGGCACCGTGAGCGTGCTGACACCGCCGGAGTGGAAGTAGCTGATCTCGAACTTCCGCTGCTTCCGGTCGAAGCCATCGTCCGCCTGTCGCCACGCATCGTCCGGCACGAACCCTCGGCCATCCTCCGAGGTGACCGAGACCCGCGCCGCGAGCGGCTTCCCGGTCGCGGCGTCCACGACAGTCACCGTGAGCCGGCCCACCGGCTCACGGTACACTCTCCGCCGCGCCTCGACTCTGGTCTTTGCGCCGCCCGGAATCGCCACGATCATGAGCGCGGTGTTGCCAGCCTCGTTGCTGATATAGGCTATGCGCTGACCATCCGGCGACCAGCGCGGGTTGGTGACGTCGAAGTCGCCGTAGGTGAGCTGCATCTCGTCCCCGCCATCGGCGGTGGTGAGCCAGAGCTGATTCCACTGGCGGCCGAGGTAGCTGGAATAGACGATGCGCCTGCCATCCAGCGCCCAGTCAGGGTGCGCCTTCCAGTTGGTCTCCTCGTCGTGGACGAGATGCATCTCCGCCCCGGGCTTCGCCTCCATGCGCCAGAGGCCGCCCGTGCCCCAGATCTTGCCGCGATTCGAGACGAGCAGCAGCTCCTTCCCATCCGGCGACCAGCTCGGCGAGAGGTAGTGGTCGTACCGGCTGTAGTAGTAGCGGGGGAGCTTGGAGTCGACGTCGGGGGTGAGACGCTCGGGCGCGCCGTCCAAATCGGACCGGGGATTGGCAGGCACGGAATCTGGTAAGCGCGCACGGCCGTGCGCGCCAAACTGCATCACGAAGACATGAAACCTCCCCTCATACGCCGTACTCACGTACGCGATGCGGGACCCATCCGGCGACCAGCGGGGGTCAATGTTCACCGCGCCGTTGACCACGAGCGGGACGTCGGTCAGCGTGTTCGGATCGAGCAGATGGAGCGCCACGGCGTCATCCTGATACCTCGCATATACGATCCGGGAACCGTCAGGCGACCAGTCGGGCTGGTAGGCGTATCCCGGCCCGGAGGTGAGCTGCTCGGCCACGCTGTCGCCGATCCGCTGCCGCCAGAGCGAGCCCTGCATCGCGTAGACGAGCGTCTTCCCGTCCGGCGACCAGGCCGCCTCCGAGGGTCCGCTGGTGACCTGCGGCAGGTACATCTCGCGGTAGTAATAATTGTGGGGGAGCTTGATCTGCTTGAGCACGGGCTCGCGCTGGGCCTCGAGCGAAGAGCTCAGCACCAGCGCAAGCGCGGCGCCGGCGATACATCCTGCGAACGCACGGGTCAAGAGATTTCCTCGTTCCGCTGGGAGAACCCGGGCCCCGCTTGCGCCGGCCCGGTACGCATGCAGACTTTCCATCATGACGACAACCTCTCGCCGCCTAGTTTGCGCGCTCGCCGCGCTCTGCGCCAGCAGCCCCCTCGCTGCCCAGGCCACCGACACCGATATCGCCGCCCGGTATCGTGACACCGCCAACCAGATCATCCACGCCGCGCTCGCCGACAGCAGCGCCTACGACCGCCTCGGCCGGCTGGTCGACGGGAACGGTCACCGCCTCAGCGGCTCCGCGGCGCTCGAGCGGGCGATCGACTGGATTCTGGCCGAGATGAAGCGTGACGGCCTCGACCAGCCGCGCACCCAGCCGGTGAAGGTTCCCCACTGGGTCCGTGGCGAGGAATCGGTGACACTGGTCAGTCCCCGCGCCATGTCGCTGCCGATGCTCGGGCTCGGCGGAAGCATCGGCACCCCGAAGCAGGGCATCACGGCACCGGTCCTGGTAGTGTCCGGCTTCGATGAGCTGACCGCCAGAGCCGCGGAGGCCAGGGGCAAGATCGTCCTGTTCGATGCGCCATGGATCAACTACGGCGAGACCGGCCAGTACCGCCGAGTGGGCGCCATCGCCGCGGCCAAGGCGGGGGCCGTCGCCCTGCTGATCCGCTCGGTCGGCCCCTACGGCATCCGCACTCCGCACACTGGCGGCATGCGCTACGACAGCACAGTCGTGAAGATTCCCGCCGCCGCGCTGGCGATGGAAGATGCGATGATGCTGCACCGGATGCAGAATCGCGGTGAGAAGGTCGTCGTCACGCTCAAGATGGGAGCGCAGATGCTCCCCGACGCGGACAGCCGCAACGTGATGGCGGAAATCACCGGCAGCGAGCATCCGGAACAGGTCATCGTCATGGGCGGCCACATCGATTCCTGGGACGTCGGCCAGGGGGCTGTGGACGATGGCGGTGGCGTGGTCGCCGCATGGGAGGCGGTCCATCTGCTGCACCGGCTCGGGCTCAAGCCCAAGCGGACGATCCGGGTCGTGGGCTGGACCAACGAGGAGAACGGACTCCGCGGCGGCACCGCCTATCGCGACTCCCTCGGCGATCGCGTCGGCGATCATGTGCTCGCGATCGAATCGGACGGGGGCACCTTCCGGCCGATCGGGTTCGACTTCACCGGCTCCGACTCGGCGTATGCGACCATCCGGCAGATCGCCGCGCTGCTGGCACCAATTCAGGCCGATTCGATGGTGCGGGGCGGCGGCGAGGCGGACATCGGCCCGCTGATGGAACGCGGCGTTCCCGGCATGGGTCTCCGGGTCCAGGACGAGCGCTACTTCTGGTATCACCACACCCAGGGCGACACGATCGACAAGCTCGATCCGGCCGACTTTGCCCGCTGCGTCGCGGTCATGGCGGTGATGGCTTATGTCGTCGCGGATCTCCCGGAGCCGCTCCCCAAAGCAACGAATTGAGGAGGCCGGAAAACGATCGAGGGAAGCGGTCGCCCGCTTCCCTCGAGCTTCAGCCTACCACCCCACCGGCCTGCCCCGATTCTGCTCCTCCAGCCAGGCCTTGAGCGGCGCGAAGTACTCGGCCATCGCGCTGGCATCGAACTGCCGCTCTCCCGTCATCGCGTACAGCGTCTCCTGCCACGGCTTGCTCTGGCCGGCCTCCAGCATCGCCGCCAGCCGGTCGCCCGCCGCCTTGCTGCCGAAGAAGGTGCAGCGATGCAGCGGCCCCGTGTATCCCGCCTCACGGCAGAGCGCACGATAGAACTGGAACTGGAGGATGCGGGCCAGGAAATAGCGGGCGTACGGGGTGTTGCCGGGCACGTGAAACTTGGCTCCCGGATCGAAGTCGGCCTCGCTGCGCGGCAGCGGCTCGCTCACACCCTGATACTCGTGGCGCAGCTTCCACCACCCGGCGTTGAGATCCTTCGAGGTGAGACGGCCATCGAACACCTGCCACCGCCATTTGTCGACGAGCAGCCCCCACGGCAGGAAGGCCACCTTGTCCATCGCCTGACGGAGCAGGAGGGGGATGTCGGCGTCGGCGCCGGGCACCGGTCCCTGCATCAGCCCGACCTTCAGCAGATACTCTGGCGTGATCGCCAGCGCGATCGCGTCCCCGATCGCCTCGTGGAAGCCGTCGTTGGCGCCGTTCTGGAAGAGGAAGGGCTGGGTCTTGTACGCGAGGTAATAGAAGTCGTGCCCCAGTTCGTGGTGGACGGTGACGAAGTCCTCCGCGTTGGGCTCGATGCACATCTTGATCCGGACATCGTCCTGGGTGTCGATGTCCCAGGCGCTGGCATGGCAGACAACTTCGCGGTCGCGTGGCTTGGTGAACTGTGACCGCTCCCAGAAGCTCGCCGGCAGCGGGGCGAGGCCCAGCGACGTGAAGAAACCCTCGCCGTAGTGCACCATCGCGAGCGGATCGACTTTGCGGGCCGCGAGGAGGGCGGTGAGGTCGACGCCGCCTGCTCCGCCACCCGGCGGCGCGACCACGTCATAGATGTTGCCCCATTCCTGGGCCCAGAGATTCCCCAGGAGATGAGCCGGGATCATTCCGCCAGGCGGGACGACACTCGCCCCGTACTTCTCCACCAGCTTCGCCCGGACATAGGCATGCAGTTGGAGGTAGAGCGGCTTGAGCTGGCCCCACAGCCGGTCCATCTCCTGTTCGAACTGCTCCGGCGGCATATCGTAACCCGAGCGCCACATGGCGCCGGCATCCTTGAAGCCCATCCCGCGCGCGCCCTGATTGGACAGCTCTGCAAAGCGGAGATACCGCTCCCGCATCGGGGCCCCGACCTTGTGCCATCCCGCCCAGGCGGCGAGCAGCGCCTCCGGATCGCGGCTGGTCGCCATGATCTGGGAGATCGCTCCGATGTCGAGGCACTCCTCTTTTCCGGCGACGGTCCGGCACCACTTGCCCCGGCCATAGTCGCCGTTGAGCTGCGCGGCGAGGCCGGCGAGCTCGGTCGCGCGCGCAGTATCGGCCGGCGGCGGCGCGGAGACCTGCAGCCGGAGCAGGTAGAACTTCCGCGCGATCTCCGGCGGGTAGGCAATCCGGAGACGCGTGAACCGCTGCGACTCGCCGACCAGCCGCTGGACCGCGGAACCGTAGGCGGCGTTCGCCTCCGCGGCCATGCGCTCGGTGTCGTCGTTGATGTAGGTCTCGCTCACCCACTCCGCCCGTTGCGCCTTGATGGAGAGCGCCTGCAGCTCCGCCTCGGCCCGCGCGAGGAACTGCGCGGCCGTCTCGGCACGGCGATGGGCCTGCTGGGCGGCAACGGGGGAAGTGGCGAGGAGGGCGAACAGGAAGAGCGCGGAACGGACCTTCGTCATCGGGGACATGGCGGCACCATCGGAGAATGAAGACGGCGACGGGCCGGAGAGGCGCCGTCGCCGTCGAATCAGGGTCAACCGAGGAAGAGCTTCTTCGGGTCCAGCACCTCACGCAGCAGGTACAGCTCGCGTTCCGTCGGTGGGGCGACGAGCTCGAGATTGTCTCTCGCCTTGAGCGGCCAGCCGACGTTCGCCTTCACTTCGTCCACCGTCACACCGGGATAGAGCGCCGTCAGGATCATCTCGCCGGTCTCGGGATCATTCTCGAGAATCCCCCGGTCGGTGATGATCTTGATCGGTCCGGCACCCGGCATGCCAAGCTCCTTGCGGGTCCTGCCACGACAGCGCTGCCCCGGGCTGGTGATGAAATCCACCTCGGCGGGAAAGGCGCGGTTGTTGAGCCGGCTGATGATCAGCACCCGCTTGGCGTGCACCGCGATCTCGGCGGCACCGCCAGAACCGGGGAGCCGGACCTTTGGCCTCGCATAGCTGCCGATCGTGGTGGTGTTGATGTTGCCCCACTGGTCGATCTGCGCACCGCCGAGGAAGCCCACCTCGATCTTCCCGTTCTGGAGGAAGAGCTGGAAGACATCGGCCATCGAGCAGACCATCAGCGAGCCAGTGACCAGCGAGGGATCGCCGATCGAGACGGGCAGTCGCTCCGGCACGGCACCGACCGCCCCGGACTCGTAGATCAGCACCAGGTCGGGGGCCTGCAGCGCACGCGCGAGGTTGCAGGCGAGGTTCGGCAGCCCGATCCCGACGAAGGTCACCTCGCCGTCCTTGAGCTCCCGCGCGGCGACCGCCGCCATCATCTCCGAAGGCGAATACTCAGAAGCCATAGTTCACGCCCTCGCAGTAGTGGTCCTTCGCCTTCAGCCGCTCGGCCAGGCCGGGCATCTTCGCCATGTACTCCGCGCGATCGTTCACGCCATACACGAATTCGTCGAGATAGGACTGCAACTTGACCGGGTCGCGGGAGATGTCCTCCCACGCCACGTAGAAGTCATTGTCCCGGTCGTAGTACCCCTGCGCATAGGAGGGGTGACAGCCCCACGGCTCCACGACCACGGCATCGACGATCATGCCGGGGATCAGGGTGCGGTTCGGATCGGCGCGAATCACCGATTCATCGACCAGATCCTCGACCACGACGATCACGCGCTTCGACGCAAAGGCGGCTTCCTTCTGCACGCCGAGCAGTCCCCAGACCTGGGCGTTGCCGTTCTCGTCGGCGCGCTGCGCGTGAATCACGGTGACATCGGGATTGAGGGCAGGCACCGTGGCGAGTTCCTCGCCGGTGTAGGGACAGGTGACGGTCTTGATCCGCGGATTGGCGGTCGGGAGATCGGTCCCCATGTAGTTCCGCATCACCCAGAACGGAAGCCGCGCCGCCCCGGCCGACATGCGTGCCACCATCCCGAAGTGACTGTACTCCTCGATCTCGAGCGCGGGTGTGCCCTTCTCCACCGCGCGGCGGAAGGCGTGGAGCGAGCCGGCGCCCGGGTTCCCGGCCCAGGAGAACACCAGCTTCTTCGCGCACCCCGCGGCGATCATCTGGTCGTAGATCAGGTCCGGAGTCAGCCGGGCGATGGTGAGATCCTTCCGCCGCTGGCGGATGATTTCATGCCCTGCCGCGAAGCAGATGAGATGGGTGAAGCCCTCGATCACCACCGTGTCCCCGTCGTGGACATGGGCGGCGATGGCTTCGCGCATCGAGACGACTTTGGAGTGCATGGAGTCCCTTGGCGATGAGGCGTCGGCCGTCAGCCGACCGATGTTCTCGGACGGACGGCAGCCGCCGGCTGCGGGTGCGTGTCCAGCTCGGCGATCAGCATGTCGCTCGCGCCGGCGAGGTGCCGCCCGAGCAGCTCCACCGCGCGGTCGGCGTTGCGCGCGCGGATCGCCTCCAGCATGGCGCGGTGCTCGGACTCGAATTCGCTCCGGTGCTTGAGCATCAGCCCGTGCGAGAGCCAGTAGCGGTCGACCCGGCGCAACAACCCCTCGATCAGCTCCCGGAGCCGGGGCCGGCCATCGAGGTGATAAATGAGCTGATGGAAATCGACATCGAGCGAGCCCCACGACGCGCCATCGATCGCCGCCTCGGCGGCGTCGAGGATGGCCTCGGCGCGGTGGAGTTCGCTGGCATCGAGGAGCGGCGTGGCGCTCCGAATCGCGGCGGACTCGAGGATCGCGCGGATCTCGTAGATCTCGCGGATCTCTTCGGCCGAGAGCGAGGTCACCGTCGCGCCCCGATTGGCCTGATAGGTGACGAGCCCTTCGGACTGCAGCTGGCGCAGGGCCTCGCGTACCGGGATGTGACTCACCCGAAGCTGGGCGGCGATCTCGTCCTGGGGGAGGGGCTGATTCGCGCGCAGTACCCCGGTCGTGATCGCCTCACGGAGCACATCGGCCACGAGTTCGTGGCTCGACTGCCTGCGGACGCGAGGCATCCGTTCGAGCACCTGGTCCAGATCCACGGTGATCCTCTCGTTGGCTCCCCGCTGGGCACGGCGGCGTCCTGCCGCGCGTCGGCCCCGCCAGGTGGCGGGAGTCGGCCTCAGCTTGCGCAAGAATATATTATATATTATTATCTCTAACGTCAAGCATGATATGGGATTGTATCATGCCGAGATCCGCCATCCCGCCGTCGAGGTGCTCCATGGAAGCCAAGCAGCCGATGAAGGCCGGTCAGCCGTTCCGGTATCCGCCGGCCCGCGAGTTCGTCGAGCCGGACTGGACCCGCATTCCCGGGTTCCGCGGCGTGACGGCGGCCGAGTGGGAGGACGCCACCTGGCAGCGGAAGCATACCATCAAGAGCCTGCGCGAATTCAAGGAAGTACTGGGCTCGCACCTCCCCGACTCCCTCGCCGAGAGCATCGCGCAGGATCACGAGTTGCGGGCGACGATGTCGATGCTGATCCCCCCGCACATGGTGAACACCATGAACGTGGCGGATCTCTGGCACGACCCGGTGCGGCACTACATGGCGCCCGCCTTTGCCGACCGGCTGACCGAGTGGGCCAACCATCCCAAGGCCTCGCGCGACAGCCTGCACGAGCACGACATGTGGCAGGTCGAGGGTCTCACCCACCGGTACCCGACCAAGGTCCTGGCGGAGATGCTCACGACCTGTCCGCAGTACTGCGGCCACTGCACCCGCATGGACCTCGTCGGCAACGACGTGCCGCAGGTGGAGAAGCTCAAGTTCAGCGTGCCGCAGAAGGACCGGCATCAGCAGATGCTGGACTACCTGCGGAAGACGCCGTCGGTCCGGGACGTCGTGGTCTCCGGCGGCGACATCGCCAACCTGCACATCAGCCAGCTCGAGCCGTTCGTGAGCGCGCTGATGGACATCCCGAACATCCGCGACATCCGGCTCGCCTCGAAGGGGCTCGTCGGCCTGCCGCAGCACTACCTGCAGGACAACGTCATCGCCGGCCTCGAGCGGCTGGCGAAGAAGGCGATCGAGCGCGGAGTGGACCTGGCGCTGCACACCCACGCCAATCATGCCCAGCAGGTGACCCCGCTGGTCGGCAAGGCGACGAAGAAGCTGTTCGAGATCGGGTTCCGCGACGTGCGCAACCAGGGCGTGCTGCTCAAGGGCGTGAACGCCACCTCGCACGACCTGCTCGAGCTCTGCTTCATGCTGCTCGATCATGCCAAGATCCTGCCGTACTACTTCTACATGTGTGACATGATCCCGAACTCCGAGCACTGGCGGACGTCGGTGTGGGAGGCGCAGCAGCTGCAGCACGACATCATGGGCTATCTCCCCGGCTTCGCGACGCCGCGCATCATCTGCGACGTGCCGTTCGTCGGCAAGCGCTGGGTGCATCAGCTGGCCGAGTACGACCGGGAGAAGGGCATCAGCTACTGGACCAAGAACTACCTCACCAGCATCGAGTGGGGTGATGTGGCCAAGCTGAACCAGCGCTACGAGTACTTCGACCCGATCCACACCCTGCCCGAGTCGGGCCAGGAGTGGTGGCGCCAGCACGAGGCCGAGCAGCGCGCCCGGCCGAGCTCGACGCACGCGGTGCACGCGTAGGGGCGACCGGCCGGTCGCCCGTACGTGTGCACCCAGCGAGATCCATGTCATCGCGCACGGCCGTGCGCGCCAACGCATCAACGGACGGTACACCATGACCAGCCGCAACTATCCCCGGATCCTCACGCCGCCCCCGGGCCCCAAGGGCAAGGCCATCATCGACCGCGACGCCGCCTGGACCTCGACCTCCTACATCAAGGAGTATCCGCTGGTCATCGGCGGGGGCTGTGGCGCGATGGTCGAGGATGTCGATGGCAACACCTACATCGACTACATGGCTGGCATCGCGGTCTCCGCGACGGGCTACAATCACCCGAAGGTCGTCGCCGCGATCAAGGCGCAGGCGGACAAGTTCCTGCACATCTGCGGAACCGACTTCTACTTCGAGGGCTTTGCGCAGCTCGCGGAGCGGCTCGCGAAGCTCGCGCCGGGGACCAGCCGGAAGCGGACCTTCCTGTCCAACTCCGGCACCGAGGCGATCGAGGGGGCGATCAAGCTCGCCCGCTACCATACCCGTCGGCCGGCGCTGATCTCGTTCCAGGGTTCGTTCCACGGCCGGAGCTATGGCGCGCTCAGCCTCACCTCGAGCAAGGCCCGCCAGCACAAGCATTTCGGGCCGATGCTGCCCGAGGTCTACCACGTGCCGTACGCCAACCCGTACCGCTCCGCCGATCCGATCGGCCACTCGCTCGGGGCGCTGCACGAGCTCTTCGCCCGCCAGGTCGATCCCTCGGATGTGGCCGCGATCTTCGTGGAGCCGATCCAGGGTGAGGGCGGCTACGTGATCCCGCCACTCGGCTTCCTCAAGGCGCTGCGCGAGCTGTGCGACCAGCATGGCATCCTGCTCGTCGCCGACGAGGTGCAGAGCGGCGTCGGCCGGACCGGGAAGATGTGGGCCTGCGACTGGGAGGGCGTCGAGCCCGACATCCTGGTGAGCGCCAAGGGGCTCGGCAGCGGCATGCCGATCGGCGCCTTCATCGCGAAGGAGTCGGTGATGACGTGGGAGGCCGGCGCGCACGGCTCCACCTACGGCGGCAGTCCGACCGCGGTCGCCGCGGCGCTGGCGACGCTCGACATCGTCGAGGGGATGCTGCCGCACGTGCAGCAGATGGGTGACCGGATGCTGGCGCACGGCAAGCGGCTGCAGGAGACATACGCCGCCGTCGGCGATGTGCGCGGCCGCGGCCTGATGATGGGCATCGAGTTCGTGAAGGACCGCAAGACCAAGGAACCGTATCCGGAGATCATCGACCGGATCACCGAACGCGCCTTCGCCAAGGGGCTCCTCCTCCTGGGCTGCGGCAAGAGCACCTTCCGCCTCGCCCCGCCGCTGGTCCTCGACGAGTACGACGTCGACACCGGCATGGGCATCCTGGAGCAGTGCCTCAAAGAAGAGGACTGACAAGCGCCCGGCGACTCGGGGGGAGTACGCACAGAGGGATCTCCGGCATCGGAGATCCCTCTGTCATTTTCGGGGCAATCGCTCCACGCCACCGTCAGAGGTAGCGGAGCCACCACACGGTCGAGGTCCGCTTCACTTCCGCATACCGGCGGCAGGCCATCGTCAGTATCACCAGCGCCACCGCGAACACCAGATACAGCTCCCACAGACTCCAGACGCTCCCGTCAGGCGCCGGCCCCACCATCGCGGGGTGGTTCTCGAACATCCACGGCACCGCCGCGGGATGCCTGAGCGCATCGTACCCGAGCGCGAGCAGATGGATGAGCGGGATGTGCAGCAGGTAGTAGAAGAGCGGCACCCGGCCGAGCGTCGTCAGCCAGTCGGCGACCGTGCCATGCACCTGTTCCAGCAGCGGCAGCAGCGCGATCACCGGGCCGAGCGTCATGCAGAGGAAGAGCAGTGAAGCCGGATACTTGGTCGTATTGAGAAAGGAGAGAATGGCGGGCATCCGCGCGCTGTCCCACGGACGCGGATCGCCGTAGAGATTGAAGCCGCGGAAGAGCAGGAAGAAGGCGATGGCTCCTCCGCCGATCGTGAAGCAGTACTGGCGCACCATCGGTGGGTCGAGGCGGAGGATCGCGCCGAAGGCATAGCCGAGCGCCATGACGCCGACCCAGGGTACGAGCACATAGAGCACGAAGAGCACGGGCCCATGCTCGCCGAACTGGATCGGCCCGCCGAAATAGAGCATCTGCCAGAGCCACCCGAGTGCGCCTCCCGTCCCACCATCAGGGAGTGCGGCAACCGCCCCCGAGAGCAGGTTGTGCCCGGCTACGATGATCGCGCCGAAGAGCGCGATGGCGGTGCGCGGTAGCCGCACCAGACCGGCGAGCACCACCATCGACCACCCCAGCACCCAGATCACTCCGGCGAGACCGGTGCCGAACTGCAGGTTGAATGTCCAGGCGAGTCGAATGACCGTCAGCTCGAGAAGGACCAGCCAGAGGCCGCGGGTGAGCAAGAATCGGGAGAGTGCGCGGCGATCGTTCGACTGATCGCCGTAGAGCGAAGCGCTCGTGCCGGCGAGGAAGACGAAGGCCGGGGCGCAGAAGTGGGTGACCCAGCGGGTAAAGAAAATGCCCGGCGTAGGACCGCCGGGCGGGAGACCGGAGTAGACGCGAACGTGGTCGATGGCCATCAGGACCATCACGGCGCCACGCACGATATCCACCGAGGCGACACGACGTGAGGGCATCGGACGCTCCGTGCTGCTGGTGATTGGTGCCCGGGTCGGGGCGGACCAATTGGTCCGCCCCTACCCCTCGACGACCGTCCGGCTCTGCTCGCGCATGAACTGCTGCACGTACCAGGGACCGCACCCACCCTTGCCGCTCGACCCGCTGCCCTTCCAGCCGGTGAACGGCTGGGCACCGGGCCAGGCGCCGGTGGTCGCCCCGCTCTTCTTGTTCACGTAGCAGACGCCAGCCTCGACCTCGTCGAAGAAGCGGTCGATCTCCTCCTGCTTCTTCGAGAAGAGGCCGGCGGTGAGACCGTACTCCGCCTTGTTGCTCTCGGCGATCGCCTGCTCGAGGCTGTCCACCGCGGCGACCGCAAGGAACGGGGCGAACAGTTCCTCCATGAAGAGGTCGCTCGAGAGCGGCAGCTCGGCGATGGTCGGCGCAAGGAAGTGTCCCTTGTCGAACACCTCACCGCGGAGCCGCTGGCCGCCGAGGGCGACCGTGCCCTCGCGCCCGGCCTGGGCCACCGCCTTCTCCCAGCGCTGCACCGCCTTCTCGTTGATCACCGGACCGTACCAGACGTCGCGCTGGGTGACATCGCCCATGGTGATGCCCTTGGTCTTCTCGATCAGCTTCGCCATGAATGGCTTGGCGACGGCCTTGTGGACATAGACCCGGCTGGTGGCGCTGCACTTCTGATTCTGCAGCCCGAAGGTCGAGCGCATGACGCCTTCCGCCGCGGCGTCGAGATCGGCGCTGTCCATGACGATCGTGGCGTTCTTGCCGCCGAGTTCCATCAGGCACGGCTTCACCCAGTTCTGGGAGAGACCGTGGAAGATCTTCATGCCGATGCCCTTCGAGCCGGTAAAGACCACGCCGTCGGTGAGCGGGTGCTGCCAGAAGGCGTCACCGATGCTGCGGCCATGTCCCGACACGTAGTTGAACACCCCTGACGGCACGCCCGCGTCCCGGTAGACCTCGTACAGCTTGATGCCGGTCCACGGCGTATCCTCGGCCGGCTTGTAGACGACCGCGTTGCCGGTCATCAGCGCCGAGGAAGACATGCCGGTGGACAGCGCCAGCGGGAAGTTGAACGGCGCGATGCAGACGAAGACGCCGTAGGGCCGCAGGATCTCGGTGTTCCGCTCGATGGGCGTCATCTTCGCCATGTCGCGCGTGAAGCCGTTGTGGTCCTCGACCTGCTGGCAGTAGTAATCGATGAGGTCCGCCGACTCTTCTGTGTCGCCCATGGCCTCGAAGCGGTTCTTGCCCACTTCGTAGCTCATGATCGCGGAGAGCAGGAACTTCCGCTCCCGGATGATCTGTGCCGCCCGGCGCATGATCCGGATCCGCTCCTGCCACGCGAGCGCCGCCCAGGCCTTCTGGGCTGCATGCGCCGAGCGGATGGCCTGATCGACATGGTCCTTGGTCGCGGAGGCAAAGGTGCCGAGGACCATGCTGGTGTCGATCGGCGAGACGTCGATGATCGGGTCGTTGCCGACGACCTCGATCGCCTTGCCGCTGATGTAGAGCGGGTAGCTCCTGCCCGCCGTGGCCCGGACCTCCGCGAGCGCGGCGTCGTAGGCGCGGTGGAACGCCTCCATGTCGACGTTGGTGGAGGTGTAGGTGATCTTCTGCTGCGGAGCGGTGGCGGTCATCGTGTTCCTCTGGCGTTTCCGTTGGCGCGCTGGTGGCGCGCTCGAGCGTGCTGTTGGCGCGCACGGCCGTGCGCGCTTACAAGCCTAGGGATTCAGCTTCGTGATGGTCTGCTCGAGTGCGGTCGTGAAGCGCCGCACCAGTTCATCGATCTCGGGTTCGGTGATCACGAACGGCGGCGCGAGGCAGGAGAGATCACCGTTCGTGCCATCGGCCTGGCCCATGTTGGCCCAGGTCATCAGCCCTGCCGCCAGCGCCTGCTCGCTGAAGGTCTCCGCGAATTTGAGCTTCCGCGGGAAGGGGGCTCGGCTCCCCTTGTCCTGCACGAACTCGATGCCGGCCAGCAGTCCGCGCCCGCGCACATCCCCGACATAGGGGAGTGCGCGGAGCGGCTCGAGCTTCTGGTGGAACACCTTCCCCATCGTCCGGCAGCGCTCGACGAGGCCATGCTGCCTGATGTAGCGCACGGCCGCGAGTCCCGCCGCCGCGAGCACCGGGTGATGGCTGAAGGTCTGCGCGTGGAGCAGCGCACCGGAGCCCTTCGCGATCGGATCGAGCAGCTTCCGCGACGCGACGACCGTGGAGAGCGGCGCATAGCCGCCGGTGATTCCCTTGCCGAAGGTCATGATGTCGGGAACGACACCGTACTGCTCGATCGCCGACCAGGTGCCGGTCCGCCCCGCGCCGACCAGCACCTCATCGGCGATGAGCAGCACCTTGTTGCGATCACAGATCTCCCGGACTCGCTTGAAGTAGTCCGGCCTCGGCACCGCATGTCCGGTGCTGCTGCCACCGACCGGCTCCACGATGAAGGCCGCGACGTTGTCGGCGCCGAGCTGCTGAATGGCAGCGTCGAGACCGGAGCCGTCGCAGACCGGGCAGTTGGCGGTCGTGCTGCCGCCGCACTCGCAGCGATAGCTGTACGGCGCCGGGATGCGGTGGATGTCGACCAGCCACTCGCGATAGTAGGTCTTGTAGTGCTCGCGCGCCGAGGCGGAGAGCGCGAGCAGCGTGTTCCCGTGATAGGCGGGGAAGAGCGCGATCACCTTGTGCTTCGACGGCTTGCCGGTCTCGACCCAGTACTGGCGGGCGAGCTTGAGCGCGGCCTCGACCGCCTCGGAACCGCTCCCCAGGAAGTAGAACTTGTCGAGTTCCGGCGGGAGGAGCGGTGCCAGTTCGTCGGCGAGCGCCTCGACCGCTTCATTGGTGAATGCGGTGCCGTTGATGTAGGCGATCTTCGAGGCCTGGTCGGCCATCGCCTGGCCGATCTCGCAGATCCCGTGGCCCAGATTGGCGACGAACGCCCCGCCGGAGCCATCGAGATAGCGGTTGCCGTCGGCGTCGATCAGCCAGCACCCCTCGCCGCGGGTGATGAGCGGAAAGCGCCGGGTGAGCTTCCGGTAGAAGACGTGGGACTCGGGAAACTGGTAGGCGGGCATAGGGCAGGAAATCTATCGAAAGGGCGGGAGGAGGGGTATCCGACGGGTGTAGGCGCGCACGGCCGTGTAAGCGCGCACGGCCGTGCGCACCAACCGGCTCCAAGGCACGCCAGCAGGGCCGGCCGCCCTAGATCAGCCGAGCCCCGTTGGGGACCTTCCGCTCGGGCATGGCGAGGACGATGGCCCCGCTCTCGTCCGCAAATCCGGTCACCAGAACCTCGGAGCGGAACGGCCCGATCTGCTTGGGTGGGAAGTTGAGTACCGCCAGGACCTGTCGCCCGAGCAGATCGGCCTTGGTGTAGTGCGTCGTGATCTGGGCGCTTGAGCGCCGCGTCCCGAACTCACCGAAATCGACGGTGAGCTTCCACGCCGGCTTCCGTGCCTCGGGAAAATCGTCCACCGCGACGATCGTCCCGATGCGCAGCTCCACCCGTTCGAAATCCGCCCAGCTGATCGGTTCGCTCACAGATCGGGGCACTCCTCTTTGCGCCGCGTGTCCATGATCGCCACGATCTTCCAGTCGGCACCCTCCTTCGCCATGAAGAAGGCATCCACACCGCAGTGGCTCTTCTTGTCCCCGAGATAGAAGGTGTAGTCCAACCAGAGCGTGGCGAAGGCTCCGTCCTGCTGCACCACCGGATGAGCGACGCGCTCGTCATAGACCTCGGTGTGCGGCGTACCGACCGCCTTCACGAACCCATCCGGACCCTCGTCCACCTGGATCGCCGGGGTGCCCTGCCGCACGAAGGAACTCGCGAGGAAGGCCTTGGGATGGAAGGTGGAGCGCACCATCGCACTGTCGCCGGCACGCATCCCGTCGAAGAGGCGCTTGGACACGGCCAGAATCGCGTCGCGATCGGGGGCGTCCTGGGCCGCGACCGGTACGGCCACCACGAGGAGACCGGCGACGAGAAGACCACGAGGAGGGAATCGCATCCGGAAGAGACCTGGGTTGAGGGTTGCCGCCCTACGGCGCAAGGGTGGAGCCTGTTTCCGTTTCAGCCGCGCAGCGCGGCGAGTGTCGCCTCGAGCTCTTCGATATCCATGCCGCGCCCTTCGGCGAGCCTGGGACCGAGGTGGACTTCGCGAACGCCGGTCTGCTCGACGAGCCGCCGGACGTTGCCGGCGCGCACGCCCCCGCCGGCCAGGAGCGTGATCCGCTCGCCCCAGCGTGACTGCAGCCGCGCGAGCGTGGCGCTCCCCTCGATGGCCGTGGGGGCACCCCCCGAGGTGAGCACCCGAGACACGCCCAGCTCCACCAGCAGCGCGAGCGACGCGTCAAGATCGGGGGTGACGTCAAAGGCGCGGTGAAAGGTGCAGGCCAGCGTGCCCGCCGCGGCGACCAGTCGCTCGGTGCGTGCCCGATGGATCCGCTGGCCGTTCGAGAGTGCCCCGATCACGACTCCATCCGCGCCGGACCGCCGAGCCTCACGGATGTCCGCCAGCATCACCTCTTCCTCGGCGGCATCGAAGACGAACTCACCACCGCGGGGCCGGATGAGGACGTGAATCGGAATGTC
Source organism: Gemmatimonadales bacterium (assembly GCA_044229445.1). Classification (GTDB taxonomy): domain Bacteria; phylum Gemmatimonadota; class Gemmatimonadetes; order Gemmatimonadales; family GWC2-71-9; genus JADJOM01. Next base: position 381 of record JBGASX010000082.1, on the reverse strand, counting down.
GATGCGGGCGCGGACCGCACGGAGCAGCCCGGCGCTCGGGGTCACGCCGCCCTCCACCAGATCGGAACAGAGTTCGATCCGGTCAGCGCCGGCCCGTTCGGCGGCAACGGCCGAGGCCACCGTCTCGAGGCAGGCCTCGACGATCATGGGAGCACGGGGGTGGCGAGCGGAAACAGCTGGGGAGCTGGCATGCCGGGAATCTGCGGCGGGACCCGCTGCGGCACCAGCGAGACCGGTTTCGCATGGGGCGTGGCCCACCCGGAATTGTCGGGCGTTCCGGGCTTGCGGCCCCGGGAATCCCGGGCGATCATCGGACAACCTCTCTGGAGTCCGCATGCGTCGCACCCTGCCTCTGACTCTCCTGCTCGCCGCCGCCCCGCT
>JBGASX010000081.1:0-20296 GCA_044229445.1 Gemmatimonadales bacterium | reverse complement strand
GGTCCCGTCGACGACGCCGCTGAGTCCTCAAGACCGCCGCCGCGACCGGATCATGTTCGGTATCGTCGTCATCACCCTGGTCGCGCTCGCGGTGCCAGCCATGATCGTGGCGCGGCAGCGCGCCCCGCAGATGGCGATCGACGCGGCCGCGCTGACCGCCCAGATCCGCGCCAGCCAGCCGAAGCCGCCGAAGCCGACCCCGATCAACGGGGAGTACTCCGGCGTCTATCGGGTGGAGCGGACGCTCGAGACAGTCACTGGCGACCCGTCCTGCATCGACGGCTCCGCTGCCGTCCATTGGCCGGTGCCCACGATGGAGACGATCGCCTACGACTCGACCAGCCGTACCTTTCAGTTTCTCTCCCGCCCGGAGGTGCGTGGGCGCGTTTCGCCGGAAGGGAACATGGAAGCGGGACCGGTCTACGGGCGGAAGGATGGCACCGACTACGCCTTCTGGATGGCGGGACGATTCACCCAGGACGGCTTCGAGGCGCGGGCGCAGACCACCACGCGCACGGTCATCTCCTGGGTGAAGGTCGAACGGTGCCGGCTCACGGGTCGTCTCAGCGCGCGCCGGGTGAAGTAGCGCGATGAGCGTCGCGCTGATGCCGAAGGTACGTGTTGCGCTGCGAGACCTGGTTCAGGATCCGGCGGCGTGGCCCGCGGCCAGTCACCAGGTGCTGCGGAATCTGCTGCTCGATGCGTGCGGCGGCGACGCCCGGCCCCTCATCGCACTGCTGGTCCGTGCCGCCGAATTCGGGATCCCGGACCGGCTGATGGAGGCCGGCCGGGAACCTGGCGTATGGGAACGCATTCGGGGCGGTCTTACGGTGACGCTCGTCGCCGATGGCTTCCTGCAGCAGGAATGGGCGGTGTGGGCGGTCGAGACCTGGGCCTACGGGCTGGGCATCATCGGGCCGGAGCAGCTTCAGGTGGGCGTCGAGGCGCCGAGGCCCGCGCCCGGCCCGGTGCAGCCCAGACGCGTCACTCCCACCAGGAGTGGGACACCGCGGCCAGTTTCGACCGCCGCTGGGCCGGCTCCCACCCCGGCACGCAGGTCGTGGGCGCAGTCTGCAGGGCCCCGATCGGGCGCTCCACTGCCGCCGATCCCCCCGTTTGCGATCTCCCGTCGCGGCAAGACCCTCATGCTGGTGGGGACGCTGGCGCTCGCGGTGCCGGTGCTTTCACTCGGCCGGATGCTGCGCGAGCGGCGGGTGGCGCCTGTGGATACCCCGCGGGCGGTTGTCGCCGACTCCGGCGCACTGACGCAACCGGTGCTCACCCACAGTGAGGCGGCGAGCGGCACGCTGCCACGTGCGGGCATCCCCTCCCTGACCATGGGGGCACTGCCCGCACCGAAGTCGCGCGACGAAGTTCGGCGGGTGGTGCCGCCGACGCGTGCCGGGGTTGGCGTCGATCCGTCGAAGTACCCGCCGGCCTACACCACCTACACCGCGGCGCCGCTTGATCGCATCCTGCTGCGGGGGGGACGCGAGCTCACGGGACGGGTCGAGGTCGTCCGCGCCTCCAGCGTCCAGTTCCGCGATGGAGAGTCCGGGTTGCGCTACGAGTTCCCGAAGCCGGACATCGTCGAGATCACGACCGAGTTCGGCACCAAGGTCCGCTTCGAGCCGGATGGCACGCCGAACAATCAGCGCGGAACGGAGCGGGGTTTTCTCCCTGGGGCACTGACCGGCGTGTATGACGTGCGCTATGGGACCCCGGCGGTGCAGGGCAGCCGGGAGTGCCAGGGACTCTGGGCGAGCGTACCGGGCGCAGATCGTGTCCGGGTCGAGCACCGGGCCGGTGCCGATACCGTCACGATGAGCTTTGTCGGAGGAGGGAAGTTCACGGCCGTGGTGGACAACGCGGGCCGCTTTGCGACGAGCGTGGTGATCGTGCCCGATCAGGCCTATACCAGCTCGGCCATCACCACGCGACTCGACGGGCGCTTCCGGCCAAAGGGCTTCGAGGCGGTCGTGCACATCCTTGCGTACCGGCGCTCGGCGTCGGGCGGGGAGAATGACGTCGCCTGCCGCTCCGAGATTCCCGCCACTGGTGAATCGGTGCCCCCGGAGGCTTCCGGGTCCGGGTCACGCTAGGGCGCCGCTTTCTCCTCCGCAAAGAGCTGCTCGAACGACGCGACCTGGGTCGGGCCGAACGAATTCACGGCGATGTGCATTCCCGTACTGGGATCGTCGAGCGTGATCCTGCCGTTCTGCCACCGTGTCAGGGCGAACGGCGTTTCCGGGGCGACCTTGGCGATGCTTCGCTTGTAGGCGATTCCGCGCAGCGCACCGAACAGGAACCCGTTCCCGTCCTGCGTCAGATGCACGATATCCCGCCCGGTGTTGACGTCGAGCACGGTGAGGCTGCCATCCTGTTCGGTCGTAAACCGGATCGAGCGCTCCACCATCGGAACGGAGACCGCCTCGTTCGAGGCGCCGACCCCATAGACCCGGGCACTCACCGCGATCGTGTACGCCAGCACGGCAAGGACCGCGGCGCCGATGAGCGGCAGCTTCGGCACCTTGATCGTGGAATCGGCGGACGTCCCGGGTTCCGGCTCGACGAAAATCTCGGTCACGATGTCGCCGCCTTGTGTGCCGTGGACAGGGATCCATTCACGCGAATGGCCGGCGCCGATGGCGCGGCCGGCGCGCTCAGGATCGGGCCCGCCGTGGCGGCCGCTTCCCGGACGATCCGCGCGACCTCGGCGGTGTTGGTCAACCCTCGCAGCATCGGTTCAGGCCAGCGCAGATGCCAGGGCCGCACATGCGGCCAGAGATGCACGAACCCCAGCCGATCCGGCGGCTGGATCGCGAAGGAGATCTGCCCGGTGCCGTCCCGGAATTCTCGGGCCGACGCCGCATTCACCAGATGAAACGGAATGTTGATCGTGGTCGGCAGGACCACACCGACTCGCATCACCACGCGGCGATCGGTGATGGCATAGATCGTGGCCCGCGCCGTCACCAGGGCGTAGAGCTGGACGGCCCCGATCACCAGGCCACTCAGCAGGAGCTGGGTGGCCAGCGTCACGAGCACCTCGTTGATCGCCAAGTGCTCCCGCAGCGCCCCGACCAGCCCGAGGAGGATGATCACGGCGAAATACCCCGCCACCACCCGCACATGCAGGGAGTGGCGGGCGAGAGCGGCCCGGTCGGGCGCTCCTTCCCAGAGCAGGTGCTCTCCGTCGGGGAGCGGAGCGGCGATGCCCTTGATCCGGGTGCGATCGACGGTCATATGATCGGCTTGGACCGCTCGGGAGTGGCGTACAGGTGGCCACCGGCGTAGTAGCCCATGATCTTGTCTTCCTCGAGGAAGGTGATCTGCATCGGGCTGCGGATCGCCGGCACATCCTTGAACTGCGCGGCGGTGATCGCCTTGACCCGCACATGATCGGTCTTGGTCAGGCCGAAGTTGGGCCACTGGACGAACGGCGCGGGCAGCATCACGATCTTGTCGGAGCCGGTGAGCTGGACTTCGTAGTAGCGAACCTGCGGCTCGGCCCGGTCGACCCAGAGGTCGACGATCACGCCGGCGATCTGCCCGTCACATGCCTTCACCTTGAGCCCGCGGGGATCCGGATCACCCTCGGCGATCGAGAAGCCCGGCGCCATGCGCATCGGGACGATCTTCGCGTCGCCATGCGCGGTGACATCGGGAACGTCCGCACGATCCGCATACGAGGCGGGTCCCACGGCGTCCACGAGCGGATTCCCGGTGGGAATCAACGGAGCGCCGGATCCCCGGCCGGTCGGAGCCAACTTGGAGGTGCTCACCGCTGTGCCTCCTTCCCATCCTGCGCGATGTAGGTCTTCTTCGGCGGCACCGGCGGGAACCCGTCCCGCTTGTAGCCGTTATCGAGTTCGAGGGGGTAGCCCTCGCGCTTGTCTTCCTTCCGCAGATAGTAGATCAATCCGAAGAAGAAGAGCCAGAACGCGTACAGCGTGATCTGCGCGCCATCGAGATGTTGCATCGGTACTACCTCCTCCGTACAGGGTGAAAAAGCTCAGGCGGGGAGATCGGCGAGGCCGAATCGCTCCGGGTGTGGTGTCGCGGGCTGAATCCGATCCGAAGTCACCAGCGGTCCGAGGGCGATGAGGGTCGCGAACAGCGCCGCAATTTCAATGTGGTAGACCACGCTGTAGGGGAAGGAGGGAATGCTGAGGCCGGGGCCCAGCGTACCCCGGGCCACGACGCCCGCCAGCGCATCCTTGATCACGCCGCTCGAGGCCAGGGCCAGGCCCTCCGCGGTGGCGAAGACCGCCCCCCACGCGCCGAGCGCGATGCCGTGCTGGGACTCGCCCAGGGCCATGGCGGACGCGAGGGTGCCGACGCCGAAGAGCCCTTCGCCGAATCCGATCAGCATCGTGCCGAGGCGGAAGAGTCCGGGCGAATTGAGCGGGGCTGCGAAGATGACGAACGCAAAGGCGGCAAGGCCGACCAGGGCGCCCGCCGCGGCAAGGCGGATCGGATCCCAGCCGCGCTCGAGGGCGCCGGCGGCGAGCCAGAAGGCCAGGATCGCGCCGGCGGCCATGATGCCGGTCAGCGCCGTGGTCTGACCGACGCCCAGATGCAGGATCTCGCCACCGTACGGCTCGAGCAGGACATCCTGCATGTTGAAGGCGAAGAACCCGAACCCGACGGCGGTCAGGAGTCGCACCGCCCGGCCGCCCTCGGTGAACACCCGCCACGCCTCACGGAACAGCGGACGGCGCTCGCCCTTCTTGTACGGGACGATCCCCCGGACCTGCGCCTCCTGCTTCCACAGCGAGACCGCGTTGAGCAGCACGCTCACCATCGCCGATCCCTGGATCACCTGGATCAGGCGGATCGGTGAGAAGCCCTTCAGCAGTTCGCCGAGCAGGAAGGCACTGATCACCGTCCCGCAGAGCAGGGCCAGGTACATCATCGCGATGACGCGCGGCCGCTTGTCGGGCGGGGCGATGTCACTCGCCAGGGCCAGGCCGGCCGTCTGGGTGGTGTGCGCTCCGGCGCCGACCAGGAAGAACGAGAGCGCCGATCCGATGTAGCCGACCCACTGCTGATGGACCGTCCCGCCCGGCTGCAGGTTGAGCAGCGCGAAGGGCATGATCGCGAGGCCGGCGAACTGCAGCAGCGTACCGACCCAGATGAAGGGCACGCGTCGCCAGCCGAGAATGCTGCGATGGGTGTCGGAGCGGAAACCGATGAGCGCGCGGAACGGCGCGACGAGCAGTGGGATCGCGATGCCGAGCGACACGACCGTCGCCGGCACGCTGAGTTCGACGATGAGCACCCGGTTCAGGGTGCCGACGAACAATGTCTGCACCATGCCGACCGAGAGCTGGAACAGGCTCAGCCGCCAGAGTCGCGAGAGCGGCACGTCGGCAGTGGCCACGTCCGCGAACGGCAGATAACGCGGGCCGAGCGTGGCCACCTTGGAGACGAACTTGTTGCGCATCGCCAGCAGCATGAGATCCTCTACCAGACGGGCTCGAGTCGGACGTCCGCCGGCAGTGCCTTGCGCCGGACCGGGAGCAGGAACAGTCTGAGGAAGGTGAAGGCGTTCGAGGCCTGGAGCGCGATGTCCTTGAGCTTCGAGCCCTTCCCCTTCCGGTTCTCGTCCAGCGCGACGGTGTTCCGGTACATCTTCTCGAGCAGGGTCCAGAACTTCGGGTTGTCCACGTCGATCGTGTCGGGGAAGACCTGCTGGCTGATCTGGTTGGTCAGCGCGATCACCCGGCGATCGAAGTCGTTGACGTCGAAGCCCATTTCCTTGAAGAAGCTCTCCCGCAGGTGGTCCCGCACGTACATCGTTGCGAAGACCGCAAGCAGGAAGAACCGGATCCAGAGCCGGTTGACGCCGCTCAGGAACTGCGGGTTGGCCCGCATCAGGATCGCGAACGCCTCGCCGTGCCGGAACTCATCGAGGCACCAGTTCTCGAACCACTTGAAGATCGGGTGGAACCGGAACTCCGGATGCGCCTGCAGCTGCCGGTAGATCGTGATGTAGCGGGCGTACCCGATCTTCTCCGACAGGTAGGTGGCGTAATAGATGTACTTCGGCTTGAAGTAGGTGTACTTCTTGGCCCGGGTCAGGAACGAGAGATCCACCCGGACGTCGAAGTCCGAGAGCGTGTGATTGATGAACCCGGCGTGGCGTCCCTCGTCGCGGCTCATGAACCCGAAGAGCTCGCGCACGTCCGGATTCTTCACCCGCCGCTTGATCTCGGCGTACAGGATGCAGCCGGAGAATTCGGCCGTCACCGAGCTCACCAGGAAATCGATGAACGACTGCCGAAGGCTCGGTGACATGCCCGAGAAGTCGGCGTCGAAGTCCGCGTTCCGCTTGAAGTGGTCCTGGTTCGGGTCGCTCCGGAACTCGGCGACGATCTTGTCCCATTCCGCGCGGAGCGGTTCGATGTTGAGCCGGTCGAGCTCGGCGAAATCGGTCGTGTAGAAGCGGGGGCTCAGCGCCGTTTCCTGCTGGGCGGCGCGGGTCGCCTCGTTCACCGGGGCGGAGGTCTGAGTCGGATACATGGTCAGCCCTCGAATCCGACGTCGTAGAGATCGGTGATGTGCGCGGTGCCCAGGATGCGCGTCATCAGACGGCGGGGCAGGCTGACATGGGTCACCGTGGCCTCCGTGGCGATCAGCCGGCGCTCACCGAGCTGAATGCGGTCCGGCGCACCATGCACCAGCACCTCGTCGCCCTCGTGGACGACCTCCCCCTGCAGGCGCGCGTGCGCATGGAAATGGTCCTGGGTCGCTTCCAGATCCAGCTCGCAGGGAACCCGGACGGTACGCCGGGTCAGATACCAGACAGTCAGCAGCGCGGCACTGCCCGCGCCGATCAGCGTGATGGTCACAACGGTCTCCTCGAGACGAAGAACGGGATAGTCGACGATACCGGAACGCTCCCCATGCCACCGGGGCGGGGGAGTGCCCGACAGGGTCTAGTATACCGGTCCCACCTTTCCGCGTAAGTCATCGCGTGAGTTCCGCTGCCTGCGACGTATAGAAGCCGTGCTGAATGATAGTCGACGATACCGGAACGCTCCCCATGCCACCGGGGCGGGGGAGTGCCCGACAGGGTCTAGTATACCGGTCCCACCTTTCCGCGTAAGTCATCGCGTGAGTTCCGCTGCCTGCGACGTATAGAAGCCGTGCTGAATTCGTTCCGTCCGCGCAAACCGCCAGTCGCGCAGGCCGGCGTGTGCTGCGATTTCGGCCCGCAGCCTGTGCTCGGCGACCGGCTCGATGCGCGGAGAGCGATTGCCCCTCGGGAAGAGCGAGCCCACCGCATGCATCGTGGCGAGCAGCGGGGTCTTCGGGGCAAAGGTGAACACCACCGAGGTCCTCGCCGAACCGGCCAGCCGCCGCAACGCCTCGACCATGTCCCAGGAGGCGTAATGAATCAGTGAATCCATCGCGAGCACATGGTCATACGGGCCCAGCGCCTCGTCGAGCATGTCCCCCGCAAGAAATCGCACCTGGTCCCGGTACTCCTCGGGCATCCGCTCGGCCGCGAGTGCCGTGAGCGTCGGCGAGAGATCCACCGCCGTCACCCGCGCTCCGCGGCGCGCCAGCTCCATGGCGACCATGCCCGTGCCGCAGCCGGCGTCGAGGACGTGGCGCCCAGACAGATCGGCGGGCAGCCAGGAGAGCAGGGTATGCCGCATCCGCTCCCGCCCCGCCCGTACCGAAGCACGGATCCGTCCCACCGGCGCGTTGGACGTCAGGCGCGCCCAGGTCTGCGCGGCGGTACGATCGAAGTACTCCTCGAGCCACGCCCGCCGGGTGTCGTAGGTCGAAGGGGCCACGGCCTGTGACATCAGTCGAATCCGAGCAGATCGAAGATCTCCCGGTCCTTGAGCGCGGTCGGTGCGATCGGGTCGGTCCCGTCGAGCAGCGTCTGCGCCAGCTTCAGGTACTCGCCCTTGACCTCTTCGAGTCCCTCCGCGGGCTCCATCTCGAATAGGGTGCACTTCTTCAGGCGGCTGCGGCGCACGACGTCGAGATCCTTGAAGTGCGCCAGCACGTTCATGCCGACGCGATCGGTGTAGCGCCGGATCTGGTCGGTCGCCGCGCTGCGGTTGGCGATCACGCCGCCGAGCCGCACGTTGTAGTTCTTGGCCTTGGCCCCGATCGCCTGGACGATCCGGTTCATGGCGAAGACCGAATCGAAGTCGTTGGCGGTGACGATGAGCCCGCGGTCGGCATGCTGGAGCGGGGCGGCGAACCCGCCGCAGACCACGTCACCCAGCACGTCGAAGACGACGACGTCGCTGTCCTCGAGCAGATGGTGTTCCTTGAGGAGCTTGACGGTCTGCCCGACGACATAGCCGCCGCACCCGGTGCCGGCGGGCGGGCCTCCCGCCTCGACGCAGAGAACGCCGTTGTAGCCCTCGAACACGAAATCCTCGGTGCGCAGCTCTTCCGGATGGAAATCGACACCTTCGAGCACGTCGATCACCGTCGGGACCATCCGACGGGTCAGCGTGAAGGTGGAATCGTGCTTGGGGTCGCAGCCGATCTGGATCACCCGCTTGCCGAGGTGCGAGAAGGCGGCGGAGAGATTGGACGATGTGGTGGATTTGCCGATGCCGCCCTTGCCGTACACTGCGAGGACGAGAGCCGTGCCGATCTTGTCGCTACTGTCGAGGTGGACCTGCAGGCTGCCTTCGCCATCGCCGGGGAGGGAACCCACGACGGGAAGGGATTTGCGGTTTGGCGAGATGGCGGTCATGCGGCGGACTCCGTGACGACCCCTTCGAGGCGGTCTTCGAGGTCGGCGCTGGCGCGCTTGAGCGCGTCGAGCGTTGCGTCGTCGGGTTGCCAGTAGCCCCGGTCATTCGCTTCCAGGAGCCGCTGGGCCATGCCCGCCGCCGCAGAGGGATTGAGAGCGGCGAGCCGCTCGCGCATGGCGGGATCGAGCACGAAGGTCTCGGTGACCTCCGTGTAGACCCACTGAGGGATGCTGCTGCCGGTCGCGGACCAGCCGAACGTGGTGCTGACGTGCCCCGCGAGGTTGCGCACGCCTTCGTACCCGTACTTGAGTTGCGCTTCGAACCACTTCGGATTGAGCAGCCGGGTGCGCGTCTCCAGCGCGACCTGCTCCTCGAGCGTCCGGATCTTGCCCGAGGCCCCGGTGTGATCGCCGACATACACCGCGGGCTTCTCGCCACGGGCACGGGTGATCACCCGGTTCATGCCGCCGAGCGACTCGACATACTGGTCGATGTCGGTCGTACCGAGCTCCACCGAATCGAGATTCTGGAAGGAGACCGCCGCGCCCGCGAGGGCGCGCTGCATGAGCGCCGACTGCGCGGCGGGGCGGGCGTCCACGCCGTAGGCGAAGCACTTTCGCCGGACGAACTGCTCGGCCAGATCGTCTTCCGACTCCCAGCGCCCCGTGTCGATCAGCAGATTGACGTTCGAGCCATAGGCGCCGTCGGCATTGCCGAACACCCGCAGCGCCGCCGTCTCGAGGTCGCACCCGAACTCCCGCATGTGTTCAAGGGTGTGCTTGCGGACGAAGTTGAGCTCAACCGGCTCCTCCGCCTTCGCGGCCAGCAGCGCCGCCTCGGCGAGCAGCTTGGTCTGGAGCGGCAGCAGGTCGCGGAAGATGCCGGAGAGGGTCAGCACCACGTCGACCCGCGGCCGGCCGAGCTGCTCGAGCGAGATCAGCCGCGCGCCGCAGAGGCGGCCGACGTCGTCGAAGCGGGGGGCCGCTCCGAGCAGCGCGAGCGCGGTCGCGAGCGGAGTGCCCTCCGACTTCATGTTGTCGGTGCCCCAGAGGACCATGGCGATGGTCTCGGGGAACGCATTCCCACCGCCGATATGCCGTTCGAGGAGCTGCGCGGCCCGCTTGCGTCCTTCGAGCAGCGCGAAACCGCTGGGCACCCGGTACGGGTCGAACCCGTACAGGTTGCGCCCGGTCGGCAGCACGCCGGGTGTGCGAATCAGGTCGCCGCCCGGGGCCGGGGCGATGTAGCGGCCGTCCAGGGCCCGCAGGATGCCTGGGACTTCGTGATCCTCGCCCAGAAGCCGGTCGGCGCGCGCGAGTTCCTCCTCGTTGCAGCCGGTCGCGGCGAGCGCCTCGATCGTGGAGCGCCGCTCCTCCGGCGACATCACCTCGCCGACGACGTGGAGCCCGACGGGAATGAGGGCGTACTCGAGCTCGAGCAGCTTCTCCCGCACCACCGCGATCCGCTCCTCGAGTTCGTCCGTCCCCCACATCGGGTCGGCGATCGCGAGATCCAGCGCGGCGGCCTCGGTCTGGATCATCGCACCCAGCGTGATCCGGTCGCCCTGCGCCTCCGGGCCCAGCGCGCGATACCGGTCCAGGCTCGACTTGAGTTCGGCGAGCTTGCGGTACAGCCCCGCGTTTGCGACGGCCGGGGTCAGATAGGACACCAGCGTGGCACCGCCCCGCCGCTTGGCGAGTGTGCCCTCGGAGGAGTTGTTCGAGGCGTACAGATAGACATTCGGCAGGTCGCTGATCAGCCGGTCCGGCCAGCATCGCCCGGACAGCCCGACCTGCTTGCCAGGCATGAATTCGAGCGCGCCATGCGTGCCGAAGTGGAGTACGGCGTCGGCCCCGAAGTCCTCCCGCACCCAGCGATAGAACGCCGAGAAGGCGTGGGTCGGCGAGAAATTACCCTCGAACAGCAGGCGCATCGGATCGCCTTCCCAGCCGAAGGAAGGCTGGACGCCGACGAAGACATTGCCGAACTGGGCGCCGAGGACGAACAGCGAACCGCCGTCGGTGAGCTGCCGGCCCGGCGCCGGTCCCCAGGTGCGCTCGATGTCGGACAGGTAGGGCTCACGCCTGACGTGATCGTCCGCCGGGATCCGGGTATGTACGTTTGCGGGCGCGCTGTAGACCGCGGCGTTTCCCTCGGTGATGGCGGCTCGAAGGGCGTCGACGCCGTCGGGCAGATCCACCGTGTACCCCTGCTCCTTGAGCGCGCCGAGCACCCGCTGCAGCGAGGGGAAGACGCCGAGGTAGGCTGCACTGCCGGTGTTGCCGGCGTTCGGCGGGAAGTTGAAGATGACGATCGCCAGCTTCCGGTCGGCCCGGGGCCGGCGGCGGAGTGCGACCAGCTTCGCGACCCGCCGGGCCAGCAGCGCGACCCGGTCGTCGATCGGTTCGGACGTCGCGGGCTGATCGGCCCTGGGGCGGCCCTTGCCACCGTAGACCAGCGGGCCGATCGCGCCATCGAGCTCGGGGATCGCAACCTGCAGCGTCGCCTGCAGCGGATTGAGCCCGCGGGCGTCGCCATCCCACTCCTCGATGGTCTGAAACTCCAGCGTCTGCAGCGACAGATACGGGACGTCCAATGCGGCGAGCACCGCGCTCGCGGCCTCGGCGTCGTTGTAGGCGGGTCCTCCCACCAGCGAGAACCCCGTCAGCGAGACCAGGGCGTCCACCAGCGGTTTGCCATCGCCGTCACGCATGTAGCGGTCGATCGCCGGCCGGGCGTCGAGTGCCGAGGCAAAGGCCGGGATCGTCGCGAGGCCCCGGGACTCGAGCGCCCGGATCACGGCGTCGTAGTGTGCGGTGTTTCCGGCGAGCAGATAGGACCGGCCGACCAGGACGCCGACGGTGCCTGCCTTGCCGGCGACGGGCAGCGCGGCCCGGTCTTCGGAAATACCGCGGTGCTCGAGGTCCGGATGATAGACACCAACTTCCGGATAGATCTCCGGCTCGCCGACCGTGAGCTTCCCCTTCAGGCTCGCGCGCGGACCCGCCGCGTAGCGATCGACGTGGAGCCGGACCAGGTTGGCGACGTTGACGTCGGTACCGCCCAGCCAGTACTGCAGCGACAGGAAGTAGGCGCGAACATCCTGCGCCGTTCCCGGGATGAACTTGAGCAGCTTGGGGAGCGTTCGGAGCATCGTCATCTGCCGCTCCCCCGAACTCCGGCCATCCTTCTTCTCGCCGCGGAGCTTCTTCAGGAGGGAGAGCGGCGACCAGGCGCTGCGCTTTTCGTCTTCCGACATCGAGAAGCGCCCCATCCGCGTCAGGCGCACCAGCTCGGAGGTCGACAGGGCGCACAGGATCGCGTCGTACCGCGCATGATGCTCGCGCAGCGTGGGCAGGATCTCCTGGGCCATGTCCTCCTGGAACACCTGCGTGACCGCGACGAAGTGCGCCGCCCGGAGGTCTTCCCGGCACCGCTCCGCCGCGGCGGGATCCGTCGCCCAGTCGGCACCGACATGCAGCCGGAGATCCAGGCTCGGGAGGTCCCGGGCCAGGGCACGAGCCGCCCGCGTGAACGCCTCCGCCAGATGGGCGTCGAGGGTCACGATGACGAACCGGATCGCCGGGGCGGCCTTAGCGGCCATAGTGCGCCTTCGCCTCGTACAGCGTCGTCAGGGTGATCTCCGTGAGCTGGCGCTCAGCGGCGTAGCGCTCGGTGTTTCGCCGCGCCTTTCCACGCACGAAGAACGGGATCTTCTTCAGTTCCTTCTCCGCCTCTGCCGACCACGGCGTCCCGGTGACACTCACCGCCGGCGCCGGTGCAGCCTCTGGCTCCGGTGCGGGCTCGGCCACCAGGGTGGCGACCGCAGTCTCGGCCTCGCGGGTCGGGACGGCCGCCTCGGTGGCCGCGACGGGCTCCGGAACGGCGGCCGGCACGGGGGGCGGCGCCTTGGCTCCGAGATGCGACGGCGCAGTGTCGTTGAACTCGAAGTCCTCCCGGAACATCGCGAGGAGGTGCTCCTCGAGCCCCATCATCAGCGGATGGGTCCAGGTGTCGAAGATGACGCTCGCACCTTCGGGGCCCATCTGCGGCGAGTAGCGAGCCGGAAAGTCCTGCACGTGGACGGGCGCCGAGATCACCGCGCAGGGGATGCCGAGTCGCTTGGCGATGTGCCGCTCCATCTGCGTGCCCAGCACCAATTCCGGTGCGGCATGCGCGATGGCGGCTTCGACCTCGAGATAGTCGTCGCTGATGATCGCCGTCAGGCCGAGCAGCTCAGCGGCGGCGCGCACCTCGCGCGCCCGCTCCCGCATGTAGGTGCCGAGGCCGACCACCTTGAAGCCGAGCTCTTCGTTGGCGATCCGCGCGGCCGCCAGTGCATGAGTGGCGTCGCCGAAGATGAAGACTCGCTTGCCGGTGAGGTAGGTCGAGTCGACGGACCGCGAATACCAGGCGGAACGCGCCCCGACCGAGGCCACGGCGGCCTCGACATCGAGCCCGGCAAAGGTGGCCACCTCGCGGACGAAATCCCGCGTCGCGCCGAGACCGATTGGCACCGACTTGGTATAGGGCTGGTGGAAGGTGCGCTTGAGCCACTCCGCTGCGGTCTGTGCGGACTCCGGGTACAGGACGACGTTGAAGTCCGCCTCGTGGAGCCGGGCGACATCCGCCGCCGAGGCGCCAAGCGGCGCGACGACAGCGACCTCGATGCCCAGCCGCTCGAGCAGCCGCGTGATCTCGGTGACATCATCCCGATGCCGGAACCCAAGCGCCGTCGGGCCGAGCAGGTTGCACCGCGCCGGGCGCCCCCGCTGGGCAATCGTCGCGGGGTCGGGCGCCGGGCGCCGGGGGGCGCCGTGGTTGAGCGCGCGGACGAGATGATAGAAAGTCTCGCTGGCGCCCCAGTTCTCTCGCCGCTGGTACGCGGGCAGCTCCAGCGGGATGATCGGCACCGGGAGATTCAGCGCCTTGGCGAGACCGCCGGGGTCGTCCTGGATGAGCTCTGCGGTGCAGGAAGCCCCCACCAGCAGCGCCGCCGGCTGAAACCGCTCAAAGGCGTCGCGTACCGCGCTCTTGAACAGTTCGGCGGTATCGCTGCCGAGGTCCCGGGCCTGGAACGTCGTGTAGGTGACCGGAGGACGACGATCCGAGCGCTCGATCATCGTGAACAGCAGATCGGCGTAGGTGTCGCCTTGAGGGGCATGCAGCACATAGTGCACGTCGGTCAGCGCCGTCGCGATGCGCATCGCGCCGATGTGGGGCGGCCCTTCGTAGGTCCAGATGCTCAGCTGCATGGGCGTGTCACACCTTGAGCCGATCCCGGCGGATCAGCGGACGGGTGAACAATTCCGCGAGATCGCCCGCCTGGTCGTAGCCGTGGATCGGCGAGAAGACCAGCTCGATCGACCACTTGGTCGCGAAGCCTTCAGCTTCCAGCGGGTTCGCCAGTCCCAGCCCGCAGACCACCAGGTCCGGACGGAGCGCGCGGCAGCGGTCGAGCTGCTTCTCGACATCCTGGCCTTCGCTGAGCTGGGTGCCGGGCGGGAGCAGCGCGAGTTCTTCGCTCATCAGGTCGCGATGCAGGTACGGCGTGCCGATCTCGAGCAGCGTCATGCCCAGCTCCGCCGCAAGGAACCGGGCGAGCGGGATCTCGAGCTGGGAGTCGGGGAAGAACATGACCCGCTTGCCCTCGAGGATGGAACGTTGGCGGTCGAGCGCGACACGGGCCCGGCCCGACGCGGCGATGCATGCACTCCGCAGCCTCTCCGACGGGATGCGCCACGCATCGGTGGCGGCGGCGAACCATCGGGTCGTCCCATTGACGCCAAAGGGAAACGGTGCCGGCAGGTGCGAGGCGCCCCGGTCGGTCAGGGCTCGCAGCGTATCGCTGAGGAACGGCTGGGCGAGGAGAACCCGGGTGTTCGGTCCCACGGCCGGCAATTGTGCCGCGCGACGAGGCGGGAAGAACTGCACCTGGGCAAGCCCCATCTCCGAGAACAGCCGCGCGAACTGGTCTTCCACGATGTCGGGGAGCGTTCCGACGACGAGCAGTGACGGGTCGGCATCCGCCGGCTCGGCGGGCATTTCGGGGACCAGGGCCGCAAGGCAGGCATCCTCACCCTGCGTGAAGGTCGTCTCGATCCCGCTGCCGGAGTAGTTGAGGATCCGGACGTTCGGGGCGAACCGCCGGCTCAGTCGGGAGGCCGCGCGGTGCAGGTCGAGCTTGATCACTTCCGATGGACAGGAGCCCACCAGGAACAGCGTATGAACCTCCGGGCGACGCTCGAGCAGTGTCGTCACGACCCGATCAAGCTCCTCGTTGGCGTCCGCCAGGCCGGCGAGATCGCGATCCTCGATGATCGCCGTGGCAAACCGCGGCTCGGCGAAGATCATTACGCCCGCCGCGGACTGGAGGAGATGGGCGCAGGTGCGTGATCCCACTACAAGGAAGAACGCATCCTGCATCTTCCGGTGCAGCCAGACGATGCCAGTCAGTCCGCAGAACACCTCTCGCTGCCCCCGCTCGCGAATCACGGGAAGTTCGCCGGAGAGGCGCGCCGTGGGGCAGGAGACTGGAGGAAGCAGGATGCCGGTCATGCGCTCGCCCTCCCGGCCTGATCGCCCCGGCCTTCGAGGCGTGCCAGGCGCAGCTTATAAAGGAACTGTCCCGCGTTGATCAGGTAGGTCGCGTAGGCGGCGAGCGCCAGCAGCATCAGCGCGGTCGGCCCGAGATGGCCCACCGCGAGCGCAACCAGATAGGCCGTATGAAGCGCCAGGACCAGCATGCTGAAGACGTCCTCCCAGAAGAAGGAGGGCGCAAAGAGATAGCAGCCGAACACCTCATGCTCCCAGATGCTGCCAGTGATCATGATGGTGTAGAGGGTGATCGTCTTGACCACCACTGAAATGGAGGCCGCCTCATAGCCGTCGCCGGTGAGCAGATAGCGGATCACCAGGGCGAGGCTGACGAGGAACACCAGGAACTGCACCGGCGCGAGAAGCCCCTGAACCAGCGTCCAGCGCGATGCATCCCGGCGCAGCCGTTCCTCTGGCGTATACACTCGCCGCGGCGCATTGGGGCGGGGCACCGATCCGACGGCTTTTGCGTTGACGGGCTCGGCCAGTCCGGGCATGGCGACCTGGGGGTAGACTGCGCGCGGGCTGAATCGGGAACGACGACCCTGAACCTACGGTTGGATGCAATGGACGTCAAGCAGTCTTGACGTAAACCAGATGTGACACCATGTTGACGAAGCATCCGGTGGGTTGCGCTTGACGTTACCCCCCGGAGGAGGGCATATAATGTTTGGTGTTCCCCGATCCATTCTGCCTGCCCACTCCTGAACCAGGAGGGCGCCCCGTGACTGACTCCCGCGGCGGCAGCTCTACCCTGACGTCGACCCAGCTCTCCTCACAACAGCATCGTGAGGTGAAGTCGGCCCACGTCCGAATCCCGATGAACCTCCGTCCGGTCGGTCCTGCCCTGCCGCCCGTCGACGAAGAAGCCCTCCGGGACTTCGTCCGTCGGCTCACCCATCCAGGAGAATCCGTCGAGCATTACCTCCGGGACATGCTCACGAAGGGATTCACCGCGGAGCACCTCTATCTCCAGCTGTTTGCCCCTGCAGCGCGCCGGCTCGGTGCGATGTGGGAAGACGATCGTTGCAGCTTCGTGGACGTCACCCTGGGAGTCGGGAGACTGCAGCAGCTCACCCATGGCTTCGGAGACCAGCTCCGCGGGCCCGTCGAGCCGGCAGTCACCGGCCGGATCCTCGTGGCGGGAGCCCCGCGCGAGCAGCACACCCTCGGCATCACGATCGTGGCCGAATTCCTCCGGCGTGATGGCTGGGAAGTGGTGTTGCCCCCGGCGAGCGACGATGTCCGCGATCTGGTCGCGGTGACAGAGGCCGAGTGGTTTGATGTGGCTGCGATTTCCGCGAGCACCGATCGCTCGGCGGCCCAGGTGAGGCATGTGATCCGGGAGATGCGCCGGCGGGGACGCAACCGTGAACTCAAAGTCATCGTGGGTGGACGCGCATTTCTCGAGTGCCCGGAACTTGTGCAGCAGGTTGGCGCGGATGGATCGGCCTCCGATGCTCGGGGAGCCGCGAATATGGCGCTGGGAATGCTCTAGGTTCGGGGCAGGGTCGTTGTCGGTGTCTATCCTGGTTGACAGCCATCGAAGCAGGGTTGTAATTTGAAGAGAATGAATGGCTTAGCAAAAACATTCGACGCGAGCGTCGATGTCCCGAACGCGGTAAAAGGCCGTGCCATGACTTCTATTCTCACTGCAGCATCCGACATCGCACTCGTCCTCGACGAGTCCGGTGTTATCCGCGATGTCACGCTGGGCCAGACGGACTATCCGATCGAAGAGTCCAAGGGCTGGCTGGGCCAGGGGTGGGCGGAAACAGTCACCCCCGAGAGCCGCGCCAAGATCGTCGACATGCTCAAGGAAGCCACGGCGGACGGCGTCTCTCGCCGCCGCCAGGTGAATCATCTCTCGGCCAGTGGCCACGATATTCCCGTGGCCTACACCGCGGTGCGGCTTGAGGGGAGCCAGAACAGTCTCGTCGCCATCGGCCGGGATCTCCGGGCGGTATCCGCGCTTCAACAGCGGCTGGTCGAGGCACAGCAGTCGCTCGAGCGGGACTACTGGCGCATGCGTCATATCGAAACCCGCTATCGCCTGCTGTTCCAGCTGTCCACGGAAGCCGTCCTGATGGTCGATGCCTCGACCCAGAAGGTGGTCGAGGCGAATCCGGCCGCCTCGCAGCTCTTCGATCAGCCGGTGAAGAAGCTGGTCGGCCGGGGATTCCCCTTCGACCTGGATCGCCAGAGCGAAGCGGCGGTCATCGATCAGCTGGTTGCCGTGCGCGCCCATGGCCATGCGGATGACCTCTCCGTCCGGCTGGCCGCGAGCGGCCGCGAGGTGACGCTCGCGACATCTCTTGTCAGGCAGGACGCCACGGCGCTCTTCGTCATCCGGATTCTTCCCGGCGCGACGGCCGGATTCTCCAGCGGTGCCACGGAATCGAGCACCGGGGCGCTCAAGCTTGTCGAGGCGCTGCCCGACGGGTTCGTCGTGACGGATGGGGAGGGGCGGGTGCTGTCCGCGAATCGCGCCTTCCTGGACCTGGTGCAGATCCCCACCGAGGACCAGGTGCGCGGACAGTCGCTGCAGCAGTGGATCGGCCGTCCAGGGGCGGATCTTGGGCTCATTCTCGCGACCCTGCGCGAGCATGGCGTCGTCCGCCTGTTCGGGACGTCATTGCGCGGGGAGCTTGGGTCGCCCAGCGAAGTGGAAGTCTCCTGTGCCGCGGTGCCGGATGGCTCGAGGGAGCGACTGGGATTCCTCGTGCGCGATGTCGGGCGCCGGCTCGCCCTCGGTCCGCGCGGTGCCCGCGACCTGACTCGTGCGGTGGAGCAGTTGACCGCGCTCGTCGGACGGGTGTCGCTCCGGAATCTGGTGCGGGATACGACCGACCTGGTCGAGCGCCACTTCATCGAGGCGGCACTCGAGACCACCGAGGACAACCGTACCTCCGCGGCCGAGGTGCTCGGCGTGAGCCGGCAGAGTCTGTACGTCAAGCTCCGTCGCTACAATCTCGGTGGCGCGGGTGTGGAGTCCTCTGCGGACGCTGCGGTACGGAAGGCCACCAAGGCGAAGCCGAAGGGGACCAAGAAGCACTAGCAGCCCGGCTCGCTGCGAGCCGGGCTATTGCTGTATTCCCGAGCGTCAACTTTTCTTGACAGTGACCAGCGTCTCTAATAGTTTACGATCGAGCCAGCCGGCGGCTCTCCCGGCACCCCGAGCCATTCTCGAGCTCTTCAAGCCCGTGACCTGGTTCCCCCCGATGTGGGCCTTCGGGTGCGGCCTGGTTTCCGCTGGCCAGCCAGTCGCGGGGCACTGGCATTTGATCCCGCTCGGAGTCGCGCTGACCGGGCCGCTGGTCTGCGGCACGAGTCAGGCGGTGAATGACTGGTTCGATCGACACGTCGATGCGATCAACGAACCGCACCGGCCGATTCCATCCGGGCGGATCCCCGGGACCTGGGGGCTGACGCTCGCGGTCATCGGGACGCTGGCTTCGCTCGGCCTCTCGCTCGCGCTGGGGCTGGCCGCTGTGGGGGCGACGGCGCTCGCGCTGTTGCTCGCGTGGGCCTATAGCGCGCCCCCGGTGCGGCTCAAGGTCAATGGCTGGTGGGGGAACGCGGCGGTCGGGTTCAGCTATGAAGGGCTTGCCTGGGTGACCGGGGCGGCCCTGATGCTTGGTGGGCACATCCCATCGCCGACGATCCTGGCGGTGGCGGCGCTCTACAGCTTCGGCGCACACGGCATAATGACCCTCAACGACTTCAAGTCCATTGAAGGCGATCTCCGGATGGGGATCGGCTCGTTGCCCGCCCGCCTCGGGCCGGAACGCGCCGCGCGTGTGGCCTGTGTGATGATGCTCGCGCCGCAGCTCGTCGTCGTCGCGCTGCTCGCCTCCCGGAGTCAGGGGATCGCCGCCGCGCTCGTCGGCCTGGTGACCGCGGTGCAGGTGCCGCTGATGCGACGCCTGCTCGGCCGTCCGCGCGAACTGGCGCCGTGGTACAACGCGACCGGGATCAGCCTGTACGTATCCGGCATGATGATCACCGCCGTCGCGCTCCGGGCGAGCCACGGGCTATGAGATCGACTGGGCTCGGCTGGGGTGGCGTCTTCCGGATCGGCCTGGTCCAGGCCGCGATCGGTTCGATCGTGGTCCTCATGACGTCGACCCTCAACCGGGTGATGGTCATCGAACTCGGCCTCGCCGCGGCGGTCCCCGGCGCGCTGGTCGCGCTGCACTTCGCGGTGCAGTTCCTCTTCCGCCCCCGGATGGGACATCAGTCGGATCGCGGCGGGCGCCGCACCCGGACCATACTCCAGGGTATGGTGCTCCTCGCCGTGGGGGCGGTCGGCGCCGCGGCCTCGCTCGCCCGGATCCCCACGGACCGGATCGGGGGACTGGTCGCGGCCACGCTGGCCTTCGTGCTCATCGGTGTCGGGGTCAGCGCGGCCGGCACTCCGCTGCTCGCGCTCCTTGCCGATCGCGTCGTGGCCGAGCGGCGGGGGCGGGCCGCCGCCGCCGTGTGGCTCATGATGATCCTCGGATTCGTCGTGACGACCGTCATCGTCGGCAGGCTCATCGACCCGTTCTCCTTCGGCCGGCTGGTCGTGGTGACCGGGGGCGTGGCCGCCATCGCCGTCGCCGTCTCGGCCATCGCACTCCACGGGCTCGAGGCGGCGCCCACGCTGGCGCGCCCTGCCCAGGACGCCGTGCCGTTCCGTGAAGCGCTCCGGGCGGTGTGGCAGGAGTCTTCGACCCGGCGATTCGCACTGTTCGTCTTCGTGGCGATGCTCGGATACAGTGCTCAGGATCTGATCCTGGAGCCCTTCGCCGGTGTCGTCTTCGGCCTGACCCCAGGCGCCTCCACGCGTATCAGCAGTCTGCATCAGACCGGGATGCTCGCCGGAATGCTGGCCGCCGCGCTTCTGGCCGTACGTTGGGGTGGCCTGGCGCTCTGGGCCGCGGCGGGCTGCGGCGCTTCCGCGGTGGCGTTCCTGCTCC
>JBGASX010000080.1:0-20514 GCA_044229445.1 Gemmatimonadales bacterium | reverse complement strand
GCGCCGCTGTAGTCGCATAGGAATGCGAGCCCGCCGAGCAGGCCGGCGACGAAGAAGCGCCGCGGCACCGTCCATCCGAATTGCTTGCCGGGGTCCCAGATCAGCGCGAACCCGAGAAAGGCAAAGATGCCGAGGCCGAGATTCTGGTTCAGGAATCCGGTGCGGAAGAAGACCGGCGTCCCAAACGCGTAGAGCAGGGAGAACCCGAGCGCGACGCGTCGGACGAGCCCCATCGCCTCGAGGATGTTGAACATGACGACCGTGCTCGCTGCGCTCAGCGGGGCCATGCAGAAGACCATGGTGATCGCGCCGACCAGGGCGAAGCGCACGTCGAGGCCCATCCGCCGGATCTTCTGGTAGAACTCCACCCGACGCGGGCGGTTGTCCTGGTAAACGGGTGCGGCGGTGTCCCCGCGTGCGACGCGGGCTGCCAGTTCCCGGTTGACGATGAAGTCCACCGCGGGGCGGAAGATCGCGTACGGGATGGCCGCGACCATCGAAATCCCGGGGTTGGCCCCGTGATGCGCGCCCTGCACCTTGGCTTCCGGCGGATTCTTGAAGATGTCGACGTGCAGGCCGTAGTACTTGTCCAGCGCGTAGCTGTGGTCCTCGACCATGCTGATGACGAGGTAGTGCTCCCGCACGAAGTCGGTCGCGAAGTGGAGCACGAACACGACCCAGCAGGTGAGGAAGAGCCGGAGGCGAACGGCGGCTGTCGACATGTCAGTCCTCCACCACGTGGGTCTTGAACACCTCGCGATACTCGGCCCAGCGATTCGCGTCGAAGCCCTCGGGGCCGAGACACTCGGCGGCGGCGTAGGCCATGAACAGAGCGTGGTGGGTGTTGTCGTGCGCGAAGAGACCCTGGCGTCCGTAACTGAGGACCCGGGGGAGCGCGCTGGCCCACGCGTCGAGCGTCCCCAGCGGCGCTTCGTAGCCGTTGAGGTAGATCGGGTACGCCTGCCGGAGCCGCCGCACCATCACGCCGACCGGCGGGCGGGGCAGGGGCACGCCGGCCCGCGCGAGATCCTCCGCGACGAGGCGGCCGAGGGCCGCATCGTCCAGCTTCCACGTGGCGTCGTCGGCATCACACGGCAGTTCGGCGCAGAGCACCGTCTTGCCGCGCGGCTCGGGCGCGACGCAATAGTTCTTGGGCTCCGAGAGCCGGGTGATCGTGATGTTCGCGCCGGGGAAGTAGTGCGCGTCGTATTCCGTGAACTGGTCGAATCACACGGCAGTTCGGCGCAGAGCACCGTCTTGCCGCGCGGCTCGGGCGCGACGCAATAGTTCTTGGGCTCCGAGAGCCGGGTGATCGTGATGTTCGCGCCGGGGAAGTAGTGCGCGTCGTATTCCGTGAACTGGTCGATGTCCAGCACCAGGTAGACCAGCAGCATCGCGCGGTAGTCGATCCGGCTGGCCGCCTGGAGGACCGGCTGCGGTGTGTCAGGCATGGCGCGGGCCAGGGTCGTGATCGGGATCGTGGACCAGAGATAGTCGGCCTCGAGCGTCGCCGCCCCGCTGGCGCCCTCGGTCCCGACGACCCAGCCGGGGGCCCCGATCCGCGGCGCGAGGCGGGTCACCTTCGCGCCGAGACGCAGATCGGCGCCCGCCGCCACGGCCGCCTCGGCATACGCTTCACTGATCTGGCCGAAGCCCTTGCGCGGGTAGAAGAAGCGACCGGAGCCGGGCGGCTTGAGGCCCGGTACGGCGCTCAGCACCTTGCGGATCAGTTTGCCGAACGACCCCGCCGACACCCGGCGCCGCGCCTGGATCCCGGAGAGTTCCTCGGGCGCGCGGCCCCAGATCTTCCGGGCATAGGGGAAGTAGAAGTCGCGGCAGATCGTCGGCCCGAGGTTGGCCCACAGCACGCTGGCGAAGGTGTCGCCCTCATTCTGCTTCCGGAACGGCTTGGCCGCCATGTCGCTCAGGGTGCCGAGCGCGAACCCGGGATCGAGTCGGACGAGCAGGTCCACCGGCTTGAGCGGAAAGTGGATCCAGCGCCCGCGGAGCCCGATGCGTCCGTGGCGCGGCCGGTCGAGGAGGTCATCCCCCAGGAAGCCGCGGATGTCGCGCATGATCTCGGGCTCGCAGGCCGGGTGCAGACGGTGGCTGCCGTAATCCACCCGGATCCCCTCGAGCGAGAAGCTGCCGGCGTTGCCGCCGACCACCTGCTGCTGCTCGAGGACGGTGACCCGCGCGCGCTTCTGCCGGCGGAGCTGATAGGCCGCACCGACACCGGCGGGGCCGGCGCCGAGGATGACGACGTGGGGTTCAGACATGGTGCTTGGCGGCCTCGTGCAGAGCGGTATTGATGGGCGGTGCGGCGCGGAGTCGGCCGAGCACGAGCCAGATGCCCCCGCCGATGAGTCCACCGGCGATCAGCACGGTTTGCCACAGGAGCGAACAGACGACGCCGACGGCGAAGGGGACGCCGAAGGGAGCCAGCAACGCCGCGAGGGTGGTCTCCCGGACGGCGAGGCCGCCGAGGCTGATCGGCATCAGGCCCGCGACTTTGGCGAGCGGCCAGACGAGGAACCAGACCGAGAGCGGTACATCGATGCCGACGGCCCGGCCCAGCCAGGCATTGAGCAGGACGAAGCTGCCCTGGATCGTCAGCGAGAGTCCGAGGCCGAGTGCACCGGTCTTCGGTTCGCGCACCAGGCGGCGGAGCCCGACCAGGGTGCGGCTGACCGGCCGGCGGATCTTCCGGGGCCACCACTTGAGCGGGCGGCGGAGCAGGAAGGGCAGCGAGAAGCCGAGCGCACCCGCGCTCACGACGATGGCCACGGTGAGGACTTCGCCGCTCCAGCCAGGCAGCGCGTTCCGGGCGGTGAGACCGCCGATCGCGATGAGGATGGCCATCGCGATCATGTCGGTGAGGCGGTCGAGGACGCCGCCAAGGAAGGCCGCCTCGGGGCGCTTGGTGAACTTGCCGGCCAGCGCCATCCGGAGCACGTCGCCCCCGACGATGCTCGGCAGGCAGAGGTTGGCGAACAGTCCGGCGCTGTAGCAGAGCGCCGCGTCGGCCGCCCCGAGCGCGGCATGGCCGGCGTTCACGAACATGCGCCACTTCACCACGCCGAGCGCGTGTCCGAGCACGAAGCCGGTCAGCACGCCGGCCCACACCGTCGGCGAGAGCTTGCCGACGGCCTCCCGCACCTGGTGCCAGGGCAGGATCCAGGCGAGCAGCGCGAAGAGGGCAGCGCTGACGGCGACCTTGGTCCAGACTTTCATCGGCGCATCGCCATGCGGGCGTTCTGGTCGGCCAGCAGGCCGACGCACCAGATGATGATCGCCGCGAGGAAGGCGATCACGACGCTGCCCGAGAACTTGTGCACCCGCACCAGGTCGATCGACAGCTTGGCGATGCCGGTCAGCGTGAGCAGGACGCCGAGCGGGATGAAGACCCGGAGCGGATTGAAGTAGACGATGGTCCGGAGGATCAGCAGGGTGAAGTCGTAGGCGTGCCGCGCCCGGATCTTGGATTCGCCGAGCCGGGAGTGATAGTCGATCGGGATGTACTCGACGAGGTGCCCGTTGCAGATCGCCGCGAGCGTGATGGTCGAGGTGAAGGAGAAGCCATCGGGCAGCAGGTGCTCGTAGCGCTGCACCAGGTCCTTGCGCATCACGCGCATCCCCGAATTGATGTCGGGGATGTGCCGCCCGCTGAGATAGCTGGCCAGCGCGCGGATGAACTCCTTCGCCGGCCGCCGCACCCACGGGATCTGCACCGTCTTGCCGATCCGTGCTCCCACGACCATCGCGTTCCGGAAGGCGCGCTCGAGCAGGCCGGGAATCGATTCCACCGGATAGGTGCCGTCGGCATCGGTGATCAGGATGAAGTCGTACTTCGACCGGCTGATTCCCAGCTTGAGGGCCGCGCCGTAGCCGCGATTCTGCGCCCGCTTGAGCACCCGGACCCCGGCGCTGTCCGCCTTGACCGCGGTATCATCGCTCGAGCCGTCGTCCACCACGATGATCTCGTAGGTCCAGCCGGTCCCCTGCATCACGGTCTCGACGCAGCGGATCTGGTCGGCGACGTGCGCGCCCTCGTTGAACGCGGGAATGACGATGGAGACCGCCTGCGTCAGGCTGGTCGGATCGCCTTCGAGAATGTCTTCGATCACGCGTACGGCCTCAGGTCGCTGGAGGAGAAACTCGACGGACCATCACCACGATGGCCCCGCCACCGACGGTGCCCGGGTAGACGGCCGCGGTGTCATACTGCGTCTGCAAGCGCGCCCAGATCTCCGGCTCGACCGAGGCCAGCCGGATCGGGAACGTGGTGAGCACCCAGGTGCGCGGGTGCGACTCTTCGATGGCTTCCAGGGCCGCGAGGCCCCGCACCGCGGTGCAGGGACACTGCGCGTACCGCTCGTACGGAAAGATCGTGAGATCCACCGTGACCACGGCATCTCCGGGTGCCCGGTGCCCGGCCACGAACGCCGCGGCCTGTTCGTAATCCTGCTTGGGCCCCCAGGCGCGCGGCACCGTGAGCCCGCTGCCGAGCGTGACGAGCAGGGTCGCGGCGGTTGCGGCCCAGGCGCCCCGTTCCTTGAGCACCAGCCGCGCGAGTGCGAATCCGCCCTGCACGGCGATCAGCGCCGCGAAACCGGCGCTGAAAAAGAAGAACCGCGGCCAGAGATTGTGGCTGATCGCCGCCATGGCCGCCCCGGTGAAGACCCCGGGCAGCACCAGCAGCACCACCACACCCCGGTCCTCACGCCAGATGCTCCACAGACCGGCACCGATGACCACGACGCCCGCTACGAGTCCCGCCCACCCGCCTGGCAGGCCGGCCGCGAGTCCGCGCAGGGTCTCGGCCGCGAGCCATAGCGGATTCTGCCACGCCGTCGCGGCCGCATGCGGTCCCGGCGTCAGCAGCGTGTGAATGAACTGCGGCAGCACCGGGGCATAGAGTGCGAGCCCGATCAGCGCCGACGCGCCGAGGCCCAGTGCCGGCCTGATCCAGCCCTTCGGCGATCGCCCTCGTGCACCCCATGCCAGTGCCAGCAGCAGCACCGCGTGCGCGGCCGACGTGAAGGCCGAGGTGACGTGCGTGTACGCGCCCAGCGCCATGGCCAGGCCGTAGACGAGAATCCATCCCCAGCCCGCCTCCGGATCGCGCAGGAGCCGGAGGAAAGCGAGCGAACCGAGCAGGGTCCACAACAGCAGTCCGGTGTATCCCCGCGCGTTCTGCGAGAACCAGACGTGATGGTACGACAGCGTCAGCAGTCCCGCCGTCAGCAGCCCTGACCGCACTCCCGCGACTTCCCGGCCGAAGCGGTACGCCGCCCAGAGGCTCGCGACCCCGAAGATCACCGCCGGCAGCCGCAGTGCCGAGGCGCTCTCCCCGAGCGCTGCCACGGCGAGCCGGGCGCTGACCGAGTACAGCAGGTGCTGGTTCTGGCTGTCGAAGGTCGTCACGATCCGGCCCAGCGGCAGCCGCACGTAGTCGACCAGCGTCTGGATCTCGTCGAACCAGAGTCCTTCGCCCAGCCGGTGGAGCCTGAGGGCCGCGCCGACGATCAGCAACGCCACCACGGTCCAACTCACCCAGCCGCCGGCCGACTCGTCCTCCCGTGGCGCCAGCAGTGCGCCCGAGCCTTTCAGGTCGATGCGGCGGGCCAGCGCCAGAAACCCCGCCAGGAGCAGCAGTGCCCCCTTCAGGATCCAGAGCCCCGTCACGACCTGTGGCGCCGCTGCCCCGGTCAGGGCGGCCGCCAACGCCTGGGGAGGGATCGCGGCCGCGAGCAGCGCGAGAAGCAGGATCGGGAGGCTCAGGAGCACCGGTCTTAGCGAGAGTCTATGATCATGGCCAATCTGGAGTTCCGGAGTGTTGGCAATCCTCGTTCCATGCCATGGATCAGCCGCCTCCTGCGGGGGTCCCAGCGAGTTCCCCTCCACCCCTCCCGGCCGTGGGGTTGTCCGAGGGGCCGATTCGGGCAGAACCCGGCCCCGGACCCCCAAAGATGCGGCTCCGCCGCCTCGCCAGCGACTGGGGATGTCGCACGGAGCCGCTGGGCTGTGGCGCGGATACCACGCCCAGTGGTTTGCACTCCACACCCCTCCATGCCGATTGCATGGAAACTGGCCGGAGGCTTGGGTCCCGGCCGTCCTGGCTGAAGCCGGTCACCCCGCCAGAGCGCATGGAAACGGCACGCCCCGCCGGAAGGGCGGGGCGTGCCGGAACCGTTATGGGCGGTGGGGTGCGCCGCGTCAGCGCTCTTTGCGAGCCAGCCAGTCACGATACCAGGCGATGGCTTCGTCGAGGCCCTGCTCGAAGCTGAACGACGGGTGCCAGTTCATCATCCGCCGGGCCTTGGCGCAATCGAGGTACTGGCGGGTGATTTCGTGACTCGCCTCGTTCAGGATGATCGGCGTCAGGTCGGGTCGCTTCATCCGCTCGAGTACCGTCCCCACGACCTCGAGGACCGAGAGCGGTGTCTCGGTGCCGAAGTTGAACGCCTGCCCGTGGAACGCCGGGTCGTCCATCCGCTCGGCGAGGAGCAGGTAGGCGTTGACGGCATCGCGGACGTAGAAGTAGTCCCGAATGAAGCTGCCATCGCTGCGGACCAGCGGATGCTCATTCTGCAGCACGGAGCGGATCGTGCCGGGGAGCAGCCGGTTGAAATTGAGGTCCCCGCCGCCAAACAGATTGCCGCAACGCGTCACGGCGACCGGCAGGCGATAGGTGTGGAAGTACGAGAAGGTGATCAGGTCCGCGCACGACTTGGAGACGTCGTAGGGGAAGCGCCCCTGCAGCGGTGCGTCCTCCGTGTACGGCAGCACCGGATGCTCGCCATACGCCTTGTCGCTGGACGCGACGATCACCCGGCGCACCTGGCGTGGCAGCGCGCGGCAGGCCTCCAGCAGGTTCCAGGTCCCGACGATGTTGGCCTCGAACGTGGAGACGGCCGAGCGGGAGGCGGTGCCGACGATCGTCTGGGCGCCGAGGTGGAGGACCGTCTCGATCTCGTGCTCGTTCAGCGCCCGGAGCAGCAGCGGTGCGTCCTCGAGTTCGCCCCGCACGGCGTTGACCCGATCGAGCAGCCCGGTCTGGTTGAGCCGGCTCGCCGGGACCCAGTCGCGCAGCAGGACCGTCACGTTGGCGCCGCGCCGCACCAGCTCTTCACTCATCCACGAGCCGAGCAGGCCGGAGGCGCCGGTGACGAAGACGTTGCGATTCTTCCAGAAAGTCATGGCCAGGTCTTCCAGGGGGCGTTCCCGCTGCTCCAGAGCGACTCGAGGAGCTGCTTCTCGCGGAGGGTATCCATCGGTTGCCAGAACCCGGTGTGCTGGAAGGCCATGAGCTGGCCATCCGCCGCCAGGCGCTCGAGCGGCTCGCGCTCGAGAATGGTCGTGTCATCCGTCAGGTAGTCGAACACACCGCGTTCAAACACGAAGAACCCGCCGTTGATCCAGCCTTCGCCGGTCTGCGGCTTCTCCGAGAACTCGCGCACTGCGCCCCCGTCGAGCACCAGCCCGCCGAATCGGGACGGCGGGCGCACCGCGGTCACCGTCGCGAGCTTGCCGTGCGCCCGGTGGAACGCGACCAGGGCAGTGATGTCCACGTTGCCGACGCCGTCGCCGTAGGTTGCCATGAAGGTCTGCCCGCGCACCAGCGGAGCAAGCCGCCGGATCCGTCCGCCCGTCATCGTGTCGAGGCCGGTATCCACGACGGCAACGCGCCACTCCAGCCCGTGCGGATTCACGTACTCGAGCTTGCCGGTCCGGAAGTCGATGACGTAATCGCTGTTGTGGACGATGAAGTTGTGGAAGTACTCCTTGATGATCTCGCTCTTGTAGCCGCAGGCCACCAGGAAATCGGTGTGCTTGTGGCTGGCGTAGATGTTCAGGATGTGCCACAGCAGCGGCCGCCCGCCGATCTCGACCATGGGCTTGGGTCGGCTCGCCGATTCCTCGGCGATCCGGGTGCCGCGTCCACCCGCCAGGATGATGACTTCCATCGTCAGTAGACCG
Source organism: Gemmatimonadales bacterium (assembly GCA_044229445.1). Taxonomy (GTDB): domain Bacteria; phylum Gemmatimonadota; class Gemmatimonadetes; order Gemmatimonadales; family GWC2-71-9; genus JADJOM01. The sequence continues at coordinate 12,531 of JBGASX010000080.1, read as the reverse complement.
TCGGGGTCGGGATGGGAACGATGAACCGGCCGCCCCGGCGCTGATACTCCTGCTGCTGCGACATGATCTCGCCGGCGAAATTCCAGGCGAGGATCAGCACGTAGTCAGGCTGGCGCTCGAGCAGCGTCTCCACCGGGAGCACTGGAATGTGCATCCCCGGCGTGTACTTGCCGACCTTGAGCGGCGACTTGTCCACCGTGTACGGGAGCAGACGGGTGTCGATGCCGCAGTAGTTGAGCAGGGTGTTGCCCTTGGCGGGTGCGCCGTAGCCCGCGACCGTCTTCCCCTCCTGCTTGAGCTCTTCGAGCAGGGTCACGACCTGGCGCCGGTTCTCCTGGACATCCCGCGCGAACTGGACGAAGCGCGGGAGCGTCGTGAGGCCATGGGCCCGCTCCTGTTCCGCCTCGGCCCGCACCGCCGGGGCGTGATCGGCGTGCCGGCTCGCGAGGCCGGCGTACATTCTCAGGCTCCCGCCGTGGACCGGCATGTGATCGATCCGCACGATCCGGAGGCCGACCTCCTCGCACAGGCGCATCAGCGCCGTCACCGAGAAGTAGCAGAGATGCTCGTGATAGACGGTGTCGTACTCGAGCCGATCCATGAACTCCGGCAGGCCGGGGACTTCCGTGATCAGCAGGCCATCGTCGGCCAGCAGGGCGGCGCCGCCGCGCAGGAAATCCTGGGTGTCGTCGACGTGGGCGAGCACGTTGTTGCCGATCACCGCGCGGGCGGGGCCATGCGAGGCGCGGACCGCCCGGGCCGTCGCCTCACCGAAGAACTCCTCGATCGTCTCGATGCCGGCGGTGCGGGCCATCGCCGCGATGTTGCGGGCGGGCTCGACGCCGAGCGTCCGCACCCCTCCCGCCTTGAAGCACTTGAGCAGGCTGCCGTCGTTGCTCGCGGCCTCGACGACCAGATCCTGCGGGCCGAGACCGAGCATCTCGATCACCCGCCCGGCGTATTCCACGTTGTGGGCGGCGATCGTGGAGGAGGTGCCGGTCATGTAGATGTAGTCGCGGAACAGCACCTCGGGGTCGATCACGTCGAGCAGTTGCACCAGCGCGCACCGCTCGCAGAGGTAGACGTCGAGTGTGTATTTCTGCTCGGCCGCGAATTCCGCCGGCGCCCGCAGGAAGGCGTTCGCGAGCGGCTGTGGACCGAGTTCCAGGAAACGGGTGAGATCGGTGCCCCCGCAGCCGCGGCAGGTCGTGCGAAGATGATGGCTCATGAGGTTCAGGAACGCGCCACGGGGGCACGATCGGGCGCGGGGAGTTCGGTCGGGCTGGGCGGCGGGCCGAGTCGGCCGAAGCGCGCCTTCGCGAGATTGACGAGGAATTCCCAGACGGTCGAGGCGCGGACATTCGAGCTGCCGCCCTCCCGCATCTGGCCGAGCACGTTCATCTCGAACACCGGCAGATCCAGACGGCGGGCCTTGATCATGACCTCGGCGTCGAGGAACCAGTCGTGCGAGTTGAGGTTCATCCGGTCGTAGTACGACCGCGGGAAGATCTTGGGATTGCCGTTGATGTCGATGGTGCCGAGGCCGCCGAACAGCACATTGGCGAAGCCGTTGTAGCCGATCGAGACGAACTTGCGGACCAGCCCGTCCATCCGGAAACGGCGCCGGACTTTCACCAGCTTGGGGGACTTGGCATTGGCCGCGATCTCGAAGAGCTTCGCGACATCCACCGCCTCGACCTGCCCGTCGGCGCAGATGAAGCCGACGAAGGGAGCCCGGCACCGGGTAAGGCCGCGCAGCACGCCGTATCCATAGCCCTGATTGACGGTCACGGTCTCCTTGATGACGGGCAGCCCCTCGGCGATCAGCTCGTCGATGATCGCGCCGGTACGGTCCCGGGACCCATTGTCCACCAGAACGAGTTCCAATCCGAGGTTCCGCTCGCGGAAGGCATGCACCAGTCGCGTGGCGGTGTTCCGCAGCGAGTCTTCCTCGTTGTAGCACGGTACCGCCAGCGACAGCCACGGCGGCTGGGGACTGGCGGGTGTCTGCGGGTGGCCCATGGCTTTCCCTATCCGTTGCTGGTGCGATCGAGGAAGTCCAGCGTCCTGCGAATTCCCTCCGCCACATCGGTAGCGGGTTCCCAGCAAGTAAGCTCCCGGAGGCGGCCGATTGCCACCTCCAGGTGCTGCAACTCATTGTCGGGTAATGGCTTCTCGAATTTCAGCCTGCCCGGGTCGAGTCGCAAGAGGTGTGCCGCCGTCTCGACGAACTCCCGGACCGTGGCCAGCCGACCGGTCGCCAGGTTCACCACTTCGCCTGGTGGGCCGACCGAGGCCCCGAGCCGGAGCAGCCCCTCGGCGACATCCCCGACAAAAGTGAAGTCCTTCCGCTGCGTCCCGACCGACAGCATGAGCGGCTCGGTGTGCCTGCGGGCCACGAGGAGCATCGGCAGCAGGCGCCCGGGATGCTCTCCGGGTCCGTAGATCTGGCAGAGCCGGGCCGTGAGTCCAGGAAGGCCGGTCGTGCGACAGACTTCCGACAGCCGCTCGGTCCCCGCCAGCTTGGACCGCCCGTAGAGTCCGCTGGGTTTCGCGCGCGCGGTCTCCTCGAGATGGCCCCCGATGTTCCCGTACTCGAAGACACTGCCGGCATGGACCAGGCGTCGGCCACTCCAGGCAGGCGCGGGAGTCGCGGCGAGCGCCTCCGCGATCGCGCCCGGAAGATCGCGATTCAGGAGGCCCGCGAGATGGTCGTTCGCCTCGTTCTTCTCACCGGGATCGATGCCGTAGCCGGTCAGGTTGAAGACGATATCGGGCTGGAGCCCGGCGAGCAGTGTACGCGCTGCGTCGAGATCCACGAGGTCGACCTCGTGAAGCGTGGCGGTGACACCGTAGGCAGTGAAGGCCGGCCCTGCCTCCGCGGGATGCCGCACGATGGCGTGCACCTCGGCGCCCGCCTTGCACAGCGCACGGGAGACCCACCGGCCGATGAATCCCGAAGCGCCGAGTACCGCGGCCCGGATGCCGACGTACTCCCCCCGCGCAGGTGCGACGATCACGGCGCAGCAGGATTGGGAAGCGGCCCCGCCGTGATCACGTACCCGTTTCCGGTGATGGTCGGGCCGTCGACGTACCACACCTTCCGGCCGGGGTAGGCACGGAGAACATCGGCGCGGGTGGTCGAGTCGCGATCCCAGGCGTAGATCGGCTGCGGCGCGCCGAGGTCGAGCGGATTGTAGATCGCGGCAGAGTGGTAGTCCGGGTGCCGGTTTCCCCGGATGAGCACCACGCTCTCGCCGAAGTCATGCTCGCGGGCCATGGTCCGGATATCGGGGCGCATGCCACGATAGTGATAGTACTTGTCCGAGGCACGCCAGGGCAGGAAGGTGAACAGCGCGGACCAGGTCAGCGCGAGCGCGGCGAGTGTCGCGCGGCCTGCTCCTTCACGGGTCCGGTCGAGCGAGGTGATGGCGCTCGCGGCCAGCCCGAGGCACGGCAGCAGGATGAGATACCAGTAGCGGGCACCGAAGTCCGGTCCCCCGCTGAACCAGTAGAAGGTGTGCGCCCCCACGACGCCAGCAATCATCGCGAGCATGAAGCGGTCGCCGCGGCGCCATGGCAGCAGGAACAGCAGGAAGGCGAGCGGGAGCAGCGATCCGGTGGCCCATCCGAGCAGTTCCAGGTTCACGCTGGTGCCGTTCAGGTTCGCGTTGATCAGCACGTCGAGCGGGCCGTGTCCCGGCAACGGATCGAGGCCGCCCCACCCGAGACCGCGGTTGGCGCCGAAGCCGAGCGCGTTGGTTCCCGGTCCGTAGTGACTGTCCGTGTACTGCATGATGGGGAAGAGCTTCGGATCCCCGGTCAGCGCCTTGTTGTAGGGGAAGACGAGCCCGCCGACCACGAGCGTCCCGACGCTGAAAGCGATCGCCGGGACGAGATCCCAGCGGCGGTTGCGCGGCGCGAGTGCCCAGAGGCCCAGCAGGCTCGCCACGATCATCCCTTCGAGCGGACGGATCAGGCTCACCACGCCAGCCCCCGCCCCCGCGACGAGCGGCCACCACACCCGGGCACCTCGGCGGCTCCGGGCTACGCCCAGTCCGGCGAGCAGCGCGGTGGTGAAGGTGAAGGTGTGGTTCATGTAGCTCATCGCCAGGAACAGATGCCAGGGCGAGACCGCGAGCAGGAGCAGTGCGGTGCGTGCTGTCCGGCGATCGTAGAGCTCCAGCAGCAGCAGGTAGGCGAGCAGGACGTTCAGCCCCGAGAGCACCGGATTCACCAGCGACGGCACACCGAGGAACTCGCCGACGGCGAGCATCGCGGGCCAGCCGGGCGGCACCGGGGAGAACCAGCGGGTGGGCTCGAGCGTCAGCAGGTCGATATCGAAGGCGGCGGGGACCCGCGGTGGCGGCAGCCACAACAGCCCCTTGGCGAAGTACTTCGCGTGGAAGAGATAGGCGACCTCGTCCGGCACGTGCGGGTGACCCTGATAGGCCACCCGGTTGATGACAATTGCGATCACCGTGACCCAGATCGCGAGGACGACCGCGAAACGGTCGAGGCCAGGCGCCGGCTCCGGTGCATGGCGCGTGGGATCGCCGAGCAGCGCGTCCACCCGGGCTCCGATGCTCATCGCCGCGGAGCCCGGCAGCGCCACGATGGCCATGACGACCGTGGCGAGTGCGACCCCCTGGAAGAGGGTGGCGAGGACCAGCTCTTCGACGTAGAGCACCGGGTTGCGGGAGAGCGTGGCGCTGCCGAGGAACACCACCAGCACGCAGGCGGCGAGGCCGGCACGTCGCGGGAGTCCGCGGACGAATGCGGAGAGCGCCGCGCGCTCACGCCAGAGGCTCCAGCAGACGATCCCGGCCTGCAGCAGCACGAAGGCGAGTGCCGCGGGGCGCTCGCTCCACATTCTCGGGAGCGGCCGGAGGTGCTGATATGCCACTCGCGGTCCCATCTCGGCGAGTTGCAGCAGCGCCGCCTGACCGGCCACGAGCAATGCCACGAAGAATCCCGACCGCGCCGCGCCATGACGCGCGAGCCACCACCCCGCCAACGCCGCGGCAGTCAGCGCGATCAGCACGAGGGGGAGGAGAAAGTCGGACATGACGTTACCGGGATCCGGCCGAGGCGCGGGCCATGCCTGCAGCCGCCTCACGCAGCGAAGCCATCACGCCGGTGTAGGCGGTGTCGGCGGCCAGATTGTGCTGTTCCAGCGTGTCGCTCAGCTGGTAGAGCTCTTCGCGTCCTTTCCGGTCGACGATGTAGCGCAGCCGTCCCTGCAGGATGGACTTGAGCGGCCCCTCGTGAACGGGGAACCACTCGGGTTGCGTCGTTTCGCCATCCAGCCAGATGAAGACCGGCTGCGTGCTCGCCGCTGACGAATCCTTGAGGACATCCACCAGCGAACGACCCGGAAAGCGAACCGCATCAGGCGCGCCGGCGAGATCGAGTACCGTCGCGGGGAGATTGCGAAGGCTCACCGCCTCGGGAACGCGGGTGCCTGCCGGGAGTCGCGGAGGATAGCGCAGGATGAGCGGGACGTTGACCGACGCGCGATAGACGCTGTTGCCGTGGCGCATCAGCTTGTGCTCGTAGAACTCCTCGCCATGGTCGGCGGTGACGATCACAATCGTATTGTCGAAGCGGCCCCGCTTCTGAAGTTCCTCGAACAGGAGGCCGAGCTGATGGTCGACGAAGGCGATTGACGCCTCGTAGGCGTTGCGCTGTACCGTGACCTGCTCCGGCGTCCACACCTTCCAGGCGAGCTGGGCGATGTCGGGACGCTCCCGATTGCGTGGGGCGCCGAACAGGGTGTCGAAGGGCGCCGGCGCCGGATACGGGTCGTGCGCGTCGAAGTAGTTCAGAAAGGCGAAGAAGGGACGGTCCTCGTGATGGTCGAGCCAGACGAGAAACTCCGACGAGACGTCGGGTGCCGCCTTGCGTCCGAACTGGCTGTGCCGGTTGAACAGTTCCAGCAGGCGCGGCGAGCCGGTGATCTCACGGCCCAGGTTGGTGCTCCGCAGAATGGCCGAGAAGAAGAGCGGGTAGTCGTCGTAGTGCGTGAAGCCGCGGGCGATGCCCGATTCCGCGCTGGTGTTCACGACGTTGGCGGTGAATCCGCCCGTCGCATACCCCAGGGAATCGAGCGCCTCGGCGAGCGTCGGGAAGCTGCCGTCGAGTGGCCGGCTCCAGTCGGTGGAGAGCTCGTGCACCCAGTGTCCCGTCATGATGCTGGCATGGGAGGGCAGGGTCCACGGCGCAGTGGAGTAGGCCTCGTCGAACCGGGTGCCCGAGGCGGCGAGGCGCTCCAGGTTCGGCGTGGTCGGCCGTGCGTAGCCGTAGGCGCTCATGCTCATCGCCCGCTGGGTGTCCAGCACGATCAGGAGCACGTTCGGCCGTCCGGCTTCCGCGGCGGGAAGCCGCGCGAGCCGCTGCTGCTCGAGGCGCCGGTTCTGGATGACGACCGCCGCGGTCAGCAGCGCGACGACGCCGAACAGGACCGGCAGGGTCAGTCGTGTCAGGCGCCGGAAGCGCTCGGGGCTGCCGGACGCAAATCGCGCGGCCTGGATGCCCAGGCCGAGTCCCACGACCGCCGCCGCCAGCGGGTGGATGCCGGGCGCGTTCAGGGCGAGTCCGTAGCCGGCCAGCGACCCGATGATTCCGGTGAATCCGCGGGGACCCGACAGCCAGGGCAGCCCGATGCCCGCGAGCGATAGCAGGAGGGCGACCGGCGCCAGGATCGCCAGGTAGGACACCGGCGCCATCCACACGATGTGCGGGCTGGCGTGCACGAAGCGGTGCAGGCCGATTTTCGCGACCAGGAGGCCGGCGGTCGTGACCAGCCCGCAGGCGAGCGAGAGCCAGGCCAGCAGGACCAGGCGATCCGCGACGGTGGTCCGCCCCGAGGCGGACACGGAAGATGGCGGAAGATTCATTGCTGCCGTGCCCGGATGCTGTCGACGAGCTGTGTCAGGCTGTCCAGCCTCGCGCGGTGGGTGGTGTCGCCGGCGAGATTGAACCGCTCGGCCGGGTCGCGATCGAAGTCGTACAGCTCGGGTGCGCCGTCCCCGTTGCGGATGTAGCGGAGCCCGCCGAAGAGCACCGCGAACATGTCCCCCTTGCTCACGGGGTACCAGGCCGGCAGGCCGGTCGCGTGGCCCAGCTGATTGAAGATGGGCGGCTCGGGTGCCGAGTCAGGCGTCAGCCAGTTCCGGGTCAGCGAGGGCCCGGGGAACGGGGATCGGTCCCCAAGGCCGGTCAGGTCCATCACCGTGGCGGCCACCTGGCGGACACCGACCGGCGACGTCACGCGGAGCCCCGCCGGGACATGATTGGGCCACACCACGAGCAGGGGCACATGCACCGAGGGCAGGTAGAGGCTGTTGCCATGCTCTGGCACGCCATGCTCGAAGAACTCCTCGCCGTGGTCGGCGGCGATGATCACCACCGTGTTGTCGAGGGTGCCACGGCGCTCCAGTGCCTGGAAGAGCAGCCCCAGCTGATGGTCCAGGTAGGCGATCGCGGCGTCGTAGGAATCCCGCGCCTCCTTGACCCGTACCGAGTCCGGCGCGGCGCTCGCGCTGGTCCGGTCGGGAGCATGCGACAAGCGCGCCGCGCCGGACTCGAACTGGCCGGCAAACGACTCCGGCGGGAGGTACGGGGTGTGTGCGTCGTAGAAGTTCAGGAACGCGAAATAGGGATGATCCCCTTCGTGGTCCAGCCAGCCGAGGAAGGCCTCGTTGATATCCTCGGCCGACTTTCGGTCAGGCATGTCGTCCTCGCGCCCGAGCTTCCGGACGAACTCTCCGCGCAGTACCCGCGGGATGGACGCGCTCACCACGAGTTCGGCCAGGGAACGGCGGTAGTCCTCGTAGTGGAGAAACCCGCGGCCGAGTCCCATCTCGCGACTGGCGTACCAGACGTTGGCACTGAAGCCGGCGGTGTTGTAGCCGGCATCGCGCAGCTGCTCGGCGAGCGTCGGGTAGGTGGAGTCGAGGGGGACGTACCAGTCGGTGGAGAGCTCGTGCGCCTCGCGGCCGGTGAAGGTGCTCGCGTGCGAGGGCAGGGTCCACGGGCCTGCCGAAATTGCGCGAGTGAAGACCACGCCCCGCGCGGCGAACCGCTCCAGTTCGGGCGTCGTCGGTCGCGGATAGCCGTAGAGGCTCAGGCTCATCGCGCGCACCGTGTCGAGGATGATCAGGAGCACGTTCGGCGCACCGGCGCGCGCGGCGGGAAGCGCGGCGATGGCGCGTCGCTCCGCGATTCGGTCGCGTACCAGCGACACCGCGGCGGCGAGGAGAATCGCCCCGAGAAGGACCGGCAGCGTTCGCCGGATCACGCGGTCGAGACCTGGCAGCAGGCGCGCGCCCGGCCCGCTGAGCCGGAACGCGATTCCCGCCGCCAGCAGCAGGCTGGCGGCCCGATGCAGGCGGGGCAGCAGCCAGAGCCCCGAGAGCAGCGCGAGCCCGAGGCACACGCCGACGACGATCTGCCCGCGGAGCATCCGCCCGCGCCCGCGGTCGGCGAGGATCAGGAGCAGAACGACCCCGGCGAACATCAGTGCCGTCATCACCGGTGTCATCCACAGAATCTCCGGCGGGCGAAACAGCGGCACGTGATGCACGAACTTCCGGAGCCCGGCGTGGCTCAACTCTCCGATGCCGGTGAGCAGTCCGCTCCACACCGCGAAGCGGAGTGCTGCGCCGCGGGTCATGCCGGGGGCCGGCGAGTCAGCCGTCATGGCTTCGGGATTCCAGGCGCCGCGGCCGAGTCGAGGAGCCGGCGGAGATGCGCGGTCGGTGTTTCGAGGCCTGGCTGACCGAGCAGGTTGTGCCGTTCGAACGGGTCGTTCCGTACGTCGTAGAGTTCCTCAGCGCCCTTGCCGCCCCGGATCAGGCGAAACCCACTGTCGGTCACGGAGACCATGTCCCCGTTGACCACCGGATACCAGGACGGCAGGCCCCAGGCACGCCGAACGGATGAGTAGAGCGGCCGGTCGGCTGCCTGGCTCGAGTCCCGCCAGAGGGTCGCAAGCGATGGTCCGGGGAAGGGATGCTCCGCGATGCCGAGGAGGTCGACGACCGTTGCGGGGATCTCGCGGGGGCTTGCCGCCGCCTCAGCGACCAGCCCCGCGGGAATCCGGGCAGGAAAGCGAAGTATGAGCGGGACTTCCACCGAGGGCCGATACAGGCTGTTGCCATGCAGGATCACGCCATGCTCGTTGAACTCCTCGCCATGATCGGCGGTGATGATCACGATCGTGTTGTCGAGCATCCCGCGCCGGTCGAGCGTGGTGAGCAGGCTGTCGAGCTGAACATCGAGGTACGAGATCGCGCCGTCATACGCCGCTTCGAGCCCCTCCACCTGGGTCCGGGTCCAGGGCGTCGTATCGCTCAGTTCGCGGATGAGGTTGGACTCGAGGTGCCGGCTCGCCGGCAGGAAGCGGCTGCGGTACGGCTCCGGTGGGAGATAGGGGACGTGCGCGTCGTAGTAGTTGAGAAACGCGAAGAACGGACGCCCGGGGTTCGCCCCCGCCCAGTCGAGAAAGGCCTTGCTGATCACCGGCGCCGGCTTCCGCCCCAGCATGTCCCCACCCCAGAAGATCCGCCGGACCCAGCGCGGGTCCACGATGCTCCGGGTGATCGATGCGCTGGAGACCAGCCGGTCGAAGTTGACCTCGTAGTCGTCGTAGGTGGTGAACCCGCGCGCGAGGCCCGTCTCCCGGCTGCAGTAGGCGACGTTCGCGACAAAGCCGCCGGTGCGGTAGCCGTGCGCCCGCAGCAGCTCGGCGAGCGTCGGGTAGGTCGTATCGAGCGGCGTCTGCCAGTTCGCCGACAGCTCGTGGGCCTCCCGCCCCGTCATGATGCTGGCGTGCGACGGCAGCGTCCACGGGGCGGTGCTGAAGGCGTGGCGGAACCGGACTCCCCCGGAGGCCCAGCGCTCGAGCGCCGGGGTGGTGGCCAGCGGGTAGCCGTAGGCACTGAGGTTGAAGGACCGGACGGTGTCGAGGATGATCAGGAGGACGTTCGGCGCCCCCGCCGCGGCGGTGGGCAGCGCCCCATCGGCCCGGCGCTCGATTGCCCGCCTGACAACCGGAATCGCCACACCCACGATGGCGATGAGGACCAGCCCGATCGGGAGGGTCGCGCGGGCGAGCGATTCCAGCGCCGACTGGTAGTGCGGCAGGAACCGGCCCGCCTGCACCCCGATCCCAAGGCCGAGGAGCAGCACCGCCAGGGGATGCAGCGGCGGGATCAGCAGCAGCATCGAGACGGTGAGGAGGAACGCGAGGAACCCCACCACCACGTCCGCGCGAAACAGCCGGGGCCAGATCCGGCCCAGCAGCGCGAGGAGACCCACCAGCAGCGCGAACAGCAGCGCGTCCGCCAGCGGAGTCACCCAGTAGACGTTGACATCGCTGCCCTGAAAGAGCAGCAGTTGCCGGACGTGACGGCGAACGAGGAGGTAGGCGAATTCTCCCACACCCGTCAGCAGGCCGGCCCAGAGCGCCAGCGCGAGCGCCGGCCCGATGGCGGCCCTCGCGTCCGGTCCGTTCGGGGAGAGTCGGGATGTCATGCGGTGTGCCGGAGGCCGGGACGGCGGGTGCCGGTCAAGGCGCCGCCTTCTTGTGCGTGGGCACGTAGACGGAGTCCACGATCTGGCGCATGGCGGTGAGCTCCGTCGCGAACTCCGGGCCGAGCGCGGTCAGCTCGGTCGGGTCGCGGCGGATGTTGTAGAGCTCCTCGACGCCATCGCCATTGCGGATGTAATGGAGCGAGTCGCGGACGAGGGACACCATGTCTCCGCGTCCGACCGGCATCTTCTTGCCGATATTCGGGAGGCCGGTGATCTCCGAGAGCATCGGAGTCGGGGTCGCCCCGGGCATCGCGCGCCAGTAGCGCGCGAGCGTCACCCCCGGCACGGCCGGCGCGGACTGCACGCCGGCGAGATCGAGGATCGTGGCCGCGAGGTCACGGAGGGTGGCAGGGGCCTCGATCCGCTGGTTGGCGGGCACCGTGCCGGGCATGGAGAGAACCAGTGGCACGTGCAGGGTCGGGAAGTAGAGACTGTTCGCGTGCCCCTCGAGTCCGCGCTCGCCGAGCAGCTCGCCATGGTCCGCGGTGACGACCACCAGCGTATTGTCGAGCAGCCCCTTCTGGCGCAGCGAATCCAGCAGCTGGCCGATGCGGCTGTCGATGTAGGCGATCGAGGCGTCGTAGGCGTTCTTCGACTTCTGCAGTTTGGGCGACGGAAAGACGAAGCCACGCAGCCGCGCCCGCAGCGAGGCTTTCGGTTTGTTCGCCCCGAACTCGGTGGCGAACGGTTCGGGCGGAAGGCGCGGCGTGTGGGCGTCGAAGTAGTTGAGGAACAGGAAGTACGGCCGGTCCCCGGAATCGTCCAGCCAGGCGAGGGTCTTGGCGTTGATCTGGTCGGCGGTCGTCCGGCCCACCAGATCCCAGAAGTCGAACAGGCGGCGGATGCGGACGTGGTCCGAGGTGAACTTCCCCAGGGTGGTGGCGTCGAGGATCTCGGGCAGCGAGAGATCGTGATCCTCGAAGTGGATGAAGTCTCTCGCAAAGCCGAACTCCCAGCCGGCATGCGTCTCGTTCGCGCTGAAGCCGCCCGTGCGGTAGCCCTGCTGGCGGAAGATGGCCGCCAGCGTCGGCACCCGGGGGTTGAGCCGGCTGAACCAGTCGGCATGATGCACGTCGAGCATGTGGCCGGTGAAGATCGTCGCGTGCGAGAGCACCGTCCACGGTGCCGCAGAGACGGCGCGATCGAACGTCACCCCGGTGGTGGCAAGCTGGCTCAGCTGCGGCGTGGTCGGCCGCTCGTACCCGTACAGGCTCAGGTCGAGCGATCGCACCGTGTCGAGGATGATCAGCAGGACGTTGGGGGCTCCCGCGCGCGCCGGCGCGAGCGACGCCAGGGCCCGGCGTTCGCGGACCCACCGGCCACCAAGACTCGCCATCGCGACGACGACGATGAGCAGGCCGAAGCCGAGAGCCCAGCGCCGGACGGTGCGCGACGCGGGGCCATGCTTCGCGTCCGCGAACCGAACCGCCTGCATGGTGATCCCCGCGGCGAGCGCGAACTGGGCCACGGGGTGGAGCCGTCCGACGTAAAGGAGGAGCAGACTGATGCAGCCGGCAAATACGAAGAACCCGACCGCGAACTTGGGCCGGATCCCCTGGCGCAGGGTGACGAGCCCGAGCAGGAGCCCGACGATCCCGAAGCCGATCGCATAGCCGAGCGGCGTCATCCAGACCACCTCCCGGCTCCGCATGATGACCCGGAACAGGCCGAAACGCTCGACGCCAAGCAGGATCAGCTCGAGGAACCCGAAGCAGGCGCCGACGCTGAATCCGAGGGCCGCCAGCGAGAGCCCCCTGAGCGGTGCGGCGGTGCCCCCGCTCGGCTCGCGGAGATCAGTCATCGATGACATCGACACGCTGGAGGGGACGGATCCGGCGGGAGCGCGGCGTGGTGGCCTGTCCTGCGCTGAGGGGGCTGGATGTCAGACCGGGCACAAGCATCGTTCACTCCTGAGGGGACGGGGGCTTCCGG
>JBGASX010000079.1:0-20610 GCA_044229445.1 Gemmatimonadales bacterium | reverse complement strand
ACATGATCACCGCGCAGCGGGCGTATGAGGTCAACTCGAAGGCGATCAAGACCGCCGAAGAGATGATCCAGACGGCGACCAGTGAACTCATCCGTTAGGCACCTCATGCTCTCCGTGCTGGCGGCCCTGGGCGCCGCGACGTCCGCGCTCAAGGGCCAGGCGCCTCCGCGCCTCAGCGCCCATTCGGGCGACATCAGTCCCCGGCTGGCGGCCCGGGTCGCCGCGCAGGTCGCCCGCACCTGGGGCGTCGATACCACCGGCCTCGTGATGTCCTGGGGGACCGGCTCGCTCGCCGGCATCCCGGACACGGCCGAATTCCACCTGCTCGGCCGCGGCGACGGCGGCTGGTTCGCGGTGACCTTCGAGACGGAGGGCCGCCAGCAGGTCGCGGTGCGGCTCCGGGCCGGCATCGCGGGACGACGCCTGGTCGCTGCCCGCGCGCTCCGGGTCGGGATGCGCCTCGTCGAGGGGGACTTCAAGGAAGAACCCTATCTCCAGTGGGGCCCGCCGATCGCGGATGGGTTCGCGCCCGCGCCGGGCTGGGTGGTGCGCCGCATCCTGACGCCGGGCGATCCGCTCGATGGCAGCCGGGTCGCGCCACCGCCGCTCGTGGAAGCCGGTCAGCCGGTGCGGCTCGTCTGGAATGAAGGCAATGTGTCCATCGCGCTCGAGGGCGTCGCCCTCCATGCCGCGGCGATGGGCGAGACGGTCCGGATCCGGACCAGCGGACGCAACGGCGTCGTGCTGGCGACGGTCACGGCTCTCGGTGAAGCGAGGATGCAATGAAACCGGCCCTGCTGTTCTCCCTGCTGCTCGCCACCCCGCTGGCGGCACAGGGCGCCCCACCAGCTCCCGCGGCAACCCAGGCGCCCGCGCCTGCGCCCTCGGCCGTCGCCGCCGCGCCGATCGTCAGCCGCGCCGGATGGTTCACCGACAAGCGGCCGCTCCGCGTCGGCGACATCGTCACCATCGTGGTGGACGAGGCGGTGAGCGCGAGCGAACGCCAGAACACCAATGCCACCGCGTCCCGTTCGCAGTCGATGGGACTCAACGTGAATGTCGCCCCTTCCCTCAAGATCGGCCCCGCGAAGGGCTTCGAGAGCGGGGTCAACAACGATTCGAAGAACATCGGCAACGCCGGCCGCACCGGCGATCTCACGGCCACGATCTCGGTCCGGGTGGTGTCCATCGAGCCGACAGGCATCGCCCGAGTCAAGGGCGAGAAGACCGTGAGCGTGGACGGCCGCAACCAGGTCATCCAGCTCGAAGGGGTCATCCGTCCGGAGGATCTCAACTCCGACAACACCGTGCCGTCCTCCCGCATCGCGGAATCGGTCATCAGCTACAAGGGCAAGAAGATCGGTCCCGCGAAGGGCATCCTCGGCAGCATCCTCTCGATCTTCTGGCCATGATCACCACCTCCCCGCCGCTCCGCACTGCGGCCCGACGCTTCGCGCTCGTCCTGCTGTTCTCGAGTCTCGCGGCCGGACTCTCCGCCCAGGCGGTGGAACGGGTCGGCGACCTCGCCACCCCACCCGGCGCGGTACCGCGGCGGCTCATCGGGTACAGCCTGGTGATCGGCCTCGAGGGGTCGGGCGATCGCTCGCTCGGTTCGGTCAACGGAGGGACCCCCACGGTCCGCTCCATCGCGAATGCGCTGCGCCGTTTCGGCCTCGAGATTCCTGCCGAGCGCCTGAGACCGAAGAACGTCGCCGCCGTGATGGTCACGGCCGAGGCCTCTCCGTACCTGCGGGCGGGTGGCCGGTTCGAGGTGCAGGTGAGCTCGATCGGCGATGCGACCAGTCTGCGCGGTGGCGTGCTGTGGATGACGCCGCTGGTGACCGATGTCGATCAGGCGCCGGTCGCGACCGCCCAGGGACCGCTGCTGCTCGCCGACGAGGAGATCCGCTATGCGGGCCGGCGCGGCAACTCCGCCCGCATCCCGGACGGCGGCGTCATGGAGGTCGAGCCCAGCCAGATTGCCGCGATGACGCCGAAACTGCTGCTCCGCAAGCCCGGACTCGCGACGGCCCAGCGGGTGGCCTCGGCCATCAACGCCGCCCTGGGCGACAGCACCATTGCCAAGGTGGATGACCCGGGATCGATCACCCTCAACCCCGGGGCCCGCGGCGCCGATAATCTCATGAGCTTTCTCGCCCTCGTGGACACCCTCCCCGTCCGAATGGCCCCCGAAAACCGGGTGATCATCGACGGCCGGAGCGGGACGGTGGTCACGGGGGGAACGGTCCGGGTGGCGTCGGCCACGGTGAGTCACCGAGGCCTGACGCTGCGCATCGGGGGGCCGCCGGTCGCGGCGCCCGCGCCCGCCGATTCGACCAGGCAGGGCGCCAGCAGTTCGGCTCCGACGGGGCTGCTCGCGGTGAGTGACGGGGCGACGGTGCAGGAGGTGGCAGCCGGACTCCACGCTTCGGGAGCACGGCCGCAGGAAATTGCGGCGATGTTCACCATGCTCCACGAAGTCGGCGCGCTGGGCGCCGAGGTGGTGGTGCGATGACCGATCCGATCCGTGGCGGGCGCGCGGCGGGGACGGCGCCCAAGGATGACGCGCACGCCAAGCTCAAGAAGGCGTCGCACGATCTCGAGAGTGTCTTCATCAACGAGCTGTTCAAGGCGATGCGGGAGACGGTGCCGGACGATGGCATTCTCTCGCAGGACCCGGGGCAGGATCTGTTTACCGGAATGCTGGACGAGCGGATCGCGCAGTCCTACGCAGGGCAGGGCAAGACCGGCATCGGTGAGGCCCTGTACCACCAGTTGAGCCGCCGGCTGCATGACGCGGGGCCGGCATGAGGAGCACCATGACACCGCACGGCCATCAGGAGTTCATCGCGGCCGGACCGTCGGTCAGTGAGCGTTTGTCGGATCTGGCGGATGCGCTCCTCTACGAGGCGAGTGTGATCGAGGAGTTGCGCGCGGCGCTGTTGCGCCAGCGCTCCGGTGTGGCGGCGGACGACGCCGACCTCGTCGAGTCGAGCATCCACGCCATGGGGCGGACGCTGCTCACCCTCGATGAGGCCAAGCGGCGCCGGGCGGCGCTGACGGCGCTGATCGCCGGCGGGGAACCGACGCCGCTCGACCGCCTCGAGGTCATGCTCGGTGGCGCGCTCCCGCGCGAGGTCGAGGAGGCCCGGACGATGGTGAAGAGCGCGGCGCTGCAGACGGCGCAGGACGTCGCGATCAACCAGCACATCCTGAAGCGTGCCCTCGAGGCGGGTGATGTCTTCCTGCAGAAGCTGTTCTCGATGGGTGGCGATCCCTCCCCGGGCTACAACCGGGGTGAGCGGGCTCTGGAATCGGCACCCCAGGCGGGACTCATCCTCAACCGGACGGCCTGACGATGAGCCTGACCAGTCTCCTCAGCATCGCGCGGACGGCGCTGCTCACGCAGCAGAAGGCGATCGACGTCACCGGCCACAACATCGCCAACGCCAGCACCGAGGGCTACAGCCGGCAGCGGCTGATCCTCGAGCCCGCCACGCCGCTCCAGACCCCCATCGGGCAGATCGGCCGCGGGGTGACCGCGAGCGGCATCGAGCGCATGCGCGATCAGTTCCTCGACGCCAGCTATCGCAAGGAGAACGGCGACCTCGGCAAGTACAACACCTCGAAGGATCTGCTTGGCCAGATCGAGGGCATTTTCGGCGAGCCCTCGGATACCGGGCTGTCCAACGGGATCGATCAGCTCTTCTCGGCGTTCGGCGACCTGGCCAACGATCCGACGAGCAAGACGGCCCGCAGCCTGGTCGCGCAGGCGGGCACCAGTCTTTCGCAGAGCTTCCAGGACGTCGATCGCCGGCTCACCGATGCCAACAACGATGTGACCGCGCGCATGCGGAGCGCGGTCGCCGACGTGAATCAGCTCGTCAGCCAGATCGCCGATCTGAACACCCGCATCCAGGCCGGGACCGCGGGCAACCGTGAGGCCCCGGACATCAAGGACCAGCGGGACAAGCTGGTCGACCAGCTTTCCGGCATCGTGGGTGTGCGGGTGCTCCAGCGGACCGACGGCACGATCGGCGTTGCGGCCGGTGACGCGCTCCTCGTCGATGGCGGGAGCTTCAGCACCCTGGATGTCCGTGACAACGGCAGCGGCAAGTTCAGTGTCGGCATGACCGGCACCACCGGCACGATCAACCTGCAGAGCGGCTCGCTCGCCTCGCTGGCGGAGCTTTCGGCGAGCACCATCCCCGGGCTCCATGCCAAGCTCGACGCACTCGTGAAGGGCATCGTCACCGAGGTCAACGCAGTGCACCGCTCCGGGACCGGCATCGCCGGGAGCACCGGCATCGACTTCTTCAATCCGACGAGTCTCACGGCCGCCAGCATGCAGCTCAGCTCGGCCGTCACTCTGTCCACCGACAACATCGCGGCTGGCAAGACCGGCGCCGCCGGCGACAACGCCAATGCGCTCGCGCTGGCCGCCCTCCGGACCACCGGCGTCGCCTCGTTCAGCGGCGCCACCATCGGGGAGGCGTTCCAAGGGCTCATGTCCGATCTCGGCGTGACCGCGCGGGACGCGGCCACCAAGCAGACGGCACAGGATATTGTGGTCAGTCATGCCGATACTCTACGACAGAGTGTCAGCGGGGTCTCCATCGACGAGGAACTCACCGGGCTGATCGGGCAGCAGAACGCCTACAAGGCGGCCGCCCGGCTGGTGACGGTGGCAGACGACATGGTGCAGGCGGTGATCGCGATGGTCCGGTAACCACGTGGCAGGAGGAGGCGAGGGGATAGCGTGCTGATTCTCAATCGTCGCCAGGGAGAGGCGATCATCATTGAGGGAGGGATCCGGATCGTCGTGCTGTCGAGCGACCGTCGCGGGGCCCGGATCGGCATTGAAGCGCCGACCTCCGTCAATATCCAGCGGGAAGAGCTGGTCTCGCGCATGGCGGAGGAGAACCGCCGTGCCAATGCACGTATTACCGGGACCGAGTGGCTGGAGCACCTGCCGCTCCGAGAACCGAAGCCCTGAAACGCCGGCGCGTCCAGGAAATGCAACAGGGCGACCCTCGCGGTCGCCCTGTCGTGTTTTCGGAAGCCTGGCCGTGGTCGGCCCCGGTCAGGTTGCATCCGCTGAGGCCCGCCGCCAGGACGGCAGCTTGAGCACGGCGCGCGTTCCGCCGCGCCCGAGGCCTTCGATCGCGAGGGACCCGCCGTACCGCTCGGCCAGCAGTCGCGCGACGGTCAGCCCGATGCCGAGGTGGTCCGGCCAGGTGCTGTAGAAGGGCTCGAAGACCCGCGACCGGTCGGACTCGGCGATGCCCTGGCCGTTGTCCTCGATCGTGATCTGTACTTCCCCGTCCCGAGCCGACGCGGCCAGCACGATCTCCCCGTCATCGCGGGTCGTCAGCGCCTGCTTCGCGTTGCTGACGAGACTCAGCAGGATGTGCCGAAGCTGCCCTTCGATCCCTCGTACCGGTGGCAGGCCTCCCTGCAGCCGCAGCTCGACTTCCACGGCGGGGAGCCCCCGCTGATACCCTTGCAGATCGATGATGTAGGACAGGAGGTCGTCGACGATCACCGGGGAGAGTTCCGCCTCGGGTGGGGTGTACACCTGGCTGAAGCAGGTGATCGTCTCGGCGAGGTGCTGCACCGCGTCGCCGACCGAGGCGCGCAGGTTGGTACCCTCCGGGCCGCCGAGGAGATCGGCGTGAGGATCCACGAGCAGCGTGAGCGTCTGGAGCGGGCCCCGGAGATCGTGCGCCATGCCGCGCGCGAGTGACGCCACGACCGCGGCCCGGTCGGCGCGAATGAGGAGCTCTTCGAAGCTTTTAGGCGGCACGAGGGACTGCAGGGCAGGTGCAGCGGCTATGGTCACGGATCATTCTCCCGGGGGCCATGAAGACTACGCCCCGGTCGGCATCTCCGCAACGTGCGCGCGCGGTCGATGGTGAAACGGTCGCCGGGTGGTTACGACCGGGCGACCCAGACGCCGTCGATGATCGGGTCGGCGAGGTGCCGCCGCTGGATCACGTCGAGCATGTTGCGATTGATCGTCGCGCCCTTGGCGAGAAGCTTGACGCCGGAACTGGTGGAGAGGTCGGCCGCGAGCACCATGCCGATGTGCAGCTGGTCGACGCCCACCTGGGTGCGTGTGGCCTGCCACTCCTCCCGGGGCCGGTCGAGGACCAGCGATGCCAGGTGGACGAGGGCGAGCGGATCGTACCAGGTCCCCTGGTGGTCGCGCATCGCCTCGATGGCGGCGGCCGGTGCCGGACGCGCGTCGGAGTCCACTGCGCGGTAGAAATCGGCCGCCACGCGGAGAATCCGCGCCCGGAGCGGGATCTGCCCGGAGACCCAGTGGTTCGGCATCCCGGTGCCGTCCCAGTTCTCGAAGATGCCACCGACGAGTTCGGCGGCGCCCTTGAGCCGAGGGACCTGCTCGAGGAGCGAGGCCGAGGTGACGGTATAGTGCCAGTCAGGCTGCGCACTGCCGCCGGAGGCAAGATGCGCGGCATCCACGACCTTGCCGATTTCGTGCAGCTGGGCCGCGAGCTCGAGGTCGCCGATGAGCTCTTCGGGCACCTCGAACCGCTCGGCCATCTGCCGGGCGAGTTTTGTCAGGCGTCGGCCCCGGTCGCCCGCGCCCGGCAGGCCGTGGTCGATCAGGTGGATGAGGAGGTGCAGGAGCCCGTCGAAGCTCTCGCCGAGCTGCCCATGCAGCCGCTCGACCTCGAGCTTGTCCTCCCGCAGCTGGTCCTGCAGCCGCTTGAGGCGGAGGCTGGCCCGTACCCGGGCGATCAGCTCGGACACCTCGATCGGCTTCGTGAGATAGTCGTCGACGCCGAGATTGAGGCCCTTCACCTTGAGCGTCGTGTCGCTGAATCCGCTCAGCACCACGAACAGCACCCCCTCGAGGCTCGGATCGCTCTTCACGTGGCGGCAGAACTCGAAGCCATCCATCTCCGGCATCTGGTAGTCGGAGATGATCAGGTCGGGGTGCAGCTCGCGGGCGCGGGCGAGACCATCCTTGCCGTTCACCGCGGTGGCGACCCTGAGCGCCGGCTCGTGGGCGAGCACCGCGTGGAAGTGCGCGAGTGTCGTCGGATCGTCGTCGACGAGCAGGACGGTGCTGACGGCGCTCATGGGGCCTTCACCGCCACACGGGCGCTGTCAGGCGCCGGCCCCGCCGCGGACTTCGCGGCGGTGTCGAGGTCCACGGAATCGCTCCCGACCGCGAGCGAGTCGGCCGGCCTGGGCCTCGGCGGGAGCAGCATGGTCACCGTCACCCGGCGGTTCGCGTCCGCCATCGGGTGTTCGGGGTCCCGGAGCCGGCGGTCGGCCCAGCCGCGCACCTGCTGGACCTGGGCATCGTTGAGGCCACCGGCCTCCATGATGCGCCGCGCCGCGTTGGCGCGGTCGACGCTCAGCTCCCAGTTGGAATACCCGTCCGGCCGGGAGTAGGGCTTGGCATCGGTATGCCCCTCGATCGCGACCGCGTTGGGCAGCCCGCCCAGCGTCTTGCCCAGGAACGAGAGCAGCGCGACGCCGGCTTCCTTGGGCGTCGCCGAGCCGGACTGGAAGAAGACACCGGTGGAGTCCTCGAGGAGCTGGATGCGGAGTCCGTCGTCGGTGAGCTCGATCTCGACGTGCTCGGCGAGCTCGGAGAGGGCGGGGACTTCGCGGATCTGCTGCTTGATCTGTTCGGCGGTCTGGCGGAGACGGTCGCGCCGGAGGTCGACGACCTCGGCGGGGGACATGATGCGCGGGCTCTGCGTCTGCGCGCCCTCGCCCGGCATGATGGAGCTGCCGAACTCGCCGGCCCGGCCCATCGGATCCTGGAAGTAGCCGGCGATCGCCGATTTGACGTCGCTCGACTGATTGACCAGCCAGAGCACCAGGAACATGGCGAACATGGCCGTCATGAAGTCGGCGAAGGCGACCTTCCACGCACCGCCGTGGTGGCCATGCCCGTGGCCCTTCTTCTTGACGATGATGATCGGCTGTTCGCGGGCCTTGTTCATGGCTTACTTCGCGGCTTTCGCCGCCGCCTTGCAGGCCGCTTCCATCTCCTGGAAGGTGGGCCGGGCCGTCGAGAAGATGGCGCGCCGCGCGAACTCGACCGCCACGATTGGCGCGAATCCCTTCGCGAACGCCACCACGCTGGCCTTGAAGAACGCGAAGTACCGCGCCTCTTCCGAGTTGGCGTTCTCGATGGCGGTGGACAGCGGACTGCAGAAGCCGTAGGCGAGCAGCACGCCCATGAAGGTGCCCGTCAGGGCGGCGCCGACCTTCTCACCGATGACCTCCACCGGGCCGGCAATGGCCGCCATCGTGACCACGATGCCGAGCACGGCGGCCACGATGCCGATGCCGGGGAGGGCGTCGCCGACCTTCTGCAGCGCGCCGGCCGGCTTGCCAGCCTCCTCGTGGTGGACGTCCATCTCGCCGTCCATCAGGGCGTCGAGATCGTGCGGCGGGACGCTGCCGACCAGCACCAGCCGGAGCGAGTCGCAGAGGAAGTCGATCGCGTGATGCTCGTGCAGGACCTTGGGGTACTTCTTGAAGATCGAGCTCTTCTCGGGATCCTCGATGTGACTCTCGATCGCGACCAGGCCGTCCTTGCGGGCGATCTGGAACAGCTCGTAGAGCATCTTGAGGGAGTCGAGGTACAGGTCGCGGGTGAACTTGTTGCCCTTGAAGACCACACCCAGCTTGCCGCCGAGGGCCTTGAGCACCGTACCCGGGGTCGAGATCAGCACCGTGCCCAGGGCGATACCGCCGATGGTCACGATCTCGGAGATATGGAAGAGCGCGCCGAGGTGCCCCCCGGCAATCGTGAAGCCTCCAGCGACGGAAGCCAGAACGATGATCAGGCCGATAATAGCGATCATGACAGTGCCATCCCTTGCATGGCTGAAGTATCGGAGCCGCTTGCCGATACCTTGAGATGCACGCGGGTCGGGAATGGCCCGCCACAGCCATTGGGGGTAAGGAGTGCCCTACATCATCAACGGCATGCGGGACCTGCTGGCACGGGGAGAGAACCTGCCCACCCTGCCGACGGTCGTCTTCCAGCTGCACAACGTGCTGGACAACGAGCATGCCGGATCGGCCGATGTTGCGGCCATCATCGAGCGGGATCCGTCCCTGACGGCCCGACTCCTCCGGGCAGCCAACAGCGCCGCCTTTGCCCGGGCGGGCGAACGGATAGGCTCCGTGTCCTCCGCGGTGGCCCGGCTGGGCGTCAATCAGGTGCGGGCGATCTGCATCGCCCTGGCCGTGGTGAAGGCGTTCAATCGGAAGGCGGGGGGATTGGATCACCAGGCCTTCTGGACTCATTCCGCGGCAGTGGGCATGACCGCCCGCCGGCTCTGGGATCTCTTCGGCCAGGATCCGAACGTCAGCGCGGACGACATCTACGTGGCCGGGCTGCTGCACGACACCGGACTGCTGGTGCTGGAACAGCACTTCCCGCGGGAGTTCATGGAGGCGTTTGCTGCCAGGGCGGAATCGGGCGGGCGACTCTGGCAGGCGGAGGAGGACCATCTCGGCATGGATCACGGTGCCGTCGGTGGCCTCCTGCTCGGGCGCTGGTCGCTGCCGGCCTTCATCGCCGAGGCAGTCACCAACCACCATCATCCCCACCAGGCAGAGGATCAGTATCAGCCCCTCTGCCGCGTGGTGCAGGCGGCGGAGGTGCTGTGTACCGAATTCGGCGCCGGGCTCCCCGATGAGGGGCCGGCCGATTGCTCCGCGGCTGACGTGCTTGGGGAACTGGGGGCGGACGACAGTACGATCGAGGCGATGCAGGCGGAGATTCCGAGGGTGGCCGAGCGAGCCGCGGAATTCCTCTCCTAATAGAAGGGATTGGAGGCAAACGAACGGGGGCCCCGCTCAGGCGGGGCCCCCGTGCTGCGTTCCATTGTGAATGGGGAGTCGGTCAGGCGGTTCGTCGCGAGAATCGCTGGACCAGACGGGCCGCGTAGTCATTGCTGACGACGATCATCATAAACAACGCCTTGAACATGATTGCGCCCCCCGATGCAGAGTTGCCTGCCATGGAAGCAAGGGCCGTGCCGATGGAATATCCGGGAGACCGTCCAGGGGGCCAGCAGCTAACTCGTTGCGAGGCATGGGATTCTTTCTGGGTCATGGATTTGCGGCTGTTCCAGTGTCGCGGGAGTGACACGTGGGTAGACACACATGCCTCGCGGTGATGGAACCGGCCTCACGTCACCGGCAATAGTTGCCGACAATAGGTGTGAGAGAGACTCGACCTCACCCCTTGGAGGCGACAATGTGGTGTCCGAACGGGATCGGCGTGTCCGAATGGCTGCCAGCCATCTCGGGGCGGCGACGCTGGTTTGCGCTGTTCGTCGCTCGCGGCTGCGTTGGAGGCGTTGCCTCACTGCTGCTCGCCGCACTTCCGTCCCTTCCCACCCCCGCCGCAGCCCAGCAGGCACCTGAACGCATCCTCGCCTCGGCCTTTGCACCGATGCTGCCCGACTCAGCGCCAGCGAATGATTCAACTGCAGCGGGCGCTGCGGTAGAACTTGTTCCCCCTCGGTCCTGGGCCTCCTGGTCCTTCGCGACCGGTGACTGGGGTGGAGCGCGGACCACGCTCGAGGACGCCGGTTTCTCGATTTCGGGCAGCTATGTCTACGACGTCTCGGGTGTCGCGCGCGGGGGGCTGCGTCATGGGACGATCGGACGCGGACTCCTTGATCTCGGGATCTCTGCGGAACTCGAGAAGCTGGTGGGCCTCCACGGCGGCAGTCTGTTCATCGGGTTCCACAGTCATGGCGGGCCCAACGGGTCCGATTACACCGGTGACGCGCAGGCCTATTCCAACGTCGATGCCCAGAAGTTCGCGCAGATCGCGGAGGTGTTCTACGAGCAGCGCCTCTTCGGGGAAGGGGTACGGATCAAGCTCGGTCAGGTCGACGCGAACAGTGAATTCGCCGTGACCGCGACGGCTGGCGAGTTCATCAACGCTTCGGCCGGATTCAGCCCGACGATCTACGGACTGCCGACCTATCCGAATCCGACGCCGAGCGTCAACGCGTTCGTGCAACCATTTGCCTGGCTGTCACTCTCCGGCGGTCTGTATCGTGGCCCCCTCGCGACTTCACCGAATCCGTCCGCGGCCACGGGGGCCCTGTTCGGGATCGGGGAGATCGCCGGCAACTGGAGCGGTTCGGATCACGGCAACGACGGCCGGATCGGCCTCGGGGTCTGGTCGCATGACGGGTATGCACCCCTGTTCGCCGGTGGCATGCAGCGGTCCCCCTCAGGCTGGTATGCCACCGTGGAGCAACGGCTCACCGGGAAGGCAGGAACCGAGGACGCCGCGGCTACCGGACTCACCATCTTTGCGAAGTATGGCAGAGCGGACGACCGCGTCAGCGATTTCGGTCAGCACTTCATGCTTGGCATGGTCCAGGAGACACCGTTCGGTCTCGCGGGGCACGCCGCGGGAATCATGGTCAGCGCGGTCGACCTGAGCGATCAGGCCGGAGCCGGATACGCACGCAACGAAACCGCCATGGAGGCCTTCTATCGGTGGCCCGCGCTCGGGTTTCTGACGCTGCGCCCCGACCTGCAGTACATCATCTCGCCCGCCGGGGCCATGGGCGTTCCGGATGCGATGGTGGCGACGCTCCGGATGGAAGTCGCCTTCTAGGTCCCCCGGCACTCGAAGCGGCCGGTAGCCCTCGCCACGGTCGCTCCCGGCGCATTGTCAGCCATGCGCCGGCCGGCATCTCCCGCTTGCACCGATTCTTCACGATCGCCATCCGCTCCCTGCCTGGCCTTGGCGCGAATCCGCCACATTCAGCGCCGCGCCGTTCTCGCCGATAGTTGCGCCAGCCAGGCATCCTCGTCGCTGCATCCACGCAGCCTCGGACGCTGGATCACTTCGGGGGCAGTCGTATGAAGTTCTGGGGGAATCTCTCGATTCGCGGAAAGCTCCTCTGCGCGTTCGGCCTGGTACTGGCGCTCACCGCCATGATGGGCGGAATCGCGATGCTGAAGTTGAGTCAGGTCGACACGGTGAGCCAGGATCTCGCCGAACACTGGCTGCCGAGTGTCGGCGCCAGTTCGGCGCTGAACACCTTCATCGGCGATGCACGGGCCTCGGAGCTCGAGGCCATTCTCTCGAGCAGCGGTGCGGACCGTGATACCGCCGAGACCGCCCGCCAGGAGGCGCTGGGCAACATCCAGCAGACCCAGCGGGAATATGAGCCGCTGATCTCGAGCGACGCGGAGCGCACCCTGTATGCGCACTTCAAGGCCGACTGGGCGACCTATCTGAAGCAGAGTGGCCGGGCCGTCGACCTGTCCATTGCCGGGAAGCGCGACCAGGCGATTCAGGTCAGCCTGAACGATGCGGCGCACGCCTACGACGCCAGCAGCGCTGCCCTCGACTCGATGGTCGTCATGGATCGCGATGGGGGGAAGACCGCCCGCGACCTGGCCGACTCCGTGTACGGCTCTGCCCGGGTCTTCCTGATCGCGAGCATTCTGGTCGTGCTCGGACTCGGGATCGTGCTCGCCCTGGTGATCGCCGCGTCGATCTCGGGACCGATCCAGCGGCTGGGTGAGGCGGCCGAACAGATCGCCAAGGGCGACCTCACGGTGTCGGTCAAGAGCTCCGGCAAGGATGAGGTCGCCTGGCTCTCGCACTCCTTTCGCCAGATGACGAAGCAGCTCCGCGAGAGCATGGCCGCGATTGCGGCGCAGGCCGCAGCCCTTGCGACGACGGCCGAGACGCTGACCGGCGTGAGTCAGGCGATGAGCTCCGGCGCCGAGGAGACCTCGATTCAGGCCAATGTGGTCGCCCGTGCGACGGATGGCGTGAACCGGAACGTGCAGACCGTGGCCACGGCCTCCGAGGAGATGAGCTCGAGCATCCAGGAGATTTCCCGGAATGCCACCGATGCCGCGCGCGTCGCCTCCGAGGCCGTCAGCTCGGCGGATGTCGCCGGCGAGACGATGCGCCGGCTCGGCACTTCGAGTGCCGAGATCGGCCAGGTCGTGAAGACGATTACGGCGATCGCGGAGCAGACCAATCTGCTCGCCCTCAACGCCACGATCGAAGCGGCACGCGCCGGTGAGGCGGGGAAGGGCTTCGCGGTGGTCGCCAACGAGGTGAAGGAGCTGGCAAAGGGGACGGCCCAGGCAACCGAGGATATCGGTCGGAAGATTCACGCGATCCAGGCGGACACCGCCGAGGCGGTTCGCGCCATCGAGGGAATCGCCCAGGTCGTCGCCCAGATCAGCGCGGCGCAGAACACCATCGCGAGCGCCGTCGAGGAACAGACCGCGACGACGAATGAGATCAACCGGAATCTCGCCGAGGCGGCGAATGGCGCCTCGGAGATTGTCCAGAACGTGAGTGGCGTCGCCACGTCGGCCGGCGAGACGACGCGCGGTGCGACGGATACCCAGCAGGCCGCGGTCGATCTGGCCCGAATGGCGGCTGCGCTGCAGGGTCTGGTGAATCGCTTCCACTACGAGACGGAGCAGGCACCGCAGACGCGGGCCGAGACCGGTGGCGGTTCGGGGCGGGGTGGTTCCGGCTCCCAGTCCTCCCGCGCGTCACAATCGGGGGCCCTGGCGGGAACGGCATCCCGATAGGCGATCGGGAGGCTCTGGGCGGTGCTCGGACTCCCGGGCGACGCTCAACAACTCGGGGCGGCGGCCGATAATCGGACCGTTGAATGTCATCGTGCCTCGCCGTCGTGGCGGTGCCGACATCCCGAAGTCAACCACCGAGATCTGTCATGGGCAATTTTCGCGATTGGAGTGTGAAGTCCAAGCTTCTCCTCCTGACCTGCTTTGCCGTCCTGGGCCTCGCCGCCAGCGGGATCATCGGGTACACCTCGATCGAGACGGTCAAGGTGGACGGCCCGGTCTACAAGGAGGTCGTCGCGCAGAAGGATCTCGTGGCGGATGTCCTCTCGCCGCCGCTGTTCCTCGTTCAGCCGTACTTCCTCGCGCTCAAGATTCCGACCGAGACCGTGGAGAAGGATCGGCGGGCCTACATCGCGAAGGCCGACTCCATGGCGGCCGTCTACCAGGCGAGCCGTGCGCGCTGGCTGAAGGAACTGCCGGAGGGCGAGGAGCGCACCATCCTGACGACGGAAGTCCTGCCCCCGGCGGATCGCTTCTTCACGGCCTGGACCGAGAGCTTCCTCCCGGCCATTCACCGCGGTGACTGGGCGAGCGCGTTGCGCATTGCGAATGACCAGCTCGATGACCCCTACAAGGAAAACGACAGGGCCACGGATCACCTGAGCACCGTGGCCACCGCCGAGGGCGCGCGGCTCGACGCGCATGCGGCCACGATGGACGTGAAGCCCAAGCAGGAGCTGATCGGACTGACGCTTTGCGTCGGTCTGGTGCTGTCGCTGATCGGCTGGCTGGTCGTGCGCCAGATCATGTCGAGCCTCACGAAGACCGTGGGTGCACTCGAAATCGCGGCCAAGGGCGACCTGACCGCCTCGACGGGGGTCAGCACGGCGGATGAATTCGGCCAGATCGCCGGCGCGCTCGATGGATTCCTCGGCGGCCTGCGAGGGAGCATCGCGTCGATTTCGAATAACGCCTCCGCGCTCGCCGCCACGGCGGAAGAACTCACCAATGTCAGCCAGGCGATGAGCGCCGGGGCCGAAGAGACCGCGGTCCAGTCGAACGTGGTGGCCCGCGCGACCGATGGGGTGAACCGGAACGTGCAGACCGTCGCCACCGCCTCCGAGGAGATGAGCTCCAGCATCCAGGAGATCTCCAAGAACGCCTCCGAAGCGGCCCGTGTCGCCTCCGAGGCGGTGTCCGCCGCCGACCTCGCGAACGAGACGATCGGCCGCCTCGGCAACTCGAGCGAGGAGATCGGCGCCGTCATCAAGACGATCACCTCGATCGCCGAGCAGACGAACCTCCTGGCCCTGAACGCGACCATCGAGGCGGCGCGTGCGGGAGAGGCCGGCAAGGGCTTCGCGGTGGTCGCCAACGAGGTCAAGGAGCTGGCGAAGGAGACCGCGCGGGCGACCGAGGACATCAGCCGCAAGATCCAGATGATTCAGAGCGACACCCACTCCGCGGTGCAGGCGATTCAGGGGATCGGGCGCGTGGTCGCGCAGATCAGTGCGGCGCAGAACACCATCGCGAGCGCCGTCGAGGAGCAGACGGCGACGACCAACGAGATCAACCGGAACCTGGCGGAAGCCGCCTCCGGTGCGTCGGAAATCGTTAAGAACGTGGAGGGCGTCGCGACCGCGGCGAACGAGACGACCCGCGGTGCGAACGACACCCAGCAGGCGGCAGTGGAACTCGCGCGGATGGCGGCGGCACTGCAGGACCTGGTGAGCCAGTTCCGCTATGGCGCGGACGAGCAGCGGCCTGCGCCGAAGCCCGCGCCGAAGGCGGCGGCACCAGCCGCGCGCTCGCACGCCGATCCGGAATTGAGCGACTTCGGCAAGGCGTTTGCCGCTCAACGGCAGACCGCGGACGACCTGAGCTGAAGTGAGACCTAGGCCTGGATCTCGTCCCGGACACGACGTTCAATTGGGAGGAAGCAACGCATGATGCGGTGGACGATACGGCGCACGTTGATCGGGCTTGGGGCCATCGGAGCGGCGGTGGCGCTGGTGGTGGGTGGCCTCGGCTACTTCACCACCACGCGCGCTTCCGAGAACGAGGCGATCCTCAACCGTCAGGCGCGGGGGCTCCGTCAGGAGATGTTCGCGGACATGATGCACGACGCGCTGCGTGCGGATGTCCTGCGGGCGATCTTCGTGGCCCGGACCGCTCCGCAGGAGCGCGACTCGGTCCTGGCGGACGTGAAGACCCACGTCGAGGCATTCCGTGCGGCGCTGGCGGACAGTGCGCTGATGGCGGCGGGACCGAAGGTCCACGACGTGCTCACCGAAATCCAGCCACGCCTGGATGCCTACCTGTCCAGCGCCGGGGAGATCACGGCGCTCGCCTTTCGCGACCGCGTCCAGGCCGAGCATCGCTATGCGGAGTTCCAGGCCGCCTTCGAACGCCTCGAGACGGGGATGGACCACCTCGGTGATGTCGTGCAGGAGGAGGGGCTGGAGGTCGAGAAGGCGGCGGATCATCAGGGCCGGCAGTCGCAGCTGCTCATCGTCCTCGGCGTCGTCGTCGGCATCGGCGCCTCGATGCTCATCGGGTGGCGAATCGCCCGCCGGGTCACCCTCGAGGTTCAGGAGATCCAGCGGGTCACGACCCTCGTCGGCCGCGGGGACTTCCGCGACAACGCGAAGGTCCTCAGCCAGAACGAGCTCGGCGAGACGGCCCACGCGCTGAACCAGGCCATTCTGGGCATGCGGACGGCCCTCGCGGCCGAGCAGGTCGACTGGCAGGACGTGGGGCGGCAGCGCGCGGAAGTCACCCGTATCCGCCAGATCGTGGAGAATGCGCCGATCAACATCATGTATGCGGACCGGGACCTCGTACTGCAGTACATGAATCCCGCGACGACTGCCACCTTCCGCAGGCTGGAGCAGCATCTGCCGGTCAAGGTCGGCGAGATGGTCGGCAAGTCGATCGAGATTCTCCATCCCGATCTCGCACAGCGGCGCGGGACCCTCGCCGACGCGGGCAAGCTTCCCCATCAGGCACAGCTCAAGCTGGGTCCCGAGACGCTCGACTTCATGGCCTGCGCCATTCGTAACGATGCCGGCGAGCACATCGGCACCATGGTCACATGGGATGTCGTGACGGCAAAGCTCGAAGCGGAGCGCAAGGTGAAAGAGGCCCAGGAGGAACAGCTGCGCACCGCCGAGGCGCGTCGCAAGGCCGAGCAGGCGGACGCGGATCGGCGTCAGCGGGAGGCCGCCGACCGCGAAGCGGAGCAGCGGGCTCGCGCGGAGGAGGAGCGGGCCCGCGCGGCAGAGATGCGGGCCAAGGTCGACGAGATCCTCGCGGTGGTCGATGCGGCCGGACAGGGCGACCTCACCCGGGAGATCTCAGTGCGCGGGGAGGATGCGATCGGACGGCTGGGCGAGGGACTCACCGGGTTCTTCCGCAACCTCCGTGGGAGCGTCGCGAACATCGCGAGGACGGCCGAGACGGTGGCCGCCACCTCGACCCAGGTGAATGCCGTGGGCCAGCGCCTCGGCGGCGCGGCGGCCGAAACGGCGGCGCAGGCCAATGTCGTGTCGACCGCGGCGGATGAGGTCTCGCGGAACGTGCAGACGGTGGCGTCAGGCACGGAGGAGATGAGTGCCTCCATACGCGAGATCGCCAAGAACGCCGCGGAGGCGGCGCGCGTCGCGCTGCAGGCGGTGAAGGTGGCCGACCGGACCAACGGCACGGTGGGCAAACTGGGGGAGTCGAGCGCCGAGATCGGCAAGGTCATCAAGGTCATCACCTCGATCGCCCAGCAGACCAATCTGCTGGCGCTCAATGCGACCATCGAGGCTGCCCGTGCCGGCGAATCCGGCAAGGGCTTCGCGGTCGTCGCCAACGAAGTGAAGGAGCTCGCCAAGGAGACCGCGCGCGCCACCGAGGAAATCGGGCGGAAGATCGATGCCATCCAGACCGATACTGGTGACGCGGTCAGCGCCATCCGGGAGATCAGTGAGATCATCGCCCAGATCAGCGGAATCCAGACCACGATCGCCGGGGCGGTCGAGGAGCAGACCGCCACCACCAACGAGATGAGCCGAAACGTCTCGGAGGCGGCGCGCGGGGCGCAGGAGATCGCGCACAACATCCAGGGCGTGGCGAAGACCGCGGACAGCACGACCGACGGCGCGACCCAGAGCCAGAACGCGGCAGGTGAACTCGCCCGGGCCGCCCGGGAGCTGCAGTCGCTCGTGGCGCAGTTCCGGTATGAAGAGGGGACCTCGGCCACACGGCCGCGTGGTGCGCGGTCGGCGGTGCCTGCCCACACCTGAGGCAACGGCCGGGCGGAGGGCATGCGGCGGCGGGGGCGGCGGAGCGGCCGCGCCGCCGCCGTTTTCCTATCGGCCCGGCGCGTCGGCCCCGCCCTGTCGTGCGCTCCCGGCCGCCTTCATCCGGTCGCATACCCCCGCAGGATAGAACTGCCGCCGGAGGGGCTGCCATTGCCGGATGCGCCCCCGGGCCCGGGCGCTATCTGCTTGTGGCTCAAGCACATCGAATTTGGCCCCCGGTCTGCAATGGAAGGCGCGGAGGACCGCGCCGCGGAAGTGAGGACGCCGGCTGTGACGGGCCTCAACGAATTCGTGGCGACAGCCGATACTCCCGACATCGAATGGATTTCCCACGCGGTCACTGCCGGTCCACCGGTGCAGGGGAGCAACGCATGAGCGACATGGACGAGATCGTCAAAGAGTTCCTGGTTGAAAGCGCGGAAGGCCTGGACACTCTTGATCGCAACCTGGTAGCGCTGGAGAAGAGCCCCTCAGACAAGGAACTGATGGGCGGGATCTTCCGCGCGATTCACACCATCAAGGGCACCAGCGGCTTCCTCGGCTTCGGGCGCCTGGAGTCGGTGGCCCACGTCGGCGAGAGCCTGCTGTCCGATCTGCGCGACGGCAAGAAGGCGCTGACGCCGGAGATCACCAGCGCGCTGCTCCAGCTGGTGGACGCCGTACGCTCCATCCTGGCCGCGATCGAGAGCACCGGGTCGGATGGCCAGGACGATTTCGCGAGCCTCGTCGATCTGCTGACCCGGTTGCAGAAGGGGGAGGCCGTCGCGGGAAAAGCTGAGGGGGCCGGGAAGCCGGAGGCGGCGGCGAAGCCCGCCAAGCCCGCGAGGAAGCCGAAGGCGCCGAAGCCGGCGGTCAGCGAGGCTTCGCCACCGGTCGTGGCGGAGTCGGTCGTGCCGGTCGAGGAAGTGGCGCCGGCGCCTGCCGCGACGGCCTCGGTCCCGGTCCCCGTTTCCGCACTCGCCGAGGGCGCCGAAGCGAAGGGGCCCCAGGCAACCGACAGCAACATCCGGGTGGACGTGAGTCTGCTCGACAAGCTGATGAACCTGGTGGGCGAGCTGGTGCTCGCGCGCAATCAGATCCTGCAGTACACGGCGACCCAGGAGGACAGCGGGTTCGTCGCCACGACCCAGCGCCTCAACCTCATCACCACCGAGCTGCAGGAGGGGGTCATGAAGACCCGCATGCAGCCGATCGGCAACGTGTGGGCCAAGTTTCCCCGCGTGGTGCGCGATCTCGCGCTGGCCTGCAAGAAGCAGGTCCGCATCGAGATGGAGGGCAAGGAGACCGAACTCGACAAGACCATCATCGAGGCGATCAAGGACCCGCTCACCCACATCGTGCGCAATTCGGTGGACCACGGCATGGAACTGCCGTCGGAGCGGGTCGCCCGCGGCAAGCCGGCCGAGGGGCGGCTCCTGCTCCGCGCCTATCACGAGGGCGGTCAGGTCAACATTGAGATCTCGGACGATGGCGGCGGGGTGAATGTCGAGCGGGTGCGGGCCAAGGCGATCCAGAAGGGCCTGATCACCGCCGACCAGGCGGGGCGGATGGCCGAGCGCGAGATCGTGAACATGATCTTCGCGCCGGGCTTCTCCACGGCGGAGCAGGTCAGCAACATCTCCGGCCGCGGTGTCGGCATGGACGTGGTCAAGACCAACATCGAGAAGATCGGCGGCACGGTCGACATCAACAGCGTCTCCGGTCAGGGAACGACCCTCAAGATCAAGATCCCCCTGACGCTCGCGATCATTCCGGCGCTCATCGTGACCACGGGTGGTGATCGCTTCGCGATTCCGCAGGTCTCCCTGCTCGAGCTGGTGCGTCTGGAAGGCGACGAGGCGGGGAAGGGCATCGAGATGGTCTGCGGCTCGCCGGTCTACCGGCTGCGCGGACGGCTGCTGCCGCTGGTGCATCTCGCCGACGCGCTCGGACTCCGGCCCGCCGGGGCCGCCGCGCAGGCGCCGACCGGCGAAGCGGTGAACATCGTCATCCTGCAGGCCGACGAGCACAGCTTCGGGCTGGTGGTCGACGAGATCAACGACACCGAGGAGATCGTGGTCAAGCCGCTGGGCAAGCAGCTCAAGGGGATCAGCGCCTTCGCCGGCGCGACGATCATGGGCGACGGACGGGTCGCGCTGATCCTGGATGTGCTCGGCATCGCGCAGAAGTCGGCCGTGGTCTCGGAGGCGCGCGTGCGCGGCCAGGCCGAGGCCTCCGATGCCACCCGGGCGCAGGGCGAGGACAAGCAGATGCTCCTGCTCTTCCGGCTCGGGGAGGGGCGCCGCATGGCGATCCCGCTCTCGATGGTGGCGCGGCTCGAAGAGTTCCCGGTCAGCGCGATCGAGCAGGCCGGGCACCATCAGGTGGTCCAGTATCGCGACCGGCTGCTGCCGCTGCTCCGGCTCACGGAACTCCTCGGGGAGACGGGCGGTGCGACGGAGGAACGGGATCCGCTGCCGGTCGTCGTCTACGCCCACGAGGGCCGGGACGTCGGGCTGGTGGTGGAGAACATCCTCGACATCGTGGAAGAGCACCTCACCGTGCACCGCCGCCAGCGGCCGGGTGCGGTGTACGGTACGGCGGTGATTCAGCAGAAGGTCACCGACCTGCTCGATGTGCGGGCATTGATTGAAGGCGCGGACGTCCTGCTCTTCGCAGGCGCCGAAGCTGAAACCGTCGGCGCGGGAGTCTGAACCCCATG
>JBGASX010000078.1:0-20752 GCA_044229445.1 Gemmatimonadales bacterium | reverse complement strand
GGCGCCGATCGAGCCGGGGATGCCCGTGCCCGAGATCCTGATTCTCGCGCCCCCGCCGATGGCGGAGCCGAAGGGGCCGCTCGCGCCGAAGTTCGCGGGCGGACCGGCGCGGAGCGCGGGACTTGCCGCGGCCTACGAATCCATCGCCCGCGAACTCGGCTGCCACTTCTTCGACGCCGGCACGGCGACGCCATCGAGCGTGGTAGACGGCGTGCATCTGGATGCGGATCAGCACCAGCGGCTGGGGAAGGCGCTGGTGCCGGTGGTGGCGGGGATGCTGCCTGCGGCTGCGGGGTAGGTGCCGGTGATGCGCGGCGACCCTCAGGGTGAATGCTGCGCCGCAGTCTGGCCCGCCCGAAGAGCTGTTGTGTCGCCTCGCTCGGCTGTGGTGTATGCTTCCTCCCCGGCCGCACCGGCTGCTCGACAGCTAAGGCCCCCCCTCCGGCTCACCGCGAACCAGCGATTCCCGTGACTCTCGATGACCGCGCGGCTGTCGTGCCGCCTCGCCAGTTGCTCGCGCCCGGGTCGGTCGTCCGGAGTCCGGCGGTGACGATGTTCCACGACGTCGCCATGCTGGTGGTCATCGTCGCCCTGGGCAGCCTGCGATTCACGGGCGTGCCGTGGCATGAGTACCTCTCCATCGCCTTGGCGGCAGCGGTCTTCCTGCACCTGCTGCGGCAGCGCCGGTGGGTGGTCTCGAATCTGTCCCGGGTGGGCGCGCTGCCCACGTGGCGCGCGCGGGTGAATCTGCTGCTCAACGTCCTGATGTTCGTCACGCTGGTCTCGGTGACGGCCTCCGGTCTCTTCGCGTCGAAGGTGGTGTGGATTCACCAGGCGATGTCGGCCGATGTCTTCATGCGATGGCACGAGCTGCACGGCTACACCGGGACCTGGCTGCAGTGGCTGGCGGCGCTGCATGTCGCCGTCAACTGGACTCCGCTCCTCAAGCGGGCGCGGGTGATCGTCGGCATGGGCCGGTCGGTGTCAGGCGGGGTGCGGGGACTGCGGCCGAGTGATGGCCTGGGGACGGCGGCGCTGTTCAGCCTCTGGATTCTGGGGGCCAGCGCCGCAGTCACCGGCCTCACGATGGCCGGACACCGTCTCGTCCCCGCTCAGGGACCGGTGATGCTCGACCGTCGTGATGGGCGAGGCGCACGGCCGGCCTCCAGCGCTGAGGTCATCGGCCTGCTGCCGGGCCAGGAGGCGCCCAGTGCGGAGGGGTTCCGGCGGTTCGCGATGGGGCTGGCCGTGACGGTGGGCGCCGCCGTGATCGGGCGCGGGGTCTTTCGGCTCAGGCTCTGAGTGCGGCCGGACCGTCGGACGATCTCCCCCGCATCAGGCGCTTCCGCCCAGCTCCCGCGTCATCTCCACCATCGTCCGCCGGAACCCCGCCCGCGCGAAGAGCCGCTGCGCCGCTCCATTCTGCTCGGCGGTGGAGAGCACGACCCGCGGTGCGCCCCGTGCCGCGAGCTCCGCGAGGGTCCGCTCGAGGAGTGCCTGCCCGATCCCTTCTCCACGACAGTCCGGATCGACCACGATGTCATAGAGCGCGCCGGCCGGTCCGCGGAGCGCCATGTAGTCCCAGTCCTCGATGCCGGCGTAGGTGTACCCGAGCACGGTGCCAGTCCGCTCGGCGACGAGGATGACGACGTCGGCCTTCCCGAGCTGCGAGCCGAGATACGACGCGTAGCCATGCGGGGTCTCCGGCGTCGCCGGGATGAAGCGCCGCGGGTCGAAGTCGTGATGCTCGCGGACGAGCAGCGCGCCGAGGCGGCCGATGGCGTCGAGGTCTCCAGGGGCCGCGACGCGGATCAGGTTGCGCACCGCGCGCTCTTCTTCTGTGGCCATGCGTGCCGGTCTTTCTCGGGCGGTCCAGTCTCCTTGACGACATCTCACGGCCCGGTATGCTGGTACACCGACGCCGGGATGTCCAGTCACGTTTACCGCGAGGTCGCTGCCATGTCGCGCCAGATCGTCTTCACGCCCAGGGCCGCCAGGCCGCCCGCGACCTACAGTCAGGCCGTGAAGGCCGCCGGCCTGGTCTTCGTGTCAGGCACCGGCCCGCAGGATCCCGCCGACGGCACCATCAGGGGCGCCACGATCCAGGAGCAGACGCGCCAGTGTCTCACCAACATCGCCGCCATCCTCGAGGCGGCGGGGAGCTCGCTCGACCGGATCGTGAGCGTGACCGTCATCCTGGCGGAGGAGGACGACTTCCCCGGGATGAACGAGGAGTGGCTGCGCTGGTTCCCGGCCACCCCCCCGGCGCGTCAGGGCGCGAAGCTGCCGGTCCGGGTGCCCGGCCTCAAGGTCTCCATCGCGGCGATCGCCGAGGCGTGATGCGGGAGGGGCGAATGCGCGCGGTGAAGGCGGACGATCTCCCCGCGGTGAACCACCTGGTCCGCGCGTCGAAGGGATCGTGGGGCTACCCCGCCGAATGGCTCGACCGGTGGTGGCCCGACCTCGAGGTCACCCCTGGACTCCTCCGGCGAGGCCACGCCCGGCTGATCGAAGCCGCAGGAGCGATAGAGGGTTTTTGCCTCGTCCTGCCGGAAGAGCCGGAGTGGCTGCTCGATCATCTCTGGGTGGCACCGGCCGCGCAGCGGCGCGGGGTCGGTCGCACTCTGCTCGACGACGCCTGCCGGCACACCCTCGGCGCGGGGCGGGCGGGGCTCCGGATCGACTCCGATCCGTTCGCGGAGCCGTTCTATTTCCGCTCTGGCGCGGTACGGCGGGGCGTGGTTCCGGCGCCGATGCCTGGCCAGCCCGACCGGGTGCGGCCGCAGCTCTGGCTGCCGGTGAGTCGGCGTCGCCGTGGCGAGTGATGCTCTCGTGCGGCCCGAATATCGATCGGCTGATGGCGCGGAGTGGTGCGGCGGTGCAGGTTGAGCGGACCGTCCGGCTCGGTCGATCGTCGCTCAGCCGTTTGTCTCTTCCCAGCCAGCAGGAGCATGCATGACCGGCTCCGATCGTCTTCGCGAACATCCCGAGGAGCGGCTCGCCGCTCCCATTCAGCTCGTCGAACTCGCCGCGGCCTCCGCCGCGCTTCGTGCCGAACCCCACGCCGCCGTCGCGGGCCATCGGCAGAAGGCCATCGCCCGCCATGGTCCCGTCACGATCATCCTCTTCGCCTTTGAGCCGGACGGCCTGCTCAAGGAGCACAGCGCGGAGGGGGAGGTCGTGCTCCAGCTCCTCCGCGGGCGGCTCCTGGTCACCGCCGACGAGGAGGAGCACACGATGGGAGCCGGCTCGCTGCTCGTGCTGTCGCCCGGCACGCCGCACTCCGTGCGCGCACTGGAAGCGTCGGACATGCTGCTGACGGTGCACCGGCGTCCCATCGACGCCTGATCCTGGGTCTGGCAGGCTCGGGATCATCCCGACGCTTGCGCGACGCCGTTCCCCACCGCACAATAGACGCGACGGGCGACGATCCACGCCCAACCTCCATGACCTCGCCCCAGCCGAGGCCCAGCGCGGAGGCAAAGGGGGGCGAACCCTCGGAGCGTAGTGGAAGTCCATAGCGCCGCCACCGCGGGCGTGCTGGGGATGCCTGCGCGTGGCGTTTTCTATGGGACCCCGCCAATGACAGAAGATCGCGACTTCAAGCGCCTTGTCCGGAGCCGTGCCGCGCGCACGGGAGAATCCTACACGGCGGCGCGTGCCACCCTTCTCAAGCAGCAGGCCGGGAAGAAGACTGCGCCGGCGCGCGCTTCGACCGCGCCGTCACCTGCAGCGACTAGCTCCACCGACTACGCCGCCATCACCGGGATGAGTGACGCGGCCGTGGCCGCCAGGACCGGATGCACCTGGGACAAGTGGTTCTGGGCGCTCGACCAGGTCGGGGCGCACCAGTGGCCTCACCGCGAGATCGCCCGATACCTGGGCGAGAAGTACAACGTCCCCGCGTGGTGGCGGCAGATGATCGCCGTCGGGTACGAGCGGGTGCGTGGCCTGCGCGAGCGCGGGCAGGCGCGTTCCGGTCAGTTCAGCGTGAGCAAGAGCAGAACCTTCCCGGTGGCAGCGTCGACCCTGTATCGCGCCTTCAAGGAGCCGGGGAAGCGGGCCAGATGGATGCCCGGGCTCAAGACGACCGTGCGCTCGGCGACCGAAGCGAAGGTGGTGCGCTTCACCTGGGGAGACGGCAGTTCGGTCGAAGTGCGCCTTGCAAAGAAGGATCCGCGGAAGACGAGTGTCACCGTCGAGCACACGCGCATCGGATCGAAGGAAGAGGCGCTGCGGCTGCGCGGGTGGTGGGGGGAGCGGCTTGAGGCGCTGGCAGGGGTGGTGGTCCCGTCGCGCCGCGCCGTGGGCAAGGCGGCCGCCAGATCTCCGGTTCCAGGCTGAGGAACAATCGCGCCGCCGGGTCGGCCTGAAGCAAGTGTCGATCCGGCGGCCCCTCTTCCGTCATTCGGATGTCCGCAACGACGTCCACCCGAGACAGGATCTCCGGCCATGCGCTACGCGCTCCTCATTCACTACCCTCAGCCCGCCGTATCCACCCTCACGCCTGAGCAGATCAGGGAAGGGATGGCCGCCTTCCATGCCTACGCCAAGGCGCTTGATGACGCCGGCGTGCTCCGCTCCGCAGAGGTACTGCAGACGATCGCCAGCGCCACCAGCGTGTCGCTGAAGCAGGGAAAGCTGCAGGTGCAGGACGGCCCCTTCGCCGACACCAAGGAGGCCTTTGCCGGCATCTTCATGCTCGAGGTCCCCGATCTCGACGCCGCGCTGGCCTGGGCGGAGAAGTGCCCGGCTGCGCACTGGGGCACGGTGGAGATCCGTCCTTCGGCGGTGCGCTTCGTCGAGGGCGCCTGGGCCGCATCGGCATGACACTGCCGGACTCGTGGTGACCGGAGAGGCCGCGGGGCGGGCCGAGGAACTGGCTCGCTCCGCCTACGGCCGGCTGCTGGCAATCCTCGCGGCGAAGGACGGGGACCTCGAGTCGGCCGAGGACTGCCTCGCGGAGGCCTTTGCGCAGGCACTGCGGAGCTGGCCGGCGAGCGGTGTGCCGGCGAATCCGGGCGCGTGGCTGCTGACGGTGGCACGCAATCGACAGCACGACATCCGCCGCTCCGCGTCGCATCGGCTGTCCGAGCCCCTCGATGATGCCGCACACGCCGGCGCGCTCTCGGTGATGCAGGAACTCGATCCCGAGGCGATTCCCGATCGACGGCTGGCGCTGCTCTTCGTCTGTGCGCACCCGGCCATCGATCCCGTGGTACGGACGCCGCTCATGCTGCAGGCGGTGCTCGGCTTCGATGCCGAACGGATCGCTCGCGCCTTTGCGCTCCCGACGGCGGCGATGGCCCAGCGGCTGGTGCGGGCCAAGCGGCGGATTCGCGATGCGCGGGTGCCCTTCGTCGTGCCGGAGCGGGACCAGATGCCGACGCGCCTCGCGCCGGTGCTCGAGGCGATCTACGGCGCCTACGCCATCGATTTTCCCATCGTCGCGGGCACCGAGGCTCGCGAGTCGCTCGCCGACGAGTCGCACTATCTGGCCACCACGCTTGCCGAACTGCTGCCGGAAGAGCCCGAGGTGCTTGGCCTCGCCGCGCTGATCTCGCTGTCGCTTGCGCGCCGTCCCGCGCGCGGGACGACGGAGGAATTCGTCCCGCTCGAGGACCAGGATCCTGCCCTCTGGGATGCGAAACTCATCCGGCTCGGCGAGGCCTATCTGCAGCGGGCCCACGCGCTCGGGCGGTTGGGCCGCTTCCAGCTCGAGGCGGCGATCCAGTCCGTGCACTGTGCCCGGGCCGCGTCCGGCGTGACCGACTGGCGCACGCTCCTCACCCTGCACGCGGCACTGGTTTCGATCGCGCCCACGCTGGGGGCGCGAGTCGCACACGCGGTCGCGGTCGGGCGGGTCGAGGGGGCACGGTCGGGGCTGGCGGCACTGGATACGATCGGCGACGAGGCCGTCGGGCGCTTCCAGCCCGCGTGGGCCGCGCGTGCCCACCTGCTTGCGGAGGCGGGACGCGTGGAGGACGCGGCACGGGCGTACGAGCGGGCCATCTCACTCACGACGGATGGCGGGGCGCGACGCTACCTCGAGCGGCAATGTGCACGGCTGATCGGCACGCACACCTGAACCGGAACCCACCGATGCGCACGTCCCTTGTTATCGCGAGCCTGGCCTGCAGCCTCTGGGCGAGGAGTGTTGCCGTCGCGCAGACGGCGTGTCGCGTTCCGGTGGAGGCCTGCGTCTTCGTCGACAGCTTCCTCACCGCGCTCAATCAGCGGGACTGGCCCGCGTTCCGCCGCACGCTCGACGACAGCATCTCCATCTTCCTCGAAGAGCCGGCGCCGCCGGAACGGTTCGACGGCCGGGCTCCTGCGGAGAGTCTCTTCGCAAAGATCTTCCCGCCGGCATCGGGACCGAGACCACCACTCCCGCCGCCGATCGTGCCGCTGCATCTCCGGGCGCAGGACTTCGGGGACGTCGTGCTCGTTTCGTTCGAGATCGCGCGAACCAAGGCGACCGCGAGACGCACCCTGGTGCTGCACCGAACCGCTGGCGGCTGGCGGATCGTGCACATCCACGGCTCCGCGCGACCGACACCGGAGGGGTAGGGGATGCTGCAGCTTCCGATGCTGACCGAGCGTCTCCAGCTCCGGCGCTTCACCGGCGACGATCTCGAGGTATTTCAGGGCTATCGCTCCGATCCCGAGCTGGCGCGATACCAGGGGTGGGAGCCGATGCCGGAGGCGGAGGCGCGGGCCTACCTGGCCGAGCAGGCGACCCAGGTGCTCGGCCCCCAGGGCCAGTGGCTGCAGGTGGCCATTGCGCACCGTGAGACGGGCGGTATCATCGGCGACATCGGTCTCTGCGTCGTCGACGGGCCGGGCGGTGTGGTCGAACTCGGTTACACCATCGTGCGAGCGGCCCAGCGGAAGGGGTACGGCGCCGAGGCGGTGCGTGGGGTGGTCGCGGCGCTGCTGGGCGGCGGGCGGGTGCGTACGATCGTGGCGACGACCGATACGAGAAATGTCGCCTCCGCCGCGCTGCTTCGCCGGGTCGGGTTCCGCTATGCGCGGACCACCACGACGACCTTCCGGGGGGCGCCTTGCGAAGAAGAAACCTTCGAGATCTCGACCAGGGAGGGGGAGTGATATGACGCCGCTGATCGTCGGGCTGGTCCTTGCCGTCGCCGTCGGGGTGTTCGCGACCACCGTCGGCCTCGATCGCGACCGCGCGTTCTATCCCGCCGTCACGCTCGTCGTCGCGCACTACTACATCCTGTTCGCCGTCCTGGGCGACTCCACCCACGCCCTCCAGCTCGAGTTGCTGGTGGCCGCCGGCTTCCTGGTGCTCGCCGTCGTCGGGTTTCGCACCTCGCTCTGGCTCGTTGTCGTGGCGCTGGCGGCGCATGGCGGGCTCGATCTGGTGCACGGCCGCGTCATCGCCAACCCCGGTGTGCCCTCCTACTGGCCGCCGTTCTGTCTCGGGTATGATGTGGCGGCGGCGGCCTACCTCGCCGTGATGCTCACGCGCGGACGGATACGGGCGACCGCCTGACGGGAGGCGTTGGACCGCCCGTCTGCCCGGGTGCTGGCATTCTCCCGCTCACCGCTGCAGCTTTTCAGGATCCTCAGCCCGCGAGCGCGGCCCACGTGCGCACCGCCCCCACGACCCATCGCACGGTGCTGTTCCACCGCCCGGTGCACCTGCTCGGCTTCTGGTGTTCCGAGGAGGAGCCGCATTGGCCGGCGCCGCAGGAGTTCGTCGATCCCTCGTGGGATCCGACGGAACGCGACCTGGTCGCCACGTACCTCGAACGCGGCACCGAGAACAGCCGCCAGCACGGGATGAGCTGGTGCCGATTCACGTGTGGCTCGCGGGAGATGGGAAACCGGGAGCTCACGGACGGCCACTACGTCTGGCCCGAGGGGCTGAGTCATTATGTGCGGCATCACGCCGTGCGGCTGCCGGGCCCCTTCGTCGATCATGTCAGGCGGCGTCCCTTCGTGCGCTACTGGAAGCAGCGCGCGCTCTACGCGGCGGTCGAGCGGTTGGCCGGGGTGGGAACCTACCGCTCCGACGCCTGGTGGCGCCGGTTCCGGACTGGCACGCAGGTCGGTGCCGGGAGCGTGTCCTAGCCCCAATGAACGGAGACTCAGTGACGAGTCGTGGCCGGGTCGCGGTCGCCCTGCTGTTCGCCCTGCTCGGCTGGCGTCGGCCGCTTCACGCACAGGAGCGCCGCGAGGCTGCGGCGCCCGGCGCCGCGAGCTGGGTCCCGATCGACCCCGCGGACTCGGTCCACTGGTTCTTCGACGGATCGTCCGTGATTCGAGGTCCGGGCCGGATTCATGCCTGGTTCGCGGTTGTGGTCGTCGACAGCACCGGCGCCGACGTGCTCAACGATCCCTTCCAGCGCTTCGAGACCTGGCAGGACCTCGATTGTCGCGCCGGCCTGGTCCGCAGTCTCGACATGCGCACGCCGGATGCCGCCGGACATGCCGTGGTCTCGCCCGTGCGGGACTCGACCTGGAAAGCATTCGAAGGGTACGTCATCCCGTTGCCGGCCCTGAACGCCGTCTGTGCGCTCGTCGCGCCTCCCTCCCCATAACGGGTTCCCTCGTCCACCGATGCTCTCCGCGCCGCACGAAGATCACGAACGTCTCGCGTTTCGTGGCCTGGTCATCATGTTTGCCGCCCGGGTCCTCGTCATCGCCGTGTCGTGGGGAGCCTCCGCCAAGTACCGCACGCATGCGCTGCCGTTCCTGGCGACCGTCGGCACCGTGGGAGTGATGTTCTTCCTTCCGTACTGGCTCATCACCCTGGTCCTGCGACGCGTGCCGCAGGATGCGCACCTGCTGCCGCACCACGCCCCGCCGTTCGAGGAGCCGCCGGAATGGACCGCGACCCTGACCGCCATCCCCCACGTGGCGTCGCTCACGCCGCACGACCGGATGCGCCTGGGGAGTCACCTCGACCGCTTCCTCCGTCAGGTCCGTTTCGAAGGGGCGCAGGGGCTCGAGGTGACTCAGGAGATGCGGCTGGTCGTCGCTGCACAGGCCTGTCTTCTCACGCTGAACCTCCCCCGCGGCGCACTCGGCCGCCTCAAGACGATCATTCTGTATCCGACCGCCTTCGTCGCGCGAACCTTCTCGTGGCACGCTGTCGATCGCGACGAACCGGGCACACCGGCGCTGGGGGAATCATGGAAGCGGGGCACCGTCCTCCTGGCCTGGGATACCGTCCAGTCCGGCATGTCCGATCCCGGCGACGGTCACAACGTGGCGTTTCACGAATTCGCGCACCAGCTCGACAGCCTGGAAGGGGACGCCAACGGTATTCCCGTGCTCGGGACGACGCACCGGTACCGCGCCTGGGTGGAGGTGCTCGAGGCGAGCTTCGGGGAGTTCCGCCGGCGGGTCAGGAAAGGTCATCGGAGCGCACTCGATCCGTATGGCGCGACCAACCATGCCGAGTTCTTCGCCGTGGCGACGGAGAGCTTCTTCGAAAAGCCGAAGGATCTCCAGAAGCAGTTTCCTGAGCTGTATGAACAGCTCCGCGGCTATTACCGCCAGGACCCCGCCGTGCAGACAGGCACCATCTCGACCGACTGAACTCACGGTGCGCACACTCTCCCCCGGACTGGCCGGCGTCGACCCACCGCTCGCGTGCTTGCGCGGTCTGCTTCCCCGGCGCAGCCTCTGACGAAACGCGCGCCCGGAGACCCCTGCCGATGTCCCCCTACTCCCCGCAGTTCCAGCAGGGTCCCGGGATTCCCGTCGCCGCGATCCGGCGGCTGGTGACGCCGGCCGAGCTGCCGCGCGTCGTGCCGGAATGCTGTGGCCGAGTCTGGGAGCATCTCAAGGCGCAGGGGATCAGGAGCGGCCGCAACGTGGCGCTCTATCTGGACGGCGCGATCCACCTCGAGGCGGGGGTGGAGTGCCTCACACCATTCGCCGAAGACGGCGAGGTCGTGCGCGCGGCCATTCCGGGGGGCGGAGTGGTCGGTGTCGCGCACTTCGGTCCCTACGGCGGTCTTGTCGCCGCGCATCAGGCCATCCTCGCCTGGTGTCAGGCGAACGGATATTCACCTCAGGGGCCGCGGTGGGAACTCTACGGTCATTGGGACGCCGCCTGGGATGCCGATCCCTCGCTGATCCGGACCGACGTCGCATACCTGGTCACGCGCAGCCACGGATGACCCGGCTGCCAGCGGCACTTCCCGCTGCGGGGTAACTTTCCCGGTGCCATGAACTCGACGCTCCGCAATCTCGATGCCCACGGCTTCG
This sequence comes from Gemmatimonadales bacterium, assembly GCA_044229445.1. Lineage (GTDB taxonomy): Bacteria > Gemmatimonadota > Gemmatimonadetes > Gemmatimonadales > GWC2-71-9 > JADJOM01. The sequence continues at coordinate 10,507 of JBGASX010000078.1, read as the reverse complement.
CCGTGGTGGCCGACGCCCTCTCCACCGCGGAGATCGCCAGCCTGATCGCCCTCACCGACGCGCTCCCGTCCGCGAAGGCAGACGAGGCGCGAGGCGGCTATCGCGACCTCTTCTCGCTGCTCCCCCCTGTCCGCAAACTCGCGGGCCACCCCGGCATCCGTCGCTGGCCGGCGGCGGTCCTCGGCCCTGGCTGCTTCGCCGTCCGCGCCACGCTGTTCGACAAGACGCCGGGCGCCAACTGGAAGGTGACCTGGCACCAGGACGTGACGATCCCGGTCCGGGAGCGGGTCGAGCGGCCGGGCTACGGTGCCTGGTCCACCAAGTCGGGCATCCATCACGCCCAGCCGCCGGTTGCCGTTCTCGAAAACATGCTCACCGTGCGCATCCATCTCGATCCCTGCGGGCTCGACAACGGTCCGGTGCGGGTGCTTCCCGGCAGTCATCGCCACGGCAAGCTGACCCCCGGCTCGATCTCGGACTGGAAGGAACGGGTGGCGATGGTCACTGCGCCGTGTGGCGCCGGTGGGCTCCTCCTCATGCGGCCGCTCCTGCTGCACGCCTCGTCTCCGTCGGCGGCGCCCGGTCACCGCCGAGTGATTCATCTCGAGTACGCCGCCGGGCCACTCCCCGAGGGGCTCCGCTGGCATGAGACCTGGGGCGGCAAGGCGACCGACGCCGCCTGACGCGGGCCATGAGCATCCCCGAATCGCAGCCCCCGTCACGGGACCCCGGCATCACGCTCCTCACCTGCGCAGCGATTCTCTTCGACCTCGACGGCGTGCTCGTCGATTCCCGGCAGTGCATCGAGCATGTGTGGCGGGAGTGGGCCGAGTCGCGCGGGAAGGACCCGGCGCCGATCCTGGCGGTCGCCCATGGCCGCCGCATCAGCGAGACGCTGCACGACGTCGCTCCGGAGCTGGATGTCGCGACCGAAGTGGCGTGGCTCGACGGCCGGGAGGCGGTGGAGACGCGCGGGGTCTTTCCGATTCCGGGGGCGCAGGCGCTGCTCGAGGCGCTGCCGGCGCATCGCTGGGCGATCGTCACTTCCGGCAGTCCCCCCGTCGCCGCCCTCCGGATGCGCGTTGCCGGCGTGCCGCGGCCGGGGCTGCTCATCACGTCGGCCGACGTGGTGCGTGGCAAGCCCGCTCCCGATCCGTACCTCAAGGCCGCGGCGGCGCTGGGTGTCGCCGCGGCGGAGTGTCTCGTGATCGAAGATGCGCCGGCCGGCGTCCGGGCGGGCCGGGCGGCCGGAATGCGGGTGATCGCGGTGGCCGGGACCGCCTCGCGTGAGGCGCTGGCGGCCGCCGATCATCATCTGGATGTGCTGGGCCGCCTGCGTGTGGTCTCGATCTCCGACACCGGTGTGACGCTCGCGATCGATGGCGGGTGACCTCTCTCCGCATCACTGGCCCTCGCGAAGGCCGTACTGCACATTGGTGTCACGCCGCCTCCCGCGGTGCCGCCGGTCAGTCACCGGTGTCGCCGCCACTCGCTGACCCTTCCAGGTGAAGCCCATGTCGCGTTCCCGATTCTCGTGGATCTCACTCTGTGCGGCGCTGATGGTCGCGCGGCCCGCCAGCTCCGCCGCCCAGGCGCCCGTCGCCGACCCCGCCGACGTCGGCACGCTGGCCGGCATCGTCCACGCCTGGTACGACGTGATCAACGGTCCGCCCGGTGCGCCCAGGCAGTGGCGGCGGGACAGCACGCTCTACACCGCGAGCGCCACCTTCGTCGCGGTCGATGAGCGGGACGGCAAGCCGGTGGCGACGATTCAGACACCGGAGGAATTCCGCCGCGCCGTCAACGCGAACTTCGTGAAGTACGGCTTCTACGAGACCGAGGTCGGCTCGCGAGTCGAGCGGTTCGGCAACGTCGCCTCGATCCGGAGCGTCTACGAGACCCGGCGCACGCCGGACGGCCCGGTCACGGCGCGCGGGATCAACTACATCCTGGCCTACTGGGACGGCACCCGGTGGTGGATCTCCGGTGCCGTCTGGGAGGACGAACATGCCTCGAACCCGCTCCCGAAGTCATGGGTCGGCGGGCACGAGGAGGCGCCCTAGCGCCCGCGCCGGCGGGATGCCTTCCGCCGCCTGTCCCCGACCGAACGGAGGTGCGTGCCGATGCTGAACACCCTTCGCCGACTCTTCGAGCACGTGGCCTGGGCCGACCGGGAACTCCTCGTGGCGCTGGAGACCGAGCCGGCGCCGCCCGCCCAGGCGCTCCGCGAATACGTGCACATCCTCGGCGCCGACGAGGTCTGGCTCGCGCGCCTGACGAAGCGTCCGTCCGCCTTGCCCGTCTGGCCGACGATGGAGCTGCCCGACGTCCGGACGTTCGTCCGTGAGCTCCAGGCCGGGTACGCGGCCTACCTGTCCGGCCTCGACGAGGCGGCGCTGCCATCGCTGGTGGCGTACACCAACTCGGCCGGTCAGACCTTCCACAATTCGATCCACGACATCCTGCTGCACGTCGTGCTGCATGCCCAGTATCACCGCGGCAAGATCAACCTGCTGCTCCGTCAGGCGGACCTGCGCCCGGCGCCCACCGACTACATCGCATTCATCCGTGGCACGCCGGCGGCGACGACGCCGAGGGTCGGGTAGGGCAGGGGGCTGGCACCACCGCGCCGGCGGGTCACCCCGCCGCCCGCCGCGTGAGCAGCTCCCGCACCGCGGCACTCGCCTTCAGCTCCTTGGTCACGACGGGCGGCTTCGCCCCTGCATCGAGCAGCAGTTCCGCGGTGGCGACGAAGTCACCGGTCGCCGTATGCCAGCCGTTGACCGAGCCGTAGGCGGTCCAGTGCAATGCGGTCATCCCGAAGTCCTTCTCGACCGCCTCGAGCGGCGGCTGATGCGAGAGGATCACCCGCGCCATCTCGGCGTTGCCGTGGAAGCCGGCCCAGTGGAGCGCGGTCGCGCCGTGCTGGCCCGTCGCGGCGACCGGCCATCCGGCCTTGAGCATCAGCCGCACCGCCTCGGTGTGGTTGTTGCGCGCCGCGTCGGGAAGCTTGCGGCGCTCGTCGGCGGTGAGCCGCCCGGCGAGGTCGGGCCGCGAGGCGAGTAGCGAGGAGAGCAGCGCCTCGTCTCCGAGCTCGCAGGCGAGCGCCAGCTTGAGCGACTCCGGGGTCCGTCCCAGCAGCAGCCTGAGCACGCCCTCGTGGCCGAACTCCTTCGCCACGGTATGCGCGGTCTTTCCCTGACCCAGTGTCCAGGTGTAGATGTGTCCGCCGGCGTGGAAGTTCCGCTTGGGGAAGTACTGCTCCGACACGGTGGTGCGCACCGACTCGGGATCGGCATCGAGGAAACCGCGGACCCGGTCGAGGTCTCCGAGGGCCGCGGCCAGCAGGATGTCGGTCGCCGCGCCGCGCGCCACCAGGAAGCGCGCGACCTCCGGGTGGGAGCGCACGAGGTACTGGGCGGGGGTGGACTCGTGGTCGATGTCGCGGGCGTCGATCTCCGCGCCGCTCTTCAGCAGGAACTCGGCGATCTCGACCGTCGGCGCCACATGCAACGGCGTCTGACCGTCGCCTCCCCGCATCCGGGCCGATCTGGGATCGGCGGCCACCAGGGCCTTGAGGTCGTCGAGCCGGCCGAGCTGGGAGGCGGACTTGGCATCGAGCGTGGCGCCGCGCTCGATCAGAAAGTCGGCGAGACCGTGATCGTCCTCGAGCACATGGAAGCCGCCGGCCCACCAGTGGCTCCGCTGGTTGATGTCGGCGCCGCTCGCGAGGAGGAGGTCCACCAGTTCGCGATTGGACTGCTGGACCGCGACGATGAGCGGGGTGGCCCCGAAGTCGCCGCCCTTCACGGCTTCGTTGAGCCTCGACTTGAGCGACGGAAAGCGCGCCAGCACCTCGGCGACCGGCGCGGCGGCGCGGCTCTTGAGTGCCGCGGCGAGCGCGTCCGCGGGATCGGTCGCGGCGAGCGACTCGACGTGGGCGCGGAGCTTCGGCCAGCTCGGGAAGCCGTATTCGCGCGCCAGCGCGTGCTGGCAGTCGGCGAGGGTCGGCTGCTCGCCGGCGCCGGGCGGCCCCCACTCGGTGAGCCATGCGCGCGCGACGGGGTCACCGGACTTGGCGCCTTTGAGGAGGTCCTTCGCCTGCTTGGTGAGGAATTCGAGACTGGCCCGTTCGGGCAGGGTGCGGGACATCATGCCTCCTTCGTGGAGCCCGGGGTCCGCCGTCGGTGGGCTCGAAGTGAGGTGATGTCGGCTTGTACTGCGGCACTGCCAGGTGGGATCATCCCTGCCCGCGGACCGGATGCGCCCTGTCGCGCACGGAAGGACAGTACCGCGCCGGGCCGGGAGCGTCAAGCGCCACGGAAACCCTCGGTGCCCGGGCATCGTCCAGTTGCCCGCTTCGCCTGACCGGATCTTGCCGATTCGTGGCGCGCGACCGTTCTTCCCTTATCGCATCCTCTTGCCCGGAGGGATTCATCCGTGAACGGCGTCTTCGTGCTGGTCCCCATCATGGTGCTCGGTGTCGCCGTCACGGGAATCATCTCGTCGGTGTACCTCAAGATGCAGCGGATGAAGCTCGAAGAGCTCAAGCTGCGAGCTGGAGATTCGGGTGACACCGAAGAACTCGCGCACGAGGTGGCGGAACTCCGGCGTGAGCTGATCGACGTGCATGAGCGGCTGGACTTCACCGAGCGGATGCTCGCACAGGTCCGGGAGCGGCCGGGGCTGCCCGGCGCGCCGCCCGAGGCCTAGCCCGGGGAAGCAGAGAGTGCTGCGAGTCTTCCTGTGTGCGCTGATCGCTGCGCTGTTGCTCGCGGCCCGGCCCGCGCACGCGGCGCTCGTGCCGCTGTCGCCGTACACGGCACAAGACTCTGTCGTGCGGGTCTGGGTGAATACGTCCACCGGCGTCTACCACTGCGCCGGCAGCCGCTACTTCGGCACGACCAGGGCCGGGGAATACCTCTCCGAACGCGAGGCTCGCCAGAGAGGCCATCGCCCCGCCCGGGGCCAGGCGTGCAGTCTCGAGGCGGCGCTCGCGTCGACGGTGCGGGTGTGGGTGAATACGGCATCCGGGGTGTATCACTGCCCCGGCTCGAGGTATTACGAGAAGACGAAGACCGGTTCGGCCATGGCCGAGGGGGATGCGCTCCGGGCGGGGCATCGTCCGGCGAATGGAAAGGCGTGCGGGAGCGGGTAACGACTGGTCGCGAACTCTTTGGACACCGGGAGTGCCTCGATGGGTTCTCCAATCGACAACCTGCTCCTCAACCTCAAGTTGCAGCTGCTGGCCCTCCCGGCACTCGCGCGCTGGGGGCTGCTCACCTTCGCAGGCATCGTGGTCCTGAAGGAGAGCGTTGAGATCGGCTGGCGGTTGTACCAGGGCAGGGTGGACCGCGCCGCCGCCCTTCGGTCGGGGGAGGCCCCTGCGGCACTTCCCGCGCCCGACCCCTTCGCCGAGCGACCGATCCCGGCGGTCGAGCGGGAGCGGGACATGATACCGCGCACGCCGAGACCGGGCGCCTGACATACTCCTCGAGGAGGACGCGTGACCTTCCAGGCCTATCTGGACAACATCAAGGCGAAGACGGGCAAGACGCCGGAGCAGTTCAAGACGCTGGCCACCAAGGCGGGTGTCTACAAGCGGGACATGAAGGCGGCCGCACTGGTCGCCTGGCTCAAGCAGGAGTTCGACCTCGGCCACGGGCACTCGATGGCGCTCTGGGCGGTGTTCAAGTCCAAGGACTGGGTCGAGGCTCCGAAGGGAAAGAAGTAGTTCGGAAGCGTCAGGCGCAGACCTCCCGTACGCAGCCGCGGAGCCAGCGGTGTGCCGGATCGGCCTCCATCCGCGGATGCCAGAGCAGCGAGACGGTGATCGGCGCGACCGGCACCGGGACGGGGAAGGTGAAGAGCCCGGCACGCATGGTCCCGGTGTGGCGCTCCGGCACCGTCGCGACGAGCGCGGCATCGCGTACGAGGGCCAGCGCGGCGGAGTAGCCGCCGACTGTCGTGGCGATCTCGCGGACGAGACCGAATCCCTCCAGCGCCTCGTCGATGAGGCCCCGTTCCTTTCCCTCCCTCGAAATCGCGATGTGCCGCGCGCCTGCATAGCGCTCGGGAGTGATCGTGCCGGTGGCGAGTGGGTGACTCTTGCGCACCACACCGACGAAGCGGTCCCGGAAGAGCGCCTGCGCGCGGAGTTCGGGACCGGTCGTCTTCACCACCACACCGGTCTCGAGGTCCACCGTTCCCTCGCGGAGCGGCGCGCTCTCCTTGTCGAACTTCGGCAGGAAGCGGAGCCGGACGCCGGGCGCCTCGGTGGCGACGCGCGCCAGGAGCCTCGCCCCGAAGTTCTCCACGAAGCCTTCGCTGCTTCGTACCGAGAAGGTCCGGGTCAGTTCGCTCACCTTGAGGAGCCGGACGGGGCGGAGCGCGGCCTCCGCCTCCTCGACGATCCGGCTCACCCGCTCGCGCATCTCGAGCGCACGGGGCGACGGCACCAGCCCGCGCCCGGCACGCACCAGCAGCGGATCCCCGGTCGCCTCGCGGAGGCGGGTGAGGGCCCGGCTCATCGCCGAGGGACTCAGCCGAAGGCGGCGGGCGGCGCGCGCCACGCTGCCTTCCGCGAGCAGGACATCCAGGGTGACGAGCAGGTTGAGATCGGGTCTGGCCATGGGAGCGTTCCGGTCCTCGTGGGGCGGTGCAGCGTCTCGTGCAGGTAATAAGTGCGTCCGGTGCGGCTTCCGCCATCTCGAGCGCGGAGCACCTTTCCTCAGACGCCACTGTCGGCATCACCCGAGGAAAGGGGGCCCCATGAACGATGCCATGCAGCCGCAGACCAGCGCCGGCACGAGAGCACAGGACCGCTCGGCCGGCTGGGTGCTGGCGAGTCTCGCCCTCGCGATGCTGCTCCCCTCACTGGGCACCAGCATCGCCAATATCGCGCTGCCGACGCTGGCCCAGGCGCTCGGCGCCTCCTTCCAGCAGGTGCAATGGGTCGTCCTGGCCTATCTGCTCGCGACCACGACCCTCATCGTGAGTGTGGGGCGGCTCGGCGACATCATCGGCCGGCGGCGCCTGATGCTGGCGGGCATCATCCTCTTCACGGTGGCTTCCATGCTCTGTGGCCTGGCGACGAACCTGGCGGTGCTCATCGCCGCCCGGGCCGGGCAGGGACTCGGTGCCGCCGTCATGCTCGCGCTCTCGATGGCCTTCGTCGGAGATGCCGTGCCGAAGTCCAGGATCGGAAGCGCGATGGGCCTGCTCGGCACGATGTCCGCCGCCGGCACCGCACTCGGTCCCTCGCTGGGGGGCGGACTGATCGCGACTGTCGGCTGGCGCGCGATCTTCCTCGTCAATGTCCCGCTCGGCCTGGTGGCCCTGCTGCTCGCTCAGCGCCTTCTCCCCGCCGACCGTCCGCGTGCGGCGGGGGAGCGCACCGGCTTCGACGGGGCGGGGACACTCCTCCTCGCACTCACGCTCGCGGCCTATGCGCTCGCGATGACGATGGGACGTGGCCACTTCGGCGTGGTCAACATCGCGCTGCTCGTCGCCGCAGTGCTGCTTGGCGTGCTCTTCCTCCTGGCCGAATCCAGGGCGGCCACGCCGCTGATCCAGCTCGCCCGGTTCCGCGATCCCGTGCTGAGCGCGAGCCTCGTCCTGAGCGCCGTCGTCTCGACCGTGCTGATGGCGACGCTGGTCGTCGGGCCGTTCTACCTGTCGCGCGGGCTCGGGCTCGAGACGGCACTGGTCGGCCTCGTGATGTCGGTCGGCCCGGTGGTCGCGGCGCTGAGTGGAGTCCCCGCCGGCCGGATCGTCGACCGGGTCGGCCCGACGGCGACGACGCTCGGAGGACTGGTCGGCATCGCGATCGGCTGCTCGGCGCTGAGCCTCGCGCCCGCCACGCTCGGTCTCGCGGGCTTCGTGATCCCGATCGTGATCATCACCGCGAGCTACGCCCTGTTCCAGGCGGCCAACAACACCGCGGTGATGTCGGATCTGGCTGCCGAGCAGCGGGGCGTGATCTCCGGACTCCTCAACCTCTCGCGCAACCTCGGCCTGATCACCGGGGCGTCGGTCATGGGAGCGGTCTTCGCCTTTGCGTCGGCGGCCAGCGACATCACCACCGCACCGCCGGAGGCCGTTGCGACCGGGATGCGGGTGACCTTCGCGGTCGCCGCGGGGCTCGTCGTCGTGGCCATCACGGTCGTCACGCGCCTATCCTTCAGGCAGTTCCTCAGCCGAAGGCACGGTCCGTCCCCGCTCCTCCCCTCGAGGCGACCTTGAGAGCCCTCGTTCTGCTGGTCTGCGCCGGCCTCCAGGCGGGCGTACTACTCGCGCAGTCTCCGCCCTGGGAACCCGCTCCCGGACACGCACAGCTCCCGCTCTGGCCGGGGACGCCTCCCGGTGCGAGGGGCGCCACCGGCCCCGAGGAGATGCGGGTCGTGAACGAGGAACCGGTCGCCGGGAAGCCGTGGACGCTCGTCGGCCGAGTCTCGGTGCCCACCATCACGGTCTATTCCCCGACGGTGAAGAACAGCGGGGCCGCGGTGCTGGTCTTCCCGGGCGGCGGCTATCAGATCCTCGCCATCGACCTCGAGGGGACGGAAGTCTGCGACTGGCTCACGGCGAAGGGCATCACCTGCGTGCTGCTCAAGTACCGGGTGCCCGGCGAGCTCCAGCTCCCGAAGTCGGGCGCCTATCCGAGATCACCCCTGGCGCTGCAGGACGCGCTTCGGGCGATCAGGATGGTGCGGCATCGTGCCGCTGAGTGGCGAGTCGATCCGCACCGGATCGGCGTGCTGGGCTTCTCGGCGGGGGGACACCTCGTGGCCGCAGTGAGCACGCTGTACGACCGCCCGCTCTATCCGGCGGTCGATGCCGCGGACCGCGAGCGTGCGCGCCCCGATTTCGCGGTCGCGCTCTATCCCGGGCACCTGCGGGAGCACACCAAGAAGCCACACCAGCTGAATCCCTTCGTCGCGGTCACCAGGGACACGCCACCCACCTTCCTGCTGCAGGCGATCGACGATCCGGTGGACACGGTGGAGAATGCGCGGGTCTATCATGCGGCGCTCGTGCGGGCAGGGGTGCCGGTGGAGCTGCATCTCTTTCCCCATGGCGGGCACGCCTTCGGGCTCCGGCGGACGAAGGAGCCGATCACGGAGTGGCCGGTCCTCGTCGAGCGCTGGCTCGAGACGATCGGCATGCTCGAGCGGTAGGCCCCGAAGCCTTGCCCGCCGTCCGGCAGGACCACAGGTTATGCACCGATCGCTGAATGTGCCGATTTCTCCGGGAGCCCCGCATGACGATGACGCGGCGTGAACTGCTCGCCGAAGCGGGGGGCGCGGCCGCGCTCGCCGCCGCCTTTTCGCTCGCCCGGGCAGGGGACCTCGGCGCGACGTCCATCACGGAGGGACCACTGCCAGCACGGGCGGACTTCGCGATTCCTCGCGACCAGACCTATCTCAACAGCGCCTTCATCCATCCGATGCCGGTGGCCTCGGCGCGGGCGGTCGAGCGCTACCTCGCCACCCGCACCTTCGCCGAGCCGCGGGTGCGCTCGGGGGATTCACTCGCCGCGGAGGTAAAGTCGGCGTTCGCCGCGCTGATCAATGCGACGCCGGCCTCGGTGAGCCTGGTGCAGAGCACCAGCGTTGCGGAGAACCTGGTCGTGCAGGGACTGGGGTTGCCGGGGAGCGGGGATACGGTGGTGACCGACGCGCTCCACTTCGACGGCTCCCTCGTGCTCTACGGCGAACTCGCGAAGCAGGGGCTGGGGGTCACGATCGTCCGGCCGCGGGACTGGCGGATCGAGCTCGGCGACATCGCGGCCGCCATGGGCCCGCGCACCAAGCTCGTGGCGCTGTCGCTCGTGTCGTGGTACAACCGCTTCCAGCACGATCTCGCGGCGGTCTGCGAGCTGGCGCATGCCCGCGGCGCCTACGTCTACGCCGACATCATCCAGGCGGCGGGCAATACGCCGATCGATGTGCGGGCGAGCGGGGTCGACTTCTGCGGCTGCTCCAGCTTCAAGTGGCTGATGGGCGACTTCGGTCTCGGCTTCCTCTACGTGAGAGAGGATCTCCTCGACCGCGTCGTGCGTCGCACCCAGATCGGCTATCAGCAGGCGGACACCGAGACGCATTACCTGCCATCCGATCCGCCGGCCGACCAGCCGGTCACCTGGTCGCTGCACCGGGACGCCAGCGGACACTTCGAGGTCGGCACCTATTCCCAGGCGACGGTGAACGCCCTCTCGGTGTCGATCCCGTACCTGCAGCGGATCGGCGTGGCAAACATCCACGCCCACCGCCAGCCGCTCCTCCGCCGGCTGCACGAGGCGCTGCCGCGCCTGGGATGGACCTCCATCACCCCGCCGGAGAGCAGCTCCGCGCTGGTCTCGTTCACCCTGCCCGGCGCGGAACAGCGTTTCGGCGCCCGGCTCAAGGCCGCGAAGGTGTCGGTGAGCCTCTATGGTGACCGGATGCGCGTCTCTCCATCGCTGTTCAACAGTTCCGATGATATAGAGGCCCTCATCGCCGCCCTC
>JBGASX010000077.1:0-20854 GCA_044229445.1 Gemmatimonadales bacterium | reverse complement strand
CGCCCGATACCATCGTACAATCGACGCGCATCCCCGCCGCTGGCATCATGCCTTGCCCAGCTTGGTGCTGCCACATCCGTGCGCGGCGAAGCGAGCTGGCGCCATCGGAAGACCAGGCGTTGCCACCGGGTTCGACAAAGGAGAGGCGAGCTATGACGAGCAGAGCGATGCGGACGATTGCCATCGTGATGGCACTCGCGGGCGCGTGGGGCGGGTCTGCCCTGTCCGCCCAGGACAAGTACGCCGTGAAGGTGCCGGGTGGGCTCGCGTTCTCGGAGTTCAGGGGGTACGAGAACTGGGAGGTCGTCTCCGTCAGTCACAATGGCGACGCGCTCGCCGCGATCGTGGCCAATCCGGTGATGATCGCGGCCTTCCGCTCGGGCATACCCGGTAACGGCAAGCCGTTTCCCGATGGCTCCCGGATGGCGAAGATCCACTGGACGACGAAGAAGATGGAGAGCTTCCCCAGCGCGGTGGTGCCGAGCGCGCAGCACGACGTCGACTTCATGGTAAAGGACAGCAAGCGCTTCGCCGACAGCGGCGGCTGGGGGTGGGCGGTGTTCGAGCACGATTCGGCGACCGGGACCTTCCGGCCGGGCACCACGGACGACAAGCCGCCGCAGGCGAACGACGCCAAGTGCGGCTTCGCGTGCCATACGATCGTCAAGATGCGGGACTTCGTCTTCACCGACTACGGGAAGCGCTGAAGAGGAAGGGCCGTCGTGATGAGCCGGTGACGAATTTCGACAGCACCGTGACAGACTTGCCGAGTGCGCCGCGGCCCTGCAGCTTCTGCGGGGTCGTCAGGCGTTGGCAGAGGCACGTCGCTCATCACTACGGCGGACTGGGGGTCACATGAGGCGAGTCACGGGGATTGGCGGGGTCTTCTTCAAGGCCAAGGATGCGCCGGCGCTGCAGGCGTGGTACAAGCGGCATCTCGGCATCGACGTCCAGGTCTGGGGTGGCGCCTCCTTCGACTGGACCGACGCCGACGGGAAGCCGGTGGGCGGCACCACCGCGTGGTGCATCACGGGACAGGACAGCAAGCAGTTCGCTCCGAGCACCGCCCCCTTCATGGTCAACTACCGGGTGGAGGACGTCGTCGGCCTGGTGAAGGCGCTGAAGGACGAGGGCTGCAACGTGCTCGACAAGATGGATGACTCGGAGTACGGGAAGTTCGCCTGGGTCATCGACCCGGAAGGGAACAAGGTCGAGCTGTGGCAGCCGCCGGCGGGGCAGTGATCGGCGCCGGGGGGTACGCCTTCGCCAGTGATGCGCATGCCGCGGGCCGTTGGCGGGCCTTCTCGGGTCGTCCCGCATGACGATTCGGATTCGCCGGCTGGTGCCGCTTGGCCTGACTCCGCGCACCAGCCGTCGTCTCGGGGCTCTCGTGCGCCGGCTGACGGCTCTCTCCCCGGCAAGTCCGAGGGCCTCCCCGATCCGTGCAGAGCTGGAGCACCTCTTCATGCGGCTGCTCGCCGGCTCCGGTCTGCGCGGAGTGGATGCGGCGCTCCGGGACCTGATCCGCTCCGGCCTTCCGCTCACCCTCGAGGACCGTCGGCCCGGCCTCCGGATCTGGGCCGGGCTGCTGCCACGCCAGCAGGCAGAACTCCGGATTACCGTGACCGCCATCCGCGACCTCCGAACCACGCTCGTGACGTGGCGGGCTCCGCAGGCGGCCCAGTTGACTCGCCACGAGCAGCGGCGCAAGCGCATCCAGGAGGCGTTTTATGCCCGCTATCTCGCCGCCGGGCGGAAGGCCTATGCGCCACGACCGGTGCGCCTGGCACTCCCGGACCGCTGGATACTCATGGTGGGTGAGTTCGAGGCCGACATCCAGAATGGCGGCTTTCGGCAGTTTCTCGACAACAAGGGCCGGCCACGGGCTCGCGCAGTGCTGCGGGTGCTCGACACGATCGGTGCACCCGGCGCCGCCGGGTTGTTGCGCACCGCCCTCTCGCCCGCGGTCACGGAGGCGATGCTCATGCGCCTCGATCGCCAGTTTGGGCGCACGGGCGAGGATCTCGCGGCGGCGACCATGCGATACCTTGGCCTCATCACACCGCAGGCTGGGGCGTGAGGTTCGCGGGCGCGCTTCGGGTCCCGTGAGGCTCGTCCCGCTACGACGATCTCGACGTCGGGCTCAGCGCCATTCGGCTCACTTGGCGCTCCCGCTCGTCCTGAAAGCGCTCGCCACGACGGCGGACGACGCGGGGATCGCCGATGTCCGGGGCGTCCTCCGCGAGGGCCGGCCTCACCTGATGGATGAATAGTCAGGCGGGCGTGCGGCCCGGCGGACGACCGCTACGTCTACTGCCGGGGGAACAACACCCAGGGGCAGCTGGGGGATGGCACGCAGGTTACTTCGACCGCCCCGGTCCGGGTGCTGCTGCAGTAGCCGTCGGCGCCTGACGGCCCCGGTGCCACGGGGCCAGACCCCCGGCGTGAGCCCCGCCTTGCCGGGTGGATGTCGTGACCACAGCTTACCGCGTCGGCCCAGTCCACCTGCACTGCCATTGCCCGCATGACCCGACGGAGGGCTCGCACCGCATCTGAGTCCGAACGCCTCGAGGACCTCGGCTACCTCGGACCGAAGAGCGCTGCCTGGCTCCGAGCCATTGGAGTGGAGACGCTTCGCGACCTGCGCCGAGTCGGCGTATCCGAGGCATACGGTCGCGTCAGCTTCCGGTTCGGGAGCGCGCTGAGCCGGAATCTGCTGTATGCGCTTGCGGGAGCGATGGAGGGTCGCGCCTGGAATTCGTTCACGGCGGCAGAGAAACGGGCGCTCTGTGAGGCGGCCGGTCTCGACGCTCCGCCCCGGACCCGGCCGAGGACGTCATCGCAACGCCGCTGAGTTCGGCCGCGTGCCGCCGCGCCGTCGAGCCGCCACCCGAGTCGCTGTCGCCCATCTTTGGAGTCACCGATGGCCATCACCCTGAGCGCCGATGCCCAGAAGCAGGCGCTCGCCTCGATTCGGCGGTTCTGCGCCGATGATCTCGATGTCGACGTCAGCGACATCCAGGTCGCGTCGCTGCTGGCGTTCTTCCTGAAGGAGATCGGCCCGAGCGTGTACAACGCGGGGATCGCCGATGCCCAGGCCTTCCTTCGGGAGCGGCTGTCCGATCTGGAAGCGACCTGCTCCGAGCCGGAGTTCGTCTACTGGCCCAAGGGCACGTCGGTGCGAAGGGGGCGCCAGACATGAGCGGCAAACTCAAGGACGGCGACTACTGCCAGGTGACCGGCGGCACCCACAAGGGGAAGGCCGGCACCGTGAGCGACATCAAGACCAGCAAGACTGGCCATGTGACGATCACGGTCACGCCCGCGAGCGGCGTACGGTTCAAGACGCTCGCCCGGAACGTCGTGGTTCGGCCGCGGCCCCGCTGAGCGGGTCGGGCTCGGCCATCCCCGCCCCGGCGCATCGCATGCGGCTGGTCGCCTGGAACTGCTGCTCGGGTCCGCTCGAGCGGAAGCTCGAGGCGCTGCGCCGGCTCGATCCCGACATCGCCGTCATTCCCGAGTGCCCGCGGCTCCCGCGGAGTGCCGGCACGACCTGGTGGATCGGCACCAACCCGCACAAGGGGCTGGGCGTCATCGCGAAGGCGCCGTGGCGCATCACCCGCGCCACCCGGCGAAGCGATCTCCCGCACTGCATCGCGCCGCTCCGGGTGACCGGCCCCGTGGCGTTCACCCTCTGGGCGGTCTGGGCCTGCCACGTCGGCGCCGACCGCTACGTCCGCGGCACCCATCGCGCGGTCGATTCCTCCCGGCGCCTGTTCGGCAACGGTCCCAGCGTGATGCTCGGCGACTTCAACTCGAATGCGATCTGGGATCACGAACACCCGGCGGACCGCAGCCACTCGGCCCTCGTCGCGAAGCTCGAGGGGTTCGGGCTCACGAGCGCCTATCACGCCTTCCATCGGGAGTCGCACGGCGCGGAGACGCAGCCGACCTTCTTCGAATACCGGCACGCCCACCGGCCCTATCATCTCGACTACTGCTTTCTTCCCACCACCTGGTCGGGACGCGTCACCCGGGTCGAGGTGGGCCGACATGCGGAGTGGGCCGGCCAGAGCGATCACATGCCGCTGGTGGTGGATGTCGGGCCGGGGGCGGACGCCCCCGCAAGCAGCGGCGACTGAACCGCCGAGCCTTGCTGCCTGTGGGTGCCGACTGCAGCTTATCGGCAACCAATCGCCCGTTCACTGCGCATCGAGGAGTCGACATGGGGGCCACCGCCGCCGCTGTCATTGTCCACAAGGAGAAGGAGATCGTCGCGATCTTCCGCAATGCGGCGGCGCTCACGCCCGCGAGCGCCAGGACGCCGTCCATGCTCGGCGTCCATGAGGGCCTCGCGTTCCGGCGACTCCGGGATCGCGCGGTGCTCAGGGAGGCGGGGGAAGGGCGGCTCTACCTCGACGAGCCCTCGTGGGAGGCGCTCAGTGCGATGCGCCAGCGGCTCGCCATCATGATGATCTCGCTCGTCGTGGTGCTGGGCCTCGCGGCGTTCCTGGCATCGAGGTAGGTGGCGCCCGCACGGGCTCCGGGCTGGCCCCACCCCGCCCTCCGCGCTAGCTTGTAGCAGGCTTGTTTTGGCAGCACCACGACGCGCAATCGACCGGCCCAGCGACTGGGGCCCCTCACCCAGGAAGGCGTACGCACCATGATCCGACTCTCCCTGCTCCTCGCCGTCGCTGGAGTGACTGGCGCCGCGGCCGTCTCGGCCCCCGTGGCCCCGAAGGCCCCCGCCGCCAAGCCGGTGGCCGCGAAGCCCGCTGCGCCGGAAGCGGTGAACGCCTCCTGGTTCATCCGGTATGGCGTCTACAACGCCAAGACCGGCACGATGAGCCTGGTTCCGACCCGCGGCGGTGAGGGCTGCTGAGAGCGTAGATCGACAGCACGCGGGTCTGCCCCGGTGTCTGTTCCGCGCCCGAGTCGCCTTCGCGACTCGGGCGCGACTCATTGGGGCGATCCTCCCGCGACCGGCGCTGTCGAGGATCTGGCAAAGTGGCGGATTCCGCTGCAGCTTTGACCCCTGCTGCTCGTACCCTCGTTGGACCGTCGACTGCCCTCACAGCGATGAGTCTCCATGCCCGCTGATTCCTCCACCGTACCAGCCCTGTCGGCCGGGCGACTGTTCCGTTCTGTCGCCGTGGTCGTCGGCGGCTATCTCATCTTTGCCCTCTCCGCGGTCGCACTCTTCCAGCTGAGTGGCCGCGATCCGCATGCGCCCCAGCCACTCTGGTTCGAAGCGGTCGCGGTGATCTACGGGATGGGATTCGCGGCGCTGGGTGGTCTCTTCGCCGCCCGGCTCGCGCCTGCCCGCCCGATGGTGCATGCCGCGAGCGTGGCGGTGATCCTTGCCCTCGGTGCCAGCGTCTCGCTGATCGCGAGCCCGGGTGCCGGCGCGACCTGGTCGCAGTGGGCCGCGCTCCTCGCGATGGCGCCGAGCGCGTATGTCGGGGGACGAATGGTGTCGGCCAGCGGCCCGCGAGGCGCGGCCTCGTGACGCGTCCGGGCGGAGCGGGGCAGATCTGCATCTGGGATGGTGGCAGCCTCTGGATCGGCCGCACCACCGCGCCGAACGACGTGCACGCGCATCATGCCGTGCAGGTGGGGCTCGCGCTCGAGGGGCAGTTCCGCTTCCAGAGTCCGGCCGACGGCGTCTGGCTCGACTGCACCGGCGCGGTGATCGAGTCCAACAAGCCGCACGCCTTCGACGGGCGAGGCGCGCCGCTCCTCGCCCATCTCTTCGTCGAGCCGCAGTCCACCCAGGGGCGCGTCCTGCTCAAGCGCTTCTCGGCGCCCAATGGCATCTGCGTGGTGCGGGGACCGCAGCTCGAGGCGGCCGCCGCGGTGCTCGCCTCCTGCCATCGCGAGAACCGGGAGCCTGCCGCGCTCATCGCGGCCGCCAAACAGACGCTCGAGCTGCTCACCAATGGCGTACCGGCCCCCGCACCGGCGGACCCCAGGATT
This sequence comes from Gemmatimonadales bacterium, assembly GCA_044229445.1. Lineage (GTDB taxonomy): Bacteria > Gemmatimonadota > Gemmatimonadetes > Gemmatimonadales > GWC2-71-9 > JADJOM01. Next base: position 14,878 of record JBGASX010000077.1, on the reverse strand, counting down.
CTCCTGGCGCTCGACTATCTGCGCGATCACCTGGACCAGGCGGTGTCGCTCGAGCAGATCGCCGAGGTGGTGCATCTCTCGCCGAGTCACTTCCGCCATCTCTTCGTGCGGGAGATGGGCGTGGCCTACCGCCACTACCTGCTCTGGCTCCGGCTCAAGCGGGCGCTGGAGGCGTTTGCCCGTGGAGAATCGCTGACCACCGCGGCCTATGCCGCCGGGTTCGCCGACTCCGCCCACCTGAGCCGTACCTTCCGGCGGATGTACGGGATGGCCGCGGCCACGCTGCAGCTGGAATAGCCCATTCGTTCAAGCCCCTTCCCGGGGCGATTCGTATACTCGTGTCCGTCAGCACGGCGGTTCACCCCAACACGAGGATACGACCATGTCTGCCGAGACCACGAACACCACCTGCACCTGCGCCTCCTGCCCCGGTTCCACCTGCACCTGCGGGTGCCAGAGCGGCGCCGCTCCCCGTCGGGTCACCTGCGAGTGTGGCGACGCCTGCGCCTGCGGCCCGAGCTGCACTTGTCAGGCTTCCTGATCGGGGTGACTGCATCCGCCCTGATTCGGCCCGGCTCCGGCCCCTCCCGCACCCCCAGTCCGCTCATCACGGCTGAGCGGGTGCACGCCGCGGCGGTCGCCCCTGTGGTGGACACCGTGGACTGGAGGAGGCCGGGGCGCGTCGCCGCCCGTTGCCGAGGCCGAGATCGCGGACTATCGTAGGGCCTCTCTTACCCTCCGCACTCGATCATGGCCGACGCATCACTCCGGAACCGCACCTTTCTCATCACCGGCGCCAACTCCGGCATCGGCCGCGCGATGGCCGAGGCGCTCGCGGCGCGCGAGGCGACGCTGATCCTCGCCGCCCGGTCGGCGGAGCGGATGGCGCCGGTGCTCGAGCAGATCCGTCGGCAGCATCCCGGGGCCTCGGCGAGCTTCCTGCCGCTCGATCTCGCCGACTTCGCCTCGGTGCGCTCGGCGGCCGAGCAGGTGCTCGCGAAGGGCGGCATCGATGTCCTCGTGAACAACGCCGGGATCGCGGCGATCGACGGGCTGAGCCGGGAGGGCTATCACCTCACCTACATCACCAACCACCTTGGCCCGTTTCTCTTCACGGCGCTCCTGCTCCCACGGCTCACGGCGGCCCCGAAGGCGCGGATCGTCAATGTCTCCAGCGCGGCGCACTATCACGCCAAGTCGTTCGACTGGCGCTACCTCGCACCGAATCCCCCCTCGTCGAAGGGGAAGCTGCAGGACTACGCCAACTCGAAGCTGATGAATGTGCTGCACGCGAAGGAACTGGCGCGGCGGCTGAGCGGCACGGGGGTGACGACCTATGCGGTACATCCGGGCGGTGTGGCGAGCAACATCTGGCGCGCGCTGCCGGGACCGTTCGAGTGGCTGATCAAGCTCTTCCTCATCTCCAACGAGGAAGGGGCGAAGGGGCCGCTCGCCTGCGCCGCCGCGCCGGAACTCGCCGGTGTCACCGGGCGCTACTACGACAGGGAGCGGGAGGTGCGCCCGAACAGGATGGCGGACGACGAGGCGCTGGCGGCCGAGCTGTGGGCGCGGAGTGCAGAGGAGACCGGGGCGCCGCTCCTGAGCTACCGCAAGGTTTCCTCCCAGGCGGACCGCGGTGTCGGTCTTCTCGTCGCGATACTTCACGATGACCGGGGCGTGAGCGAGAGACCCATCTCCCCGGCCTTGCTCCGCTCGTCACCGGCCTCGAGCCGGGGACGACGACGGCGCCGGCCGGGATCTCGAGCGCCGGTCTCCTCGCGGCGCAGCGTCGTGTTGCGGACGATGTCGTAGACAATGGTGCCGCCGGTGAGAATGCTGCGGCGCCAGCACCGCCCGCTCCCGCACGATGGTGCCCTCGTACACCCGCAGTTCCCGCCGACCAGCACATCGTCCTCGATGATCACCGGCGCGCGCCGACCGGCTCGAGCACGCTCGCCGATCTGGCCGCGGTGGAGAGATGGACCCGCTCGATCTGGGCGCAGGAGCCGACGAGAGCGTGGCTGTCCACCATCGTGCCCTCGCCGACGCAGGGCGCCGGTTCACGAAGGCGGGCAGCATGATGACGACGCCCGATAGGCACCGTCCCGCACCGAGCTGCCGCCCGGCACGATCCGTACACCGTCGCTCACCGAGAGATGCTTGAGCGGCCAGGTGTGCTTGTCGAAACGGAAGGGCCCGCTGCACGCCGCTTCCGCCAACTGACCCGAGCCGGAAGCCGAGAGCAGGATGCCGGCCTTCACCCAGGCATTCGCGCGCCGACGCCGTCCTCGCCCCGCTCGGCCAGGCGTGATCGCGCCCGTTGAGTCCGCGGCGCTGACCGAAGGCGGGCGCCGGATTCCGCCTGGCCGGCACGCCCGCGCGAACCGCTCGATGACGGTCTTGAGTGCGTCGCTCATCGGGCGACCGTCACCGGGGCATCGACGCCCGCGGCCTGCAGCGCCCCGAAGAGCGCGGGTCGGCGGTGCTCCGAGAGCGGGACCAGCGGGAGCCGCAGCACATCCTGGATCTTCCCCATATAGGCGAGCGCAGCCTTCACGGGCGCCGGATTGGATTCGAGGAAGTTGGCCTCGAGCAGCGGCAGCACATGGTAGAGGATCTCCCGCGCCTCGGCGACGTCCCCCTGGCGGCAGCGCCGCACCAGGTGGCTCATCAGTCCGGGGATCTCGTTCGACGCGACGGAGACGAGCCCGTCGCCGCCGGCAGCGATGATGGCGAGCGTCATCCAGTCCTCGCCCGAGAGCACGGCGAAATCGTCGGGACGCCCCAGCAGCAGGTGCTGCACCTGCGCGAGATCGCCGGAGGATTCCTTGATGCCGATGATGTTCTCGTGCCCCGCGAGGCGGAGCACCGTCTCCGGCTTCATGTTGACCGCGGTGCGTCCCGGCACGTTGTAGAGGCAGACCGGGACGCTTGAGGCATCGGCCACGGTCATGAAGTGGCGATACAGCCCCTCGGGGGTCGGCTGGTTGTAGTAGGGCGTCGCCGAGAGGCCAGGTGACGCCGAGCGCGCTCATCCGCCGCGCCTCTTCGGCGGCGAGATGGGTCGCGTTGTGGGTCGCACCGGCCATGACCGGCACTCGGACGCGCGTCTCCACGACGGTGCGGACGACCAGCTCGCGCTCCTCGGCCGAGAGGGTCGCCGCTTCTCCGGTGCTGCCGCAGGGCACGAGGAAGTCGATTCCTCTTCGATGTGCCACTCCACGAGCTTTCGGAGCGCCTCGACGTCCACTGTGCCATCGCGCGTGAACGGCGTCACGAGTGCCGTTCCGCATCCTCTCAGTGCGGTCGTCATGGTGCCTCCCCGAAAAGCATCTGGTCGAATGTGAACACACCCTCGCGCCCCGCGAGCCACTCCGCGGCCATCAGCGCGCCGGCGGCGAAGACCTGCCGTCCGCGGGCCTCGTGGCTGAACCGGATCGACTCGAACGGCGCGTCGTAACACACCTCGTGCGTGCCGGGGACGTGCCCGCCCCGGACGCTGGAAATCGGAAAGTCGCGTGCGCCGTCGCCCGTGCGGAGCGCGGCCTGGAGCGCGAGCCCGGTGCCGGACGGCGCGTCGCGCTTGGTGGCGTGATGGCTCTCGACGACGAACGCCTCGAAGCCGGCCCGCCCCGCGAACTGCCGCGCGAGGTCGCGGGCCGCACGCAGATAGAGCTGGACACCGACGGAGAAGTTGGGGCTGTGAAGCAGGGCACTCTGGTGGGTCGTCACGGCGCGGGTTATCTCCGGCAGGCGGTCGAGCCAGCCGGTGGTGCCGGTGACGGTGCGCATCGGCGCCGCCAGTGCGAGCAGGTTGTCCGCGGCCGACTCGGGCCGGGTGAACTCGATGGCCACGTCGGCGCCCGTGAGCCGGGCCGCGGTGATTGCCGCTGCTCCCTGGTTCTCGCGACCGGAGATGATGGTATGGATGACATGACCGCGCTCCACCGCCAACTGCGCGATAGAACGGTTCATCTACTCTACCCAACGCCAGTTCTGCGTCAGTTCCGGGTTCTGAGGACCAGTCCAGTTCCAGTTCCGAGTCTGGAGTTCGAAAGGGGGATCCAGCGGTTCGTGGTTCGTACTACGCACTCCGCACTACGAACTCGGAGCGTACTTCGCCACGAGCAGTTCCGCGTTTTGATCGCCGCGCCCGCCGCGCCGCGGATCGTGTTGTGCGACAGGAGCACCATGCGGATGTCGAGCAAGTTGCAGGGCCGCACTCGGCCGACGGTGACGGTCATCCCCGCGCCCCGGTCGATGTCGAGCCGCGACTGGGGCCGGTCGTTCCGCCGGTCCACCTCGATGGCGAGCGCCGGTGTCGATGGCAGGATGGCGACGTCATCCTCCGCGCGGAACGATTCGAGCGCCGCGATCGCCTCCTCCGGCGTGACCCGGCGCCCGAAGCCGACCGAGACGACCTCGAGATGGCCGTCGATCACCGGGACGCGGTTGGTGTGCGCGCTGGTGGCGATCGGCGCGGTGACGATCGCGTCATTCGCATAGCCGCCGAGGATCTTGGCGGTCTCCTGCTCCATCTTCTCTTCTTCGCCCCCGATGAAGGGGATGACGTTGCCGAGGGCATCGAGCGAGGCGACGCCAGGATAGCCGGCGCCGCTCACCGCCTGCATCGTCGCCACGAAGATCTTCTGGATACCGAAGGCGCGCTGCAGCGGGGCGACGCCGAGGACGAGGCCGGCGGTCGAGCAGTTCGGATTCGCGACGATGCCACCCTTCCAGCCCCGCTCCCGCTGCTGCCGGGCGAGCAGGCCGAGATGGGCGTGGTTCACCTCGGGGATGAGGAGCGGGATGTCGGGGTCCATCCGGTGGGTCTTGGTGTTCGTGACGACGTAGACGCCGGCCCGCGCGAACGCCTGCTCGACTTCGCCCGCGATCTCCGCCTCGATCGCCGAGAAGGCGATCCGTCCGGGAATCGTCGGCTCGCAGCGCGCGACGGTCATCCCCGCGACCCGTTCCGGGAGCGGGGTGCTCTCGCGCCAGCGCACGATGTCGCCATAGCGCTTGCCGGCGCTCTGCTCCGACGCCGCCACCGCGGCGATCTCGAACCAGGGGTGCTCGGCCAGCAGCCGCACGAACTTCTGACCGACGGTACCGGTCGCGCCGAGGATGGATACCGGAATCTTCGTGTGCATCACCGCTCCAGAGTCATTCGTGAATCAGGTCCCACGCCAGTTTCTCGTACAGCCGCACCCCTTCGAGCAGCTCCGCCTTGGCAATCTGCTCGGCGCTGGTATGCGCCACCCGGATCGTGCCCGGTCCGAGCTGATAGCCGCGGCCCCAGTCCTTGAGGAAGGGCAGGTCGCTCGCGTAGCTCACCACGGTGGTGTCCCATCCGGCCGGTGGTGCGACGGTGTTCTTGAAGAACGGCAGTTCGGTCGGGAAGGTGACGACGACCCCCGGCTCGACACAGGCCGCAATCATCTCCTGGTACGGGCCCGACGGGCCGACCAGCCGCACCAGCAGCTCGGCCCTGGCCGAGGGCGGAATCACGTTCGGTGCGACGCCGCCGTGGATCACCCCGATGTTGAGCGTGCTCGGGCCGAGCATCGGGTCGGTCGGGAGCGCGAGGGCGCGGAGCCGGTTCAGGGTATCGAGCAGCGGGGTGAGCGCCGACTTCCCTTCGTCGGGATAGGCGGAGTGGGCCGCGCGACCGCTCGCCTCGAGCACCACCTTGAGCGAGCCCTTCTGCCCGATGCTCAGCCGGTTCTCGGTCGGTTCGCCATTGATGAGGAAGCGCCCCTTCGGGCCCAGCTCGTGCGCGATCTGCGCGCCGTCGGAGCCGTTCTCCTCGCCGACGACGAAGAGCAGCCCGATCCGCCGCTCGCCGCGCGCCGCCAGCCGCTCGGCCGCCGCGACCATCGCCGCCGCGAGCCCCTTGGCGTCGCAGGTGCCGCGGCCATGCAGGTGGGTGTCGTCCTCGCGGAGCGGCACGTAGGGCGGCACGCAGTCGAGATGCGTGGAGAACACCACCTCCGGCGCCTCACGGAAGGCGTAGAGGTTGTCCCGCCCCGGCGTCACCGGCTGCAGGGTGACCTGGTAGCCCAGCTTGCGGAGGAGTCCCGCCAGCAGCGCCACCCCCGGGCCTTCATTGCCGGTGGGGGTCTCGAGGGCGACCAGCTCCCTGGTCAGTGCGATCGGATCGAGCACGCGGAACACTCCTCGTCGTGAAATCCCGACTTGTTACAGGCCTGAAAACAAAGCGCCCCGCCGGTTGAGCGCGGCGGGGCGTACAGTCCAGTCAGGATACAAACGTCAGACTGGCCGTCGCTCGCCGCGCGCGGTCATGGGCTTCTTGGTGCGCTTCGTGATGCCCATGGCGGGCGAGTGAGCCAGTCGCATGGACTCAAAGTAGGAAACAAGCGCGCGCGTGACAAGAGGCCTCGGCGTTCATGTCTTCCCGAATGCCTGCTTGATCTCCGGCTTGGTGAGGTAGAGCAGCACGATGGCGCTGATGAGGATCGTGGCGAACCGCTCCCGGAGCACCCCGGGGCCGAGCACGACCAGCAGCGACCAGAAGAGGTTGAAGCCGTGGGTGGCGACGCCGAAGCTCCAGGCCCACGGCTTGAGCCCGAACGCACCCCAGGCGAAGAAGAGCGAGAAGAGCGCGGTGAGGATCGCCAGGCCGCCGAAGAGGAGGGCGACCCCGCCGATGATGGCGCCGGCCACCGGAGAGCCCAGCGCCGTCACGCCGGCGAGCGCGCCGCCGAAGCCGAGCCAGATGAGCCCCTTGAAGATGCCGAGGGCGCCGGAGAGGAGCGACAGGAAGGCGAGGACGGTGACACCGAGGGGACGCTGCATGGGACCTCCGTGGGGGCGAAGTGCCGCGACTGCCCGAAGCGTAGGCCGCTCCGGCGACTGGTTCAAGCGGCGGCTTGCGGCGCTGGAGGGCGTCAGGCAGCTTCCCGCCATTCCCGTGCGTTACTCTGACCCTTGCCCCGAGAGCCCGCATGTCCCGCTCCTGGACCCTGACCGCCCTCCTGCTCGGTGGACTGCTCGGTGCCGGATCGCTCGCCGCGCAGGACCGGACCTACGGCACCGACGGCACCGGCGTGCTGCACACCGGCGACAACCGCGCCCAGCAGGAGATCCGCCGGGTCGAGGCGACGCTGTACCAGAACGGCGGCATCGACCTCAAGCTGATGAAGGGGCGGGACGCCTGGATGTTCCGGGGCACCTGGTATGGCAGTCCGGCGAGCGGCTCGGTCGGCTTCCGGCTCGACAGCGGGTTCGAGATCCCGGCGGACGGCACCGGCCGGCTCTATCTCGAGCGGGGCGCGCTCAATCGGGTCGACTTCCGGGGCAGCAACCGCGATGGTGCCTTCGAGCTCGTCTTCGCCGACCGGAACGGTCCGCCGTCGGGCGGCGGGCAGACGATGGATCTCATTCGCGCCGGCGACGGTGATCTGGATCTGGGGGACGACAGCGACCGCCTCGACCGCGCCCGGGTGCTGCTCGGCGACGATGGCCGGGCGGAGGTCCGGGTCTGGGGCGATACCCGGTACTCGCTGCGCGGGACCTGGTCGGGCTCGCTCGCGTCGGGGCGGATCCGGCTGAGCGTTACCCGGTTCGGGCGGGACGAGGCGGACATCAGCGGCACCATCAACACCTCGCGGCGCTCGGGATGGGATCGGATCGCGCTCGACGGGACGGTGGGCAACCGCAACGTCCGGCTCCGCTTCGAGGGGGAGGGTGACGCGCTCGAGCCCGACGACCACGACGAGGAGAAGCCGGAGGAGCCGCGCCGTCCGATCAATACCCTCGACCAGACGATGCGCGGCGCGGGCGACCTCACGCTCGAAGGGGGAAAGGGTTCCGATCTGCTCGCGGTGCGGGTGAAGCTCGGGAAGGGGGGCAAGGCCGAGATCTGGCTGGAGGGCAGCGGGCCGCGCCTGAAGCTCCGGGGCAAGTGGAGCCAGCGTGACAACGCGCCGAAGATCGATCTCTCGATCACCGACGGCCCCGGTCAGCCCGGCAGCAGCGGGCTCGGCACGCTGTCGATCCCCGATGGCAAGAGCTGGGACAAGCTCACGTTGTCAGGCAGGAACAGCGCCGGGAGCTGGAACGTTCGCTTCGTGGCGAATGGTCCCGGGCACCTGACGCCCGACACCACGGTCGCCGCGCCCGGACCGGAGCCGATCCGGGAGTTCAGCGACACGCAGCGCGGCGAGGGGACGCTCGCCTGGCCCGAGGGTGGCGCACCGACCACCGTCACGCAGGTGAAGATCCGGCTCGGGACGGACAAGAAGGCGACGATCGATGTGGAGGGGAGCAAGCCGGCCCGGTTCACCGGGCGGTGGGTCACGACGAAGCAGCCGAACCAGCTCGAACTTGCCATCAACGACGGCTCGATGGGAGCGCTCATCGCCGCGGGCACCGTCACCCTCACCGAGACGCGCACCCTGGCGGCCCTCACCATCGAGAGCCGCGTGACCCGCCGGCCGCTGAAGCTGAACTTCAAGGCGCAACCCCCGGCGGTCGTTCCCGCGCCCCGCTGACCGGGCGTTTGTCAGGCGGCCTCGGCCGCGCGCGCCTCCCGCTGGCCCTGCTCCACGTCCACGAAGTGGAGCAGGGTGCCGCCCACGATAAAGAAGGCCACCACCGCGAGGATCGCGACCCGGCTCGAGCCGGTCACGCCGATCACCCGCGCGAAGATCCACGGCCCGAAGATCCCCGCGAACTTCTCCACCACCGCGAAGAACCCGAAGAATTCCGCTGACCGGGCCTTGGGGATCATGCTCGCGAAGAGCGAGCGGGAGAGCGCCTGCGTGCCGCCCTGCACCACGCCCACCAGCAGGGCGAGGATCAGGAAGTGGGTGGCGTTGGTCATGAAGTAGCCCAGCACGCTGATGCCGGCGTAGACCAGGAGGCCGAGGAAGATCGCCCGCTTGGCGCCGATGCGGCTCGCGAAGTGGCCGAAGATGAAGGCGAAGGGAATCCCCACGAACTGCACGATCATGATCGAGGCGATCAGCGAGCCGGTGCCGATGCCGATCTCGGTGCCGTAGATCGTCGCCATCCGGATGATCGTGCCGATGCCGTCGTTGTAGATCAGGAAGGCGACGAGCATCAGCACTGCCTGACGGAACTGTCCCAGCCGGCGGAAGGTGGCGCCGAGTTCCCTGAAGGCCGCGCCGACGTCGATCTTGCCGTCGCCGGTGGCGGCGGGCTCGCGCACGTCGCGGAAGAGCGGAATCGAGAAGACCAGCCACCAGATCGCCACCGAGAGGAAGGCGAGCCGGGTGGGGAGCGTCGCCTGGGCCGGCGTCAGGTCCACGCCCGAGGGGAGGCCGAACCAGGCCGGCTTCTGGATCCAGGCGAGGTTGAGCGCCAGCAGCAGGCCGCCACCGACGTAGCCGAGGGCGTAGCCGGCGGTGGAGACCCGGTCCATCTCCTCCGGCGCGGCGATGTGCGGCAGGAAGGAGTCGTAGCAGACGTAGCTGGCGTTCACCGCGATGTTCGCCACCGCGAAGAGCAGGGCGGCGAGCAGCCAGTCGCCCCGCTCGATGAAGAACATCAGCCCCACCGCCACGACCCCGATCATCAGCGAGATGCCGAGCAGCCGCTTCTTGAGGCCGGCCCGGTCGGCGATGGCGCCGAGGATGGGGGAGAGCACCGCGATGATGGCGAGCGCGATGGTGGTGGCGTCGGCGAGCCGCTTGGTCGCGAGCGTGGGCGCGAGGTCGGCCGCGGCGACCTTGGCGAAGTAGATCGGGAAGACCGCGGTGACGATCGTGGTCACCATCGCGGAGTTGGCCCAGTCGTACATGGCCCAGGCGCGGAGTTCCTTGCGATGCAGGCCGAGTCGTTCGAGCAGGGTCATCGGGTCGTGAGGGGGAGGGTGATCGACCAGGGGACGTCCGCGTAGGGCGCCTCGACGAGCAGCGTCAGCGTCTCGTGCCGCCGCGGGGTGATCTCGAAATCGGCGGTTTCGCCGGGGCCGGTGAGCAGGATGGCGGGCCGCACCGTCGCGAGCCGTTCCGGCAGGATCGCGCCGTCCTTGGCCACCGCGCGCCAGGTCGTGCCGGTGGTCTCGCGGAGGAGCCGGAAGCGGATGCGATGATCGGGGTCGATGTTGATCAGCCGGAGCCGGTTCGGGCGTCCCGCCGAGAGCCGGAGCGGCGCCGGTGTCCTGGAGCCGTTGACCGTGCCGGCCACCGTGTCAGGCACACTGGTTTCACCATAGCCGCCCGCGATGACGACATGGTCGGTCACCGGGTCGTAGCGCTCGTCCGGCGCCAGCACCAGCATCGGGCCGAAGAGGCCGCCCGCCATCTGGGCCGTCTCATCATAGTGGGTGTGGTAGATGAAGGTGCCCGCTCTCGGCGGCGTGAAGCGCGCGGTGAAGGAGTCCGCCGGCGCGATCGCCCGGAAACGCCGCGGGTCGATGCCGCTCAGCTCCGGCACCCCGTCGGAGTAGCTCTCGAGTTCCATCCCGTGCCAGTGCACCGCGGTCGGCTCCTGGAGGTGGTTCACCACAGTGATCGCCACCGGCTCTCCCTGCTGGAGCAGCAGGAGCGGACCGGGGATGTTCACCGAGTCGGGAGCCGGTGCCGCGCCGCGATCGAGCACATAGCCATAGCCCGGCTGTCCGCGGATCATGCCGGCGCGCTGCTGGACCAGCAGCCGGATCGGCCGGCTCGCCGGTGGCTCCGCCGCCGGTGCCGCGCCCGTCGCCGTGATCCCGAGGACGAGGCCGGCCATGCGATGCTGTGCGTGCGGAGTCTCGCGGCGATCGAAGGAGACGCCCGGGGAGACATGGAAGGCGAAGTGGCAATGGAACACCCAGTTCCCCGGCCGCGCGGCCGCCCAGCGCATCGCCATGGTGCCGCCGGGCAGCATGAGCTCGGTGACTTCGAGGGGGCGACTCCCCGCCGCGTAGAGCGTGTCGCGGCGCGCATCGCCACGACTCTCGACCTCGAAGAAGACCCCGTGCAGATGCATCGGGTGGGCGCTCTCGGTCGCATTGATGACGCGCCAGTCGAGCGAGTCTCCGACCGGCACCTCGAGATGCTCGGTGTGCGGCCAGGCGAGGCCGTTGATCGTCATCACCTCGCCGGTGTCGGGATCGGTCGGGCCGATGCGGTCGGCGTAGTGGTACCAGATGCCGAGGACGAAGATGCGGTCGCGTGGCGTGGTGCCGGCGCTGTCCACGATGAAGGCGGCGCTGAGCTGGCTGTCGAGCCACTCCCGCGTGTCCATGCCCTTGCCGGTGGTCGAGCCCCAGTAGTAGTAGGTGCCAGGAGCGCCCGCGAGGAATCGCAGGTGGCGCTCGCCGCCCGGCGGGAGGTAGAGCGGGGCTCCCGCGCTGTCGGGCCGGGTTCCGAGTCCGAAGATCGTGACGGCGGAGTCGGCGAGGGTGTTGCGGACCCGGATCTCGACGATCGTCCCCTTCGGCACCCGGATGAGCGGGCCCGGAACGGAGGCCGGCCGACCCGGTTCCGCGAAGAGATGGACCGGGAGTGCCGCGCCATCGGCGCCCTCCGGCGACCAGCGCGCGGCGCGCACCTCGAGATCGAGATGGAGCACCCCGTCACGGAACTCGCCCGCGGGGCGCCGGTTGTCGTTCGGGGTGGCGGCGTCGACCGGGGCGCGGGAGTGGCTCGCCTGCAGCAGCGTGAGGAGCGCGAGCAGGACGACGCGGGAGGCCGATCGGCGCACGAGGGGGAGCGCTGAGTCGTTCCGGGGGAGGAGCATCGCCAATGATGGGGCGAACGCCCCCGCGCCGCTACCCCGTCAGCTCGCCGGCCGTGGCTTGAGCAGGGAGAGGCCGATCGCCCCGGCGAGGAGCCCGAGGATCACGAAGAGCGACAGCTCCGTCGGGAGCGGCAGCCAGGCCGCGAGCACCATCTTGAAGCCGACGAAGAGCAGGATGAGCGCGACGCCGGGCTTGAGGTAGTGAAACTTGTCCATCGCGCCGGCCAGCACGAAGAAGAGCGCGCGCAGTCCGAGGATCGCGAAGAGGTTGGACGAGTAGACCACGAAGGGATCGCGGGTCACCGCGAAGACCGCGGGGATGCTGTCGATGGCGAAGACCAGGTCGCTCCACTCGACCACCAGCAGCACGAGGAGGAGCGGGGTCGCCATCCATCCCCCGGACATCGGCTTCACGAAGAAGTGCGGCCCCTCGTACGCGGGGGTGACCGGCATGAACCGCCGCGCGAGGCGCACCAGCGGGTTCTTCTCCGGTTCGATCCGCTCCTCCTCGTTCCGGAACATCCGGATGCCGGTGACGAGCAGAATCCCGCCGAAGATGTAGACGATCCAGTGGAACTGGGTGAGCAGCAGCACGCCGGCGCCGATCATCACGCCGCGCATCAGGATCGCCCCCAGGATACCCCACTTGAGCACCCGGGGCTGGAGGGCCGCCGGGACCGCGAAGTACTGGAAGACCAGCAGGAAGACGAAGAGGTTGTCGACGCTGAGCGAGAGCTCGATCAGGTAGCCGCTGTAGTACTCGATCGCGGTGTGGTGCCCCACCCGCCACCAGAGGTAGCCCCCAAAGAGAAGCGCCAGGATGACGATCCCGGCGCTCCAGGTCAGGGCTTCACGCGTGGAGAGGACGTGCGCCCGGCGGTTCAGGACCCCGAGGTCGAGGACCAGCAGCGTCCCCACCACGGCGGCGAAGACGATCCAGACCTCCGGGTCGTGGGTCGTCACTCAGCGCGCCATCGCCATCGACTCGAGGCGCGCCACCCGCTCCTCGGTCGGCGGGTGGGTACTGAAGAGACTCATCATGCCGCCGCCCATCGCCGCGAGCGGATTCACCTGCGCCAGCGGCGCCGCCGCGGGGGCGACCTGCATCGGGATCCGCTGCGCCATCGCGTCGAGCCGGGTGAGCGCGCGGGCCAGCGGCAGCGGCCGGCCCAGGATCTCCGCGCCGACCCGGTCCGCCTCGAACTCGCGCTGCCGGGAGATGGCGAACTGGATCAGCATCGCCGCGATCGGCGCGAGCAGCATGAGCGCGATCTCCGCGAGCGGATGCCGGCCCTCGTCATCGCGCGAGCCGCCCGCGAACATGAGCAGCCACGGCAGATTGCCGATCATGCCCGCCATGCCCGCCGCGATCGTGGTGGTGAGCATGTCGCGGTTCTTGATGTGCGCCAGCTCGTGCGCGATCACACCCTCGAGTTCCTCCTGCGGCATCGCGCGCAGAATGCCGGTCGTCACCGCCACGACCGCCTTGCTGGGGCTCCGCCCGGTGGCGAAGGCGTTCGGCTGGTCGTGCGGCGCCACGGCGACCACGGGCATGGGAAGCCCCGCCCGCTGCCGCAGCCGGTCCACCATCCGGTACAGCTCCGGCGCCTCGGCCTCGGTGACGACCTGGGCGCCGTACATCTTGAGCACCATGGTGTCGGAGAAGAAGTACATCACGAAATTCATCCCCAGGCCCAGGATCGAGCCGAGGATGAGTCCGTTGGTGCCGCCGAGCAGCTGGCCCGCGGACATGAGAAGGGCCACCAGGCCCGCCATGAGAATTGCTGTCTTCAGGTTGTTCATCGTACCCTCCAAAATAACAGCGAGACCTTCACCGGTATGCGGCGCCGCCGGACCAGTCCGGTGGCGTCACAGTCAGTGAAGGTCTCGCGTTGTAAATGGGACTTCCCACTCACCCGGCCGCACCGTGCCGGGGGTCACCCGACAGTCCTGACGATGGGCCGTCCGCCATTCGGCGGATCAGCTACTCCCCTTCGGGGGAGAAAGTGTACCTACCTGCGGCGGGCGGGTCAACGGTGGTCCGTTCGATGGCTCCCATCGATGGAGTCTTCCGCCGCCGGCACCTCGGCCGAGACCATGCGCACCGCGAGGCCGCCGTTCTTCGTGTGCAGCGGGGCACCGAAGCGGAGCCCGGTGGCGCGCTCGAGCGGCGCCTCGGGCAGGAGCAGGGTGACCCGCCACCCGGGGAGCCGTTCCCGCGCGACCGTGCCGAGGCGCGCGAAGAGATCGCGGAGCTCCCGGCCCTCGCTCACCCGCATGCCGTACGGGGGGTTCGACACCAGCGCCCCGACGCCCGCCGGCGGCTCGATCGCGGAGACCGCCGCCTGCCGCCAGGTGATGTCGTTCGCCACCCCGGCCCGTTCCGCGTTGGCGACCGCCGCCTCGATGGCGCCGGCATCGCGGTCCGACCCGGTGATCGGTGCCCCCGCGCGTGGCCGGATGCCGACGCGCGCCGCATCGACCAGCGCCTGCCACCGTTTCCGGTCGGCCCCGGGCCAGCTGAGAAAGGTGAAGTCGCGATCGATGCCCGGCGGAATGCCGCGCGCGAGCAGGGCGGCCTCGATCGGGATGGTGCCGGAACCGCAGAAGGGATCGAGGAGCGGGGTCACCGGCCGCCAGCCGCTTTCAAGGAGGAGTGCCGCGGCGAGCGTCTCGCGGAGCGGCGCCCTGGCCACCGCGAGGCGGTAGCCGCGCCGGTGCAGCAGCGCCCCCGAGCTGTCGAGACTGATTGTGCAGACATCCCGGAAGAGCCGGACCACGATGAGCTGCCCCTCGGGGTCGTCCGCCTCTTCGGGATCGCCGCCCGCCGGCCGGGCCACGCCGCCGCAGGCGGTGACGATCCGCTCGGCCACCGCCTTCTGATGGTAGAGCCGGGACTTCCTGCAGGTCACCCGGACGCTGACCGGAGATTTGTCAGGCAGCCAGTCGCGCCAGGGGAGCGCGGCGCTCTTCCGTTCGAGCTCGCCGAGCGCGCGGGCGTTGAAGCTGCCGAGCCGCACCAGCACCCGGCTGGCGGTCCGGAGCCAGAGGTTGGCGCGGGCGACGTCCTCCATCGTGCCGTCGAAGGCGACGCCGCCCGGTTCGGTCTCCGTCGGGGTGATGCCGAGCCGGCTGAGTTCGCCGGCGGTGTGGATTTCGAGAC
>JBGASX010000154.1:0-3207 GCA_044229445.1 Gemmatimonadales bacterium | reverse complement strand
CCGGCGCGCATCCCATCGAAGAGGCGCCTGGAAACGGCCAGAATCGCGTCATGGTCGGGGGCGTTCTGGGCCGCGAGCGGTGCGGCCATCACGAGGAGTCCGGCGACGAGCAGACCACGATGAGGGAATCGCATCCGGGAGAGACCTGGGTTGAGGGTTGCAGCCATACGACGTAATAGTGGAGCCTGTTTCCGGATCAGCCGCGCAGGGCGGCGAGTGTCGCCTCGAGCTCTTCGATATCCATGCCGCGCCCTTCAGCGAGCCGGGGACCGAGGTGGACCTCGCGAACGCCTGTCTCAGTGACAAGCTGCCGGACGTTGCCGGCGCGCACGCCGCCGCCGGCCAGGAGCGTGATCCGCTCGCCCCAGCGCGACTGCAGCAGTGCGAGCGTGGCACTCCCCTCGATGGCGGTGGCGGCGCCTCCCGAGGTGAGCACCCGCGACACGCCCAGCTCCACGAGCAGCGCGATCGACGCATCCAGGTCGGGGGTGACGTCGAAGGCACGATGAAAGGTGCAGGCCATCGTGCCCGCCGCGGCGACCAGCCGCTCGGTGCGCGCCCGGTGGATCCGCTGTCCGTTCGAAAGCGCGCCGATCACGACACCGTCCGCTCCCGAGCGCCGAGCCTCGCGGATGTCCGCCAGCATCACCTCTTCCTCGGCGGCATCGAAGACGAACTCACCGCCGCGGGGCCGGATGAGGACGTGAATCGGAATGTCGATGCGGGCGCGGACCGCACGGAGCAGTCCGGCGCTCGGGGTCACGCCCCCCTCCACCAGATCGGAACAGAGCTCGATCCGGTCGGCGCCGGCCCGCTCGGCGGCAACGGCCGAGGCCACGGTTTCGAGGCAGGCCTCGACAATCATGGGAGAACGGGGGTGGCGGACAGAGACAGGTGGGGAGCTGGCATGCCGGGAATCTGCGGCGGGACCCGCCCCGGCACCAGCGAGACCCTGCGCGCATGGGGCGCGGCCGACCCGGAATTGTCGGGCGTTCCGGGCTTGCGGCCCCGGGAATCCCGGGCGATCATCGGACAACCTCTCTGGAGTCCGCATGCGTCGCACCCTGCCTCTGACTCTCCTGCTCGCCGCCGCCCCGCTCGTGGCGCAGCAACCCCGGCATCCCATCTCGCTCGATGACCTGCAGCGCCTCAAGGGCGTGAGCGATGCACAGATCTCACCGGACGGCCGCTGGGTCGCGTATGCCGTGAGCGAAGTGGATGCAAAGGACGACCAGCACGTCACCGATCTCTGGATGACCAACTGGGATGGCAAGACGACGGTCCGCCTCACCAGTTCGCCGAGGGAGAGTGAGAGTTCGCCGCGCTGGAGCCCCGACGGGCGCTGGCTCGCCTTTCTCTCCAGCCGCGGAGACGAGCATGAATCGGATCAACTCTGGCTGCTGAGCCGTCAGGGAGGCGAGGCCTCGAAGCTCACCGACATCAAGTCGGGAATCGAGGACTACGCCTGGTCGCCCGATGGTACGCGGCTGGTGCTGGTGATCGAGGATGGCGACTCGGTGGAGACCACGAGCGCACTTGCGCCGTCGGCCAGCGCGATTGCCGACGATACGACCGCTGCGGTCCCGACCAAGCGCGACACCGCCTCGGCCAAGACCGAGCCGCCGATCGTCATCGACCGCTTCTATTTCAAAGAGGACATCACCGGCTATGTCCGTCGGAAGCGGAAGCATCTCTACCTCTTCACGCTGGCGGACAAGAAGCTCCAGCTGCTCACCCCGGGCGAGCATGACGAAGAGCAGCCGGCCTGGTCGCCGGACGGGCAGTATCTCGTCTTCTCGAGCAAGCAGGCGGGGGACGACCCCGACCGCCATAACAACTGGGATCTGTACGTCATCCAGGCGACGGTAGGCGCGGTGCCGCGCCAGCTCACGACCTCGACCGGTCCCGACGGCGATCCGAGCTGGGGCCCCCCCGCGTGGAGTCCCGATGGGCGTACCATCGCCTATATCCAGGGCGGTCCCGACTCGCTCATCTACTACGCTGGCGTCCGGCTCGCGGTGATTCCCTGGGGTGGTACCGCGGCGCCGACGGTGCTCACGCCGACGCTCGACCGCAACCCGCAGCACGTAACGTGGAGTCCCGACGGGAAGTCGCTCTACGCGGAGATCGAGGACGACCGCACCATCTATCTCGGCCGAGTCCCGGCGACGGGCGGACCGGTGGAGAAGGTCCTCAGCGGACGGCGGGTCGTCTCCTCCTTCTCGATCAGCAACGACGGAAAGATCGTGGCGGTGGTGGAATCGGCGGCGGAACCCGCGGAGGTGTATGCCGTCGACGGGGCGGAGCCGAGGCCCCTCTCGCACCAGAACGACTCGCTGATGGCGGAGGTGAAGCTCGCGTCCGTGGAGGAAATCACCGTTCGCAGCAAGGACGGGACGACCATCAACGGCTTCCTCACTCTGCCGATCGACTACGTGCCGGGCCGGAAGTACCCGACCGTGCTCAACATCCACGGCGGGCCGGTCGGCCAGTTCCAGAACGAGTTCGATTTCTACTGGCACTTCCTCGCCGCGAATGGCTACGCCGTCGTCGCAATGAATCCGCGTGGCAGCTCGGGACGGGGGGAGAAGTTCTCGCTGGCCCTCTGGGCCGACTGGGGCAACAAGGATGTTCAGGACGTGCTCGCCGGCGTCGACACGGCGGTGAAGCGCGGCATCGCCGACCCGGCGCGACTGGGCGTCGGCGGCTGGAGCTACGGGGGCATCCTGACCAATTACGTGATCGCCTCCGATACCCGCTTCAAGGCAGCGACCAGCGGCGCGAGTCTCTCCAACCCGCTCGCCGGATTCGGCACCGACATGTACGTCCGTGAATACGTCGCGGAACTCGGCACGCCATGGAAGAACACGGCCACCTACCTCAAGCTCGCCTATCCGTTCCTGCACGCCGACCGGATCAAGACGCCGACGCTCTTCCTGTGCGGCAGCAAGGACTTCAACGTTCCGCTGCTCAACTCCGAGCAGATGTACCAGGCGCTCCGCACCCTCGGCGTGCCCACGAAGCTGATCATCTATCCGGGTCAGTACCACGGGATCAGCAAGCCGAGCTACCAGCGTCACCGGTACGAGCAGTACCTGGGGTGGTTCGCCGAGTATCTGAAGTAACAGGCCCGTCATCCTCCTCTCGGACCGCCGATGACCCAGAGCGCCGTCGACACCCTCGGCAAGGTCGGGCTCCCCGCGCCGA
>JBGASX010000076.1:0-21063 GCA_044229445.1 Gemmatimonadales bacterium | reverse complement strand
CTCGCCCGCTGGCGGAGCCGGTAGCTCGATGACCGCGACCGGGGCCGGAGGGCCGATGCGGATCGCCTTCGTCATCCGCTCATTGGGCGTTGGTGGCGCGGAGCGGCAGCTCGCGGTGCTGGCCGCGGCGCTCCAGGCCCGCGGCCACGCCGTGCTGGTGATCGTCTACTACGACGGCGGCGCGCTCATCGAGGAGCTGCGCGCAGCAGGGGTCAAGGTCGTCTCCCTCGGCAAGCGTTCGCGCTGGGACCTGCTCGGTCCGTTCGTGCGGCTCCGGCGGCTGCTGCGCGAGTTCCGTCCCGCGATCATCCACGGCTACATGCCGGACGGCAACCTCATCGCGCTGCTCGCGCGGCGGTTCGCTCCGGCGGCCATCGTGGTCTGGGGGGTGCGCTCGTCGCACTACGACTTCGGCATTTACGACCGCTTCTTCGCGCGGCTCTTCCGCTGGAGCTGCCGCTTTGCCCGGCACGCGGACCTCATCATCGCGAATTCGGAGGCCGGGCTCGAGTATCACGTCGCCCACGGCTATCCGCGGGAGCGCAGCGTGGTGATCCCCAACGGGATCGACACCGCGCGCTTCCGGCCGGACGCCGAGCGGCGGCGGATGCAGCGTGCGGCGTGGGGGATACCGGCAGATGCGTATGTCATCGGCATGGTCGGCCGGCTGGATCCGATGAAGGGACACCCCGACTTCCTGCGCGCCGCGGCGCGGATCGCGGAACAGGCGTCCCACACCCGCTTCGTCGTCGTGGGCGACGGGCCGCCTGGCTATCGCGCCGCGTTGCGCGAGCAGGGCACCCGGGCCGGACTCGACGACCGGCTCGTCTGGGTGCCGGTGCCTGACGATGTCGCGGCGGCGTACGATGCGCTCGATCTGCTGCTCTCGCTGTCGACGTCGGGGGAGGGATTCTCCAACGTCATCGGCGAGGCGATGGCCAGCGGGGTTCCCTGCGTGGTCACGGCGATGGGCGACTCGGCCCGCGTGATCGGGGAGACGGGCGTCGTGGTGCCGGTGGGGCACCCGGAGGCGGTGGCCGAGATCTGCGTGCGCCTGTCGCGCGAGGCGGGGGCGGCGGCGGGGTGTGCGGCCCGGCGGCGGATCGAAAGCGAGTTCGGCGTCGATGTGCTCGCACGCCGCACCGAGGCGGCGCTTCAGGACGTCTCAGGCCGGGCGGGGCGGGGGTCCCGATGACGACCGGGGCCGCGATTCCGGTGATGCACGTGATCACCGGCCTCACCACCGGTGGGGCCGAGACCGCGCTCGAGCGGCTGCTCCTCTCGCTGCCGCGGGACGAGTTCCCGGCGACGGTGGTCTCGCTGATCCCCGGGGGGCCGGTCATGGGGCGGATCGAGGCGGCCGGGGTGCCCGTCTATTCGCTCGGCATGCGCCGCGCGATCCCGTCGCCCCGGGGCGCGCTGCAGCTCAGGCAACTGGTGCGGCGGATTCGCCCGGCGGTGCTGCAGGGGTGGATGTACCATGGCAATCTCGCCGCGTGGTTCGCGCGGTCGGCGGGTGTCGCCGGGATTCCGCTCGCCTGGAACGTCCGGCAGACGATCTACGACCTCGGCAGGGAGCGTCCGGGCACGCGCGCCGTGATCCGCCTCGGCGCCCGGCTCTCCGGGCGCGCGGACGCGATCGTCTACAATTCGGAGGTCGCGCGCCGGCAGCATGAGGCCATCGGCTACGCCGGTGCCAGGGCCCGGGTCATTCCCAACGGGTTCGACTGCGAGCGCTATGCGCCCAGGCCGGGCGCGAGGCTCGCGCTCCGCCGCGAGCTCGGTCTCGCCGAGCAGACGCTCGTGGTCGGCATGGTGAGCAGGTATCATCCGATGAAGCGGCACGAGGTGCTCTTCGCCGCGGCGCGGCAGATTCTCGACCGGGGCGTGGATGCCGTGTTCGTCTGCGTCGGCCGGGAGGTGGTGGACGGCAACCCGCGCCTCGCCGAGCCGATCGCCCGGCTCGGTCTGGGTGCGCATGTCCGGCTGCTCGGGGAACGTCACGACATGCCCGACCTCTTCAGTGCGTTCGACGTCGCCTGCTCGCCCTCGGGGTGGGGGGAAGGTTTTCCCAATGCTGTCGGTGAGGCACTCGCCTGCGGGACGCCGTGCGTCGTGACCGACGTGGGGGACTCGGGGTATGTCGTGGGGACTGGCGGCATCGTGGTTCCGCCTGACAACCCGATCGCCCTGGGCACGGCACTGCTGGGACTGCTGCAGGGACCGGCGGATGTGCGGCGGGCGCTCGGGGCCCAGGGGCGGGAGCATGTGCGGCAGCACTTCTCGCTCGCCGTGAACCGGGACCGCTACGCGCGGCTCTATCGGGAACTCCAGCTCGGGAGCGGGGCGGGATGAGTCACGGCGCGCAGCGATTTCCGCTCCGGTCGGGCGCCCTCGGACTGCTCTGTGCCTCCGCGGGGGCGGCCGCGGTCGCCGCCGGCTGGCTCTGGGTCGGGATCCTGCTGCTGGCGATCGCCTGCGGAGCGACGCTCAAGGTCGCGGTGTCGGTGTCGGGCTCGTTCGCGAGTCTCACCGTCATCTTCCTCTTCTTCCACGCCGTCTACGGATTCTCGGGACCGATCGCCGCGCTGACCGGGGCGCCGCTGCCTGACGTGTTCAGCACTCCGTTCAAGGTGGATCTCTACCTGCTGGAGTTCGGGCTGGCCACCTTCGCGCTCTGCGCCGGTCTGCTGATCGCCGCCGCGACGCGGGTGGTGCCGCCGGGGCAGGAGAGTGCCCGCATCCGTTCGGTGGGCAGTCCGAGGGCCGGCATCATCCTGGTGGCGCTCGGCTCGCTGTTCGAGCTGATCAACTGCATCCGCGCCGGCGGCTGGACCATCATCATCCAGGGCAAGGCCGTCTATCAGTCCGAGGTGGATGCGCTGGTGCTGACGCTGCCGTCGAGCCAGCTCGTCGCGCTCGGGCTCGCGCTGGCCGCGCTCGCCTGGTCCCAGGCGAGGCTGGCGGGGCAGCGCGGCTTCCGCTGGCGCGATGCGATCCTGCTGCTCCTCGCGATCGCGCCCTCGCTCGCGATCACGCTCGCCCTCGGGTTCCGCTCGCCGATGCTCGAGTGGCTGCTGGTGGTCCTCGTCGGGGCGACGTATCACACGCCGCTC
Organism: Gemmatimonadales bacterium; assembly: GCA_044229445.1. GTDB lineage: Bacteria > Gemmatimonadota > Gemmatimonadetes > Gemmatimonadales > GWC2-71-9 > JADJOM01. Next base: position 17,947 of record JBGASX010000076.1, on the reverse strand, counting down.
CGGCGGATCAACCTGCGGATCGCCGCCCTCATCGTGATCCTGTACGTCACCTCCGGCGTGGTGTACGCGAGCCGCGCGGTGATCGGGCTCGGCCTTGCGACGGGGGACTGGAGCGCCGTGGGGGAATCGGTGCTGACGACGGAGCGACTCATTCTCGCCGTGAATCCGGCGGCGACGGAGTTCGGTGCGGCGTTCGGCAACTTCAGCGAGTACAACCGACTCGCCAACGAGCCGCTCCGCTACGGATCGAGCTACCTCCAGTCGCTGCTGCTGCCGGTGCCGGGGTTCCTCTACCCCGGGAAGAAACCGCAGCAGATCGGCTACGAGTTCCGCGACCGGTATTTCTCCAGCATGGCCGCCGACGGTGCGATTGCCGGGACGGCCTATTCGTCGCTGCTCGAGGCCTACGTCAATTTCGGGGTGGCCGGGCCGCTGCTCGTGTACTTCATTCTGGCCTGGTTGCTCGCGCTCGCGGAGCGGGCGCGGCAGACCCGTCCGGAGGCGGGCTGGCATATCGGCTATCTGCTGCTCGTCTCCAGCGCCGTCGCCTTCCACCGCAGTGACTTCAGCTTCCTGGTCGGGACCTTCGTCCTCAACGCGATGGTCATCCTCGGGCTGCTGGGGGGGATCACCCTGCTTGGCTGGCTGCGTCCCGCTCTGTACCCTTCCCGTGCGCCGGCATCACCCGCACCGGATGTCGTCCGCTAACTCGAATGTGCAGGGACCAGAACCATGGATGGTTATTCAGTGAGCCAGTTCCAGACTGATTCGGACGTGCCGGTATCGCCGACCCCGCCGAGCGAGGCGCCTGGTCCGGATCTCATGGACGCGTCGCTCCTGCTGCTCCGTCACGGGCGGCTAGTCCTCGGGCTTCCCGTGCTGCTGGCGACCGTGGTGGTCGGCGTTTCGCTCCTGCTGCCGCGCGACTACACCGCTTCTGCGGCGTTCGCGCCGCAGGCGACCAGCAACAGCCTCGCCCGGTTCGCCGGGGTGGCGGCGCAGCTCGGCGTCGCCCTCCCCGGACAGCAGGCGACGGAGTCGCCCGACTTCTACGCCGACCTGCTGCGCTCGAGGCAGCTGCTCACGGAGCTGGTGCGGAGCCGGTATGTGGTCCACGCCGGGGCGGATACGGTCGCGGGCACGCTGATCGAGCAGTTCGACATCACCTCCGGGGACAGCGCCCGTCGCGAGGACAAGGCGGTCCGGAAGCTTGGCAAGCTGCTCTCGGTCAATGTCGTGTCCAAGACCGGCGTGGTGGATTTCGATGTGACGACGGAATCGCCGGAACTCTCGGCGAAGATTGCGCTCCGGGCGCTCGACGTCCTCAACCAGTTCAACATGCAGCGGCGTCAGTCCCGCGCCAGCGCGGAGCGGCGCTTCGTCGAGGGTCGCCTCGCGGACGCGCGCACCGAGTCGCGGGAGTCGGAGGACCGGCTGCAGGCCTGGATGCAGCAGAACCGCGATTACCGGGATGCGCCGCGGCTCCAGCTCGAATATCAGCGGCTGCAGAACGACGTCACCACGAAGCAGAGCCTGGTCACGACCCTGGCGCAGGCGTTCGAGCAGGCGCGGATCGATGAGGTCCGGGACACCCCGGTGCTCACCGTGGTCGAGGACCCGGTGGTGCCGAGCCGTCCCGATGGCCGCGGCATCGTGGCCAAGGGGGTGCTTTCGCTCATCGTCGGCCTCGGTCTGGGGGCTCTGATCGCCGCATTCCGCGAAGGATTCGGGCGGCTGCGCCGGGAACGGCCGGGGGACATGCTCGAAGCCCGGCGTCTGGCGCGGGGACTCCTCTCCCGGGGCCGCTAATCCCGGGGTCAGGGCGCTTCCGCACGCCCGGCCTCTAGCGCAGCCCCGGTTTCGCTGCAAATTGGCTCCCCGTTCCGGGGCGGCCATCCCTCCGATTCGCTCAGCAGCTCGTTCCTGGCTGCCGCCCACCTGCCCTCCCGAGGCCAACTCGGCGCGGGGCACACCCTTTGCTAATTCAAAGGGACTAGGAGGGTGGAGCAGGGTGGACTGAGCAGCCGCCCGCTGAAAAGTGCCCGCCCTCGGCTGGAAAAACTCTGCTTGCCATCGATTTCGTCTCTTCGGGTCGCCGATGCCCCCTCCAGGGCCCGGTATGGCCCGTTGGCTGCCTTCACGAGAACCTGAATGCCGCTGCGCCGCGTTCCCGGCTGGACCCGATTCGGCCTCGTCCTTGGCATCCTGCTTGGATGCTCCGGGGATGGCAGTGGGCCGACCTCGCCCATGGTACCGGGGGGAGCGGGCTACCGGCTGGTCGTGCTTGCGGCGGATACGCTTCGGGGAGCGGCGGGAGACACGGTCCGTGGGGCCAGCGTTCAGGTGCTCGGCCCGACGAACCTGCCGGTCAGCGGCGTCCGGGTGCAGTGGCGGGTGCTCCAGGGTGGGGGGCACGTGCTCCGCACCTCGACCTCGACCGATCAGGACGGTGTCGCGACGGCCGCCTGGGTGCTGGGGACCGATCTCTCCGCGACCCAGGTGCTGAGTTCCGAACTTCCGCTCGCGCACGACGACCGGCGGAGCGGCGGCCGCGGCGTCCTCCCCGCGCTGATTCGCGCGATGGCGGTGCTGCCCTCCGGCCTGCAGCCCTCGGTGGGTGACACCAGCCACGCCTACGTCGACACCATCGGCGCACTGCTCGGAAAGCCGGTGCACCTCAGGGTGCATCTGGCGGATGGCCGGCCCGTCGTTGGTGCGACGATCGATTTCGAAGTGCGCCGCGGTGGCGGCCGGATCGGGAGCACCACAGCGGTCACCGACACGCAGGGTCGCGCGACGACCACCTGGCAGCTCGGCGATACCGCGGGGACGCAGGAGCTGGCGGCGACGGTGCGGGCCACCGCGGGCGGCCCGGTCGGCAGCTCGGTGATCCGGGCGATGGTCCTTCCCGGGACGCCGGTCGAGATCCTGCCTCCCAGCGACACGCTCCGCTTCGATGCCATCGGCGACACGCTCCGTACCGTGCAACTCCGCGACCGGGCGGGGAACATCTTCCCGGGCACCGCGATCTGGACCTCGCAATCGCCCGCGGTCGTGCGTGCCCTCGGTGAGGACGGGATCACGCCCGTCGCCGCGGGCACCGGGATCGTCACCATGCGGCATGGCTCGCTGGTGCGGACGGCGCCGGTGGTCGTGGCCCAGGCTTCGGCCTCGGTCACGATCGATTCGAGTTCGGTCTCGCTGCACTGGCTCGGTGCCCGCGCGGCGATTCGCGCGGTGGTCCGGGACCGCCTGGGCGCCGCGATCCCGGGGGCCCAGCTCACCTGGCACATGCTCGACAGCAGCACCGCGGTGGTCGACTCCCAGGGGGTGGTGCGGGCGGCCCGCGCCGGGACCACGCAGCTGGTGGCGACCTACCAGGGGATCACCGCCCATGCGCGGGTCACCGTGACGCAGGTGCCCGCGTCGATCTCGGTGAGCCCGGCCGTCGACACCCTCGCGCTCGATTCCGTGCGGGCCCCAACGGTGGTGGTCCGTGATTCCGGTGGCACTCCGATTCCGTCGCCGGTGCTGTCGGTGACCCAGACCGATCCCTCGATCCTGGCGGTCGATGCGGCCGGGTCCCTCACGGCCACGCTTCCCGGTCCGACCACGCTCACCTACCGCGCCGGCAGCGTCAGCACCACCATCGACCGCGTCGTCGAGGGTTCGGCCATCCTGGTGTCGGGCCAGCGGGTGACGGCGCCGATGATTCTCAGCGGTCTCCCGGCCTTCACGATCACCAACGGGCGGGTCCGGATCTCCTGGTCGACGAACATGGGCGAGCGCGCCAGCGTCTTCATGGAAGTGCGGATCGGGAACACCTGGCATCCGGCCTCCCATCCGCGCTACGGCGACTGGGTCTACATCACCTCGTCGATCATCACCACACCGAATCAGATCGCGATCATCGAGAACACGCCGGATCGCATCGGCGTCCGGTGGAATTACGACGATCACTGGTTCCTCCCGCAGATGGAGGGGTTCCCGGCGTCGATCCTGCCGTCGCCGTATCCGTTCAAGCGCACGGTGTGGCTCGCCAAGCAGGAGAACGGCTACTATAGTTGGGTCGATGTCGTGAACGATCTGCACATGAACATCGTCGAGCATGAAACCGGCTTCGGCGGTCTGTGGGGCCCCGCGACCATCCGAACGAACCGCCTGGAGATCAGGACTGACACCCTCGCGAACACGATCCGGTACAACGGGAATCCGGGGCTTCCGGTCATGGGCTCGCTGGTGGATGCGGCGGAGTTCGTGCGCGACAACGATCCCGTCAGGCGGCTGCTCGTCCCGGTGCCCGAAGCGCCGTTCATCACGCCGGTCTTCCCGGGATGGGGGTACGGCTCGGTCTACCGCTACGCGAGTCCCTCCCGGTCCTTCGGCGTCTACATGTATGCCACCGCGGTCGGCACCGGACCGTCGGCCTCGCAGATCTGCGGAGCGGCCTGGGCCAACGCCCCCTTCCCGCTGCGGTCGCTCACCCCTGCCGAAGTCGCCAGCTGCGGACCTGCCTCGCCCTGAGGCCTGCCAGGTCACCACGTCGCGCCGGCAGCCCACGTGACGCGCCGGCTCCTGATGGTGGTGAACGACGCACCGTTCTTCCTCTCGCATCGTCTTCCGATCGCACTCGCCGCCCAGCGTGCGGGGTATGCGGTCCACATCGCGACCCCGGACCATCCTCGTCGCACCGAGATCGAGCAGCAGGGCCTTGCCTTTCACCCCTTTCCGCTGACGCGCAGCAGTGCCTCCCCCGGCTCCGAACTCGGCTCGCTCCGCGCGCTGATGGCCGTGTATCGCGTGGTGCGCCCGGCGATCGTCCACCACGTGACGCACAAGCCGGTGCTCTATGGCTCGATCGCGGCCCGCCTGACAGGCGTCCCCGCGGTCGTGAACGCGATCTCCGGTCTTGGCTACGCCTTCGTGGCGACGGGATGGAAGGCGGATCTCCGGCGCCGGGTGATGCTCGGGGCGTACCGCGTGGCCTTTGCGCATCCGCAGTGCCGAGGGATCTTCCAGAACCCCGAGGATGTCGCGCTCTTCCGTGAGGCAGGTGTCATCACGGCCGGGCAGTACATCCTGATCCCCGGCTCGGGCGTGGAGCTCGACCACTTCGTCCCCACGCCGGAACCACCGGGGACGCCGCTGATCGTGCTCGCGTCGCGGATGCTGTGGGACAAGGGGATCGGCGAATTCGTGGAGGCGGCGCGCCTGCTCCGATCCCGGGGCATCCGCTTTCGCGCGGCGCTGGTCGGGGAGCCGGATCCCGGCAATCCGCGGTCACTCACGGACACCCAGCTCCGCGCGTGGAACGACGAAGGCATCGTCGAGTGGTGGGGACGCCGGGGCGACATGGCCGCCGTCTTCGCGAGCTCGAGCATCGCCTGTCTCCCATCCACCTACCGCGAGGGTGTCCCGAAGGTGCTGCTCGAGGCGGCGGCGTGCGGCCGGCCGATCGTCACCACCGATGCGCCGGGCTGCCGAGTGGTGGCCCGACCGGAGGACAACGGACTGCTGGTCGCGCCCGGCGATGCCGCCGGTCTCGCCGCGGCGCTCGAACGGCTGCTCAAGGACGCGCCGCTCCGGGCGCGGATGGGCGCGCGTTCCCGGGTGATCGCCGAGGCGGAGTTCGGCATTCAGAGCGTGGTGGATGCCACCCTCGCCCTCTATGCTTCGCTGCATGCCTGAGCCCGGCGGCGTTGGAACGGTCGCGATCACGGGCGCCTCGGGCTTCGTCGGTCGGTATGCATCCACCTGGCTCGCCAGCCGAGGGTATCGCGTCCGGGCGGTGACCCGCGCCGGCCTGCAGGCCAGCGCACCGTCGATCGACGTCGCGCAGATCCCGGACGATGCGAACACCGAGGCGCTGCGCTCGGCCTTCGGCGGCGCGCACGCCGTGCTGCACCTCGCGGGTCGTGCCCACGTGCTCCGCGATGCCGTCGGCGATCCGCTCGCGGCCTATCGCACGGCGAACGTCGAGGCCGCGCGCCGGGCACTCGAGGCCGCGGCCGCCGCGGGTGCCACCTGCTTCATCCTCGCGAGCAGCGTGAAGGCGATGGGGGAGCGCACCGACGCGCCATGGACCGAGCAGAGCGAAGCCCGGCCGCTCGACCCCTACGGCGTGAGCAAGCTCGAGGCGGAGGCCGTTGTCGCGGAGGAGGGAAAGCGGTTCGGTCTCCGTACCGTGAGCTTCCGGCTGCCGCTGATCTACGGCCCGGGGATGAAGGCGAACATGCTTCGGCTCTTCGGCGCGGTGGATCGCGGCCTGCCGCTGCCCTTCGGCGCGATCGAGAACCGGCGCAGTCTGCTGTTCGTGGGCAACGCCGCCGCGGCCTTCGAGGCCGCGCTGCGGGCTGGCGGTGCCGGGTCGGGCCTCTACCTGCTCAGCGACGGCACCGACCTCTCGACGGGCGCGCTGGTACGGGGCATCGCGGAGGCCCTCGGCCGTCCTGCCCGCCTGCTCCCGATCCCTCAACATCTCTTCACGCTTGCGGGATGGCTGGGGGATGGGATTGCTTCCCTTGTTGCATGGCCACTCACATCGGCAACGGTGCAGCGGCTGACCGACTCGCTGCAGGTCGACTGCGGTCTGGCGCGCAGAGAGCTGGGCTTTGATCCGCCGTACTCCGTGGAGGCAGGACTGCGGGAGACGGCGGCGTGGTATCGTTCACGGGGAACCGACACGGCCTGAACTGCCGCGCTTCCAGATGATGCGCCGAGCGATCGGCGATGCGCCAAGTGTACTCTGAGGAGGCTGGATGTCCGTACTGGGAACTGTCGCTGGTATGCTGCCTACCCCCGCGCGCAATCTCGCGATCCGGCTGCGCGAGGAGTGGCGGCTCTCGAGCACACCCAAGGAGGCCTGCACCGTCGACGGCCTCGGCCGGGTGGATCGCGCGTGGCTCGACAAGGCGCTGCGCGCTCCCGCGGTGGATGCGGAATGGCCGGCGGTCGCCGAGGAGATCGGCCGCTTCCAGATCACGACCTCGGCGGGCGGGGTGAATCCCGGTGACCGGCGGGCGCTCTACTATCTGATCCGTGCGCTCAAGCCGGCGCGGGTGCTGGAGGTCGGGACCCACATCGGGGCCTCGACGGTGCATGTCGCGGCTGCGCTCCGTGCCAATGCGCGTGAGGGCGGGCCGGCCGCCGATGCGACGACCGTCGACATTCAGGACGTGAACGATCCGGTCACGCGGCCGTGGCTCGGGTTCGGTTCGACGCACGCGCCGGCGGAGATGATCGCGACGATGGGAATGGCGAAGGGGGTGCGCTTCGTGGCGCAGCCGTCGCTCGCCTTCCTGTCCGCCCAGGGCGAACCGTTCGACCTGATCTTCCTCGACGGCGATCACAGCGCGGCCACCGTGTACCGTGAGGTCCCCGCCGCGCTTCGGCGCCTGCGTCCGGGCGGGCTCGTGCTGCTGCACGACTACTTCCCCGGCGGCCGGGCGCTGTGGCCCGGGGACTCGGTGATCGCCGGCCCCTGGCTCGGGGTGGACCGCCTGCGCCGCGAAGGCGCCCGTCTCGAAGTGCTCCCGCTTGGCGACCTCCCCTGGCCGACCAAGCTCGGGCTCAACGTCACGAGCCTCGCGCTCGTCTCGCGGGTCCAGTAGCCGGCTTCCGTCGATCTTCCTGTCATGGCTCTCCCGCTGCAGGCCCCGGCGCTCACGGTGGCCACGCCGTCGCCGATGCTGGTGGTCGTCCTCGTCGCGATCGCCAGCACGGCACTGACCGGGCTGCTGCGCCGCTACGCGATTGCCAAGGCCGTGCTCGATATCCCGAACGAGCGGAGCCTGCATCGGGAACCGACTCCGCGCGGCGGCGGCATGTCGCTCGTGGTGCTGCTGATCGGCTTCGTGGTCTGGTGCGGCGTCCGTGGCTGGGTGCAGCCCACGGTGGTGATCGCCCTCGCGGGAGGTGCCGCCGTGGTCGCGGCCGTGGGATGGATCGATGATCTCCGGAGTCTGTCGAGCGGAGTTCGGGCCGCCGCCCAGACCGTGGCGGCGATCTGGTTCATCGTCTGGATCGGGGGGATGCCCGCGCTCCATCTCGGCAGCGGTCGTCTCGAGCTCGGGGCATTCGGCGCCGTACTCGCTGTGCTGGGCATCGTGTGGAGCATCAATCTCTACAACTTCATGGATGGCATCGACGGAATCGCCGGCGGTCAGGCGGTTGTGTCCGCCGCGTTCGGCAGCGCCGTGCTCGCCGGGATCGCCCCCGGGCTCGGCCTGGTGTACCTGGCGCTCGTCGGCGCCTGCCTCGGCTTTCTGGTCTGGAACTGGGCGCCGGCACGCATCTTCATGGGGGATGCCGGCTCCGGCTTCCTCGGCTTCCTCTTCGCCGCGCTGGCGATTCTCTCCGAGCGTGAGGGCGGGCCGCCGGTCATTTCATGGGTACTCTTCGGCGGGGTCTTCATCTTCGATGCGACGGTGACGCTCGTCAGGCGGATGCTGCGGCGTGAACGCTGGTACGCGGCGCACCGGCGGCACGCCTACCAGCGCGCGGTCCAGTCCGGTCTCAGCCACGCCCAGGTGACCAGCGGGGTCATGCTCATCTCGGCGCTGCTCGGCCTGCTCGGGATCGCGGCCATGCGGCACTCCGAGTGGATGCTGCCCGCGGTCGTCGCCGCCCTCGTGGCGCAGTGTGGCGTGTACCTCTGGGTGGAGCGCCGCATGCCGATGTGGGGCGGGCCGTCCGGATCGTGAGCGACCGATGCTGACCGGGAGGCCCCGCTAGTGTCGCGCGCGCGTCCGACGGCACGAGAGATCTATTTCGCTCCCGGCACCCTGCAGCCGGAAGCGGAGCAGGAGCGGCTGGAGTGGGAGTTCTTCTCCCGTGTGCGGCTCCGCAACGGCGTCTTCAAGACGACGGCCTCACGCCGCTTCGACGATCTCAACGCGCTGGTCGCCCCGCTGCTCCCCGGCGACCGTCCGCTCGAACTGATGGACATCGCGGTGTCCTCCGGACTCGGCACGCTCGAGTGGGTTCGCCAGCTCGAGTCGCTCGGCATCGCGCACCGGATGCTCGGCGGGGATGCGAGCCTGCATGCCACGCTCGTCTCCGTCGGCAGCCAGTTCGACGCGGTCGTGGACCGCGAGGGCTATCCGCTCCACTTCGACATCTTCGGGTCGGGCATGCGGAACTCGCTCGACACGATGCCCTGGTCGCTGGTGACGGGTGCCCTTCGGGCAGCATTCAGCGCCCTGCTGGCGCTCCGGCCGGATGTCCGGCGCGCCGTCGACGATCCGGCCCGCGCGCCGCTCGATGCGTGGGGCGTCTCCTGCCGTCCGTTGATGCTGGTGAGCCCGCGACTGCAGACCGCTCCTTCGCTCCAGCTGATCGAGGACGACATCATCGCGAACCGGCCTCCCGACCTGGCGGCCCGCTTCCACGCGCTGCGCGCGGCGAACATCCTGAACCGGGGGTACTTCAGCGATGCGACGCTGGCGGAGATCCTGCGGAATCTGCGGTGGAGGCTCAGGGCGGGAGGGCTGCTGATCGTCTGCCGGACGGAAGCTGATCGCAGCAACCACGGAACGATCTTCCGTCTCGATGCGCGTGGTGCGTTCGAGGCCCTGGCGCGGCTCGGTCGAGGTTCGGAGATCGAAGAGGTCGTGCTCGCGCTGCGCTGAGCGGCTCAGGGAAAGAGTGCCCGCTCCACCAGTGCGCAGAGGATGTGACCCACGGCGATGTGGGTCTCCTGGATGTGCTGGGTGTCCGCACTCGGCACCTTCACGGCGACATCGGCGAGGGGCGCCGCCTTGCCGCCGGATTCGCCGGTGAGCACCACAGTGGCGATGCCCTCGCGCTTCGCGCGTTCGAGCGCCCGCAGCACGTTGGCCGAGTTGCCGCTGGTCGTGATGCCGATGAGCACATCCCCCCGCCGCCCCAGGGCCTCCACCTGCCGATCGAAGACCTGCTCGAACCCGAAGTCGTTCGCGTTCGCGGTCAGGAAGGAGGTGTCCGTCGTCAGGGCGATCGCACCGAGCGCCGGCCTGGGGCGGTCGTGATTCAGGGCGCTGACGAACTCCGCCGCGATGTGCTGGCAATCGGCCGCGCTGCCCCCGTTGCCGCAGAGCAGCAGCTTGCCGCCGTTCCGGTAGGAGGCGATCAGCAGCTCGGCCGCGACCGTGATGGCCGGGGTACAGGCCGCGATCGCGGCGCGCTTCACCGTCGCGCTGGTCTCGAGGTGCTGCCGGATGAAGTCGCGATCCGCCGCCGTGTCAGCCATTGTGAGGCGCTCCGTCGCCAGGGGTGAGTTGGGGCCGGCCGAGTCCCGCCGGGTGCCCGCAGATCCGGGCCAGCTCGTGCAGATCTTCTACCAGATAATCGGCTGGAGGGCCTCCGGATCTGAGCGTCGCGGGCCCTTCGCCGGAGAGCATCAGGAAGGTCGGCGCACCGAGGCGGCGTCCGAGACCGAGGTCCGAGTCCTTGTCCCCGGCCACAAGCACCCTCCCGAGATCGATCCCGAGTTCCGCCTCCGCCTGCCGCGCGAGACCATCGGCGGGCTTCCGGCAGCTGCACCCTGCGTCGGGGCTGTGGATGCAGTTGAAGATCCCCGCGAGTTCGATCCCTTCCGCAGCGAGGATCTCGCGGAATCGCTGGTTCACGGCGGCGAGCTGGGGCAGGGTGATCCGTCCCGCCCCCACGCCGCTCTGGTTGCTCACGACGACCAGCCGCATGCCGAGCTGATGCAGGCGTCGCAGCCCTTCGGCGGCACCGGGCAGCAGGGCGACGCCCGCGGGGTCGGCGAGATAGTGCCGGTCCTCGATGATCGTGCCGTCGCGGTCGAGCAGCGCAGTAGTGGGCCGTTCGGGCCCGGACCAGGCGAGGTGCCAGCGGGGAGGCCGCGCCAGCAGGTCTGCACTGCCTTGGACCGCGACGGCTGCGGCTGTTCCGGGGTCGGAGCGGTGCAGGGCGACGGGGAGACCGGGCCGGGCGCGCGCCGCGGCGACGAGGGCGAGAAGATTGAGCGACTCCCACCGCGCCTCATCGAGCAGACGGAGCTGGATGTCCGCGCGGGCTGGGACGGTGAGCTGCGCCGGATCGAGGCCGGTGGTATTGAAGCGCTGCAGGAGGGCGGGGTCGCTGTCGGGGAGCAGCGGAATACCCGAGGGAATTTGTACGGCAACACCGGCCGGCGGTCGCGGCATCTGGACTCCCATGACCCCCCGGGGGCGAGCGGCTGAGGAAGCATATCGATGCGCTGTAACTCTCGCAATGACTTCCGGTTGACTCCCCGGAGTCCACTACTACATTCCCGGAAACAGATGGGCGCCCGGTCCATCTCGTGCAGTCACCTCCTCGGGCCGACATGCCACACTTCCCAGGGAACGGGATCCGCAACCGACATCTGCTCGCATTGGATCTGGCGCTGCTGCCACTCGCGACGCTGCTCGCGTACGCAGTGCGGTTCGAAGGCGTGACGTGGCCTGCGCCCTACGATGCGATCCTCCCGGTCTACCTGCTGTTCTCCGTTCCCATCAAGCTTGCCCTGCTGCTCCGCTTCGGTCTCTATCGGCGGCTGTGGCGCTTCGCGAGTGTTTCCGAGCTCGAGAGCATTCTCTTCGCGACTGGAGCCTCCGGCGTCGCCTGCATCCTGCTCGGCGGCTGGCTGCTTCCGCTGCTGCAGGTGATCCCCGCGCGGGTGCCGCTCGGCATCCTCGTGATGGATGCGCTGCTGACCGCGGGTCTCGTGTCGCTCCCCCGGCTGGTGCTCCGCAGCGTGATGTGGCACCGCGCGGGGAGTCCGGAGGGACGCCGGGTGCTGATCGCAGGCGCGGGTGTCGGTGGCGGGCTGCTGGTGAAGCAGCTGCAGGGCAATCCGCAGCTCGGCCTGGTGCCGATCGGCTTCGTGGACGACGACCCCGACAAGCAGCGCCACCAGATGTACGGCCTCCCGGTGCTCGGGCCGCTCGAGGACACGGCGAAGCTCTGCGCCGACCATTCGGTGGACGAAGTGCTCATCGCGATGCCGACCGCCTCGGGCCGCGTGGTGCGCGACCTGGTGCGCTCCGCCTCCGAGGCGGGTGTCCGCACCCGCACGCTGCCCGGCATCTCCGACATCATCGCCGGGCGGCTGCAGGCCGGCGCGCTCCGCGAGGTCGAGATCCAGGACCTGCTGCGGCGTGAGCCGGTGAAGATCGACATGCACCAGGTGCAGGAGCTTGCCACGGAGCGGGTGGTGCTGGTGACCGGGGCGGGCGGATCGATCGGGGCGGAGCTCTGCCGTCAGGTCTGCCGGCTCGAGCCGTCGCGGCTCATCATGCTGGGGCACGGCGAGAACTCGATCTTCACCATCCAGCAGGAGCTGGCGCAGCACTTCCCGCACATCCCGCTCCAGGCGGTCATCGCCGACGTGAAGGACGAGAACCAGCTCGAGCGGGTCTTCGACCTCTATCATCCCTACTCGGTCTTCCACGCGGCGGCACACAAGCATGTGCCGCTGATGGAGGAGAATGTCGCCGAGGCGGTGCTCAACAACGTCCTGGGCACGCGGAACGTGCTCGAGGCGGCAGCGGACGGTTCCGTGTCGCACCTGGTGCTGATCTCGACGGACAAGGCGGTGCGTCCGACGAGCATCATGGGGGCGACGAAGCGGGTCGCCGAGCAGCTGGTGCAGACGGTGGCGGAGACGCACGAGCGCAACTTCGTTGCGGTGCGGTTCGGCAACGTGCTGGGGAGCCGCGGCAGCGTGGTGCCGACCTTCCTGAAGCAGATCCGGGACGGCGGGCCGGTCACGGTGACCCATCCCGAGATGAAGCGCTATTTCATGACCATCCCCGAGGCGGTCCAGCTGGTGCTGCAGGCCGGGGCGCTCGGCAAGGGCGGCGAAGTCTTCGTGCTCGACATGGGGGAGCCGGTCAAGATCGCGGACCTCGCGGCCGACCTGATCCGTCTGTCAGGCAAGCAGGTCGGCAAGGACATCGAGATCCGCTTCAGCGGAACCCGTCCCGGCGAGAAGCTCTACGAGGAGCTGTTCTTCGACGCCGAACACGCCGCGCCGACCGTGCACCCGAAGGTGCTGCGGGCGCGGAACGCGGCCCTCCCGATCGGGGTGACGACGGTGGTGGACGAGCTGCTCGCCGGGGCGAAGCGGGGCTGGTCGGAGGAGGATCTGCGGGGGCTGCTCAAGCGGCTGGTGCCGGACTTCGAGCCCTCGCTGGCGGGCATGCCGGTTCGCCAGGAACAGAAGAGGCGGGAAAGCGGGGGGCAGCGGAGGAGCGAGGAGTCGTAGCGCGCATGGCCATGCGCGTCAACGGCAGGGTGGGGGCGGAGCTCAGCTCCGCCCCTTTCTACTTCACTCGCCAGATCACCAGGACCGTCGTGGCCAGGCTCGCCAGGATCTGGGCGATCGAGCCCGTCATCGCCAGCCAATCCTTCTTGTCCGCGGGATCGCGCTCCGGCACGTAGACCGAGCCACCCGCCAGCGGATCGGGCTTCCCATCGGGCAGGAAGGACCAGTGCTTGGTGACGCTCTCGACCTTGCCGTTCGGCTGCACCACGTAGGCGCGGGCCCGGTCGGCATCCCGCCGATAGCCACCCGCCGCCGCCACGTAATACTCCATTCCCTTGCCAGGCACGAAGGTTACCGACATCGGGGCGTTCACCGCGCCCTGGACGTAGACCACCGGCACGTATTCCGGAATGATGATCGAGTCGCCACCGGCGAGAATCAGGTTGTCGCGGAACTTGGGGTCCGTGATCACCTTCGGCAGGTCGACACCGATCCGCCCGCCGCGGTCGGAAGAGCGGAAGAACTTGATGCCGGTGGGATAGGCGTCCTTGGTGAGGCCACCGGCGCGCTGGATCAGATCGAGCAGCCGGTCCGTGCGGGTGATCAGCGAGTAGCGACCGGGATACTTCACCTGTCCGCCGATCATGACGGTGCGCTGCAGTTCCCAGTCAGGCTGGCGGAAGATCAGGACGTTGTCGTAGGGCTGGAGGGTGACCTCGCTGGCGCCCACGGCGGGAGCGGCCAGCCCCGGCGGACCGAGATAGCGTCCGTCCGGACCGCGATCGAAGACATAGGTGGAGTCGAGCGGCACCCGGATGGTCGTCGCCACCCGTCCCAGATTCCGCATGCTGTCGACCGGAAGCCGGGCCACTTCGGCCTCGGTGAGCAAGGCGTCTTCGGTCAGACCCTTCACTTCGAGCAGGGCGTCGCGCAGCGTCATGCCTTCGCGGTAGTCGACGCGTCCCGGCTTCCGCACCGCGCCGGTGATCGCGACGTAGCGCTTGGGACGGAAGGCCGAGCGGGCGAAGACGGTGACCTCGTCGTCTTCGAGCAACGGCAGATCGTTCACGAAGGTGCCGGTCGAATCCTTGAAGCTGGCCCTGAGCTGCAGCCGGGTCGAGTCGTTCTGCAACCGGGTCACCAGCACCTGGCCGAGATAGACGTCGGGCTTGGCGCCGCCGGCGAGCCGGATCGCGTCGGACAGTTTCATGCCGGGGCTCCAGCCGATGGCGCCGGGCGTCCAGACGTTGCCGTTCACCGTGATCACATTGCGGCGCCGTTCCGCGACCTCGAGCACCGTCAGCGAGTCCCCCGCGGCCATCGCGAAGCCGGGTCCGTTGCCATCGATGAACTGGTCGCTGGCGAGGTCGATCACGACCCGATCGCGTCCGCCGGCCTGGCGCTGGGCGGGCGGAAGAATGCGGTCGATCTGGACCCGGCGGCGGAGCGCGGTGGCATCGAACCCGCCGGCGGCGGTGATCAGGTCACGGAGCGTCTCGCTCTCGCGGAGCTCATAGATGGCGGGGCGGATCACCTTGCCCGCCACCTTCACCTGGGTCCCGCGCACGGGCACGAAGACGACATCGCCGTTCTCGAGTCGGGCATCGTGGCTGTTGTCGCCACGGAGCAGGTAGTCGTAGACGTCGAGGGTGTCGACCAGCTTGCCCGCCCGACGGATCTCGATCCGGCGGAAGGAGCCGTTCTCGGTGGGGCCGCCGGCGGCATAGAGCGCCGTCATCGCGGTGCCCGCCGCCGAGATCTGGAAGGAGCCCGGGCGCGCGACGTCTCCGGTCACGAAGATCTGCACGGTGCGGAGCTTCGAGACGGTGACGGTGAAGCGGGTCGTGGCCCCGCTGCCGCGCCGGATGCCGGAGTAGGCCCGGCCGAGCCGGGTGTAGAGCAGGTCTTCGAGCTGCGCCAGCGTCAGGTTGGCGACGTAGAGCTGGCCGACCTGCGGAATGGCGATGAAGCCTTCGCGCGTCACGGTGAGCTCGTGGGCCGCCTCGACATCACCTGTCAATATCAGGACGAGACCATCCCCGGCGCCGAGCCGGTAGTTGGCGTCGACTGGTCCCGCGAGCGAGGGCGCGAAGAGCGAGTTGGTCTTCTTGAAGATCGCGAGGCCGAAGACCTTCAGGGTCTTGGTGCTGTCGGAGAGCGAATCGGCGCGCAGCGAATCGGCGACGTGCCGTGCGGAGTCGGTCAGGGCGAGGAGCGAATCGGCATCCTCTCCACCGACGATGCCGAGCACGCGGACCGCATCGAGGATGTCGGTGCCCGGGCGGATCTTCACGGTGGTGTCGGCGCCCTCGAGGTACGGATCGAGCATCGTCTCGGGGTAGCCGGCGGCGCGGAGCCGGGCTCGGACCTGATCCTTCGACAGACCGGACGTGCCGAGTCGCTGACGGAGCTGGGCGACGAGGTCGGGCCGGGTCTTGAGCAGTTCCTGCGCCTGTGCCGGGCTTGGCATCACCTGACCGGGGGGCAGCGTCGGCACCTGGGCCACGAGCGCCGCGGTACCGGACAGGAGCAGGGCAGCGAGAACGGTGAGCGGGCGGAGGGCGCGGAGCCGGAGTGTGAACATCATCGCGGGAAGATGCCGCCCGTCGGCAGAGGGGTCAATGGGAGTGCGGTGGGGCCGCGATTCATCGCGGCCCCCAGATCAATCGCGGCTCGCACCGGACTTGGCGATCACCGACTCCCAGAACTCGAGTGTCCGGCGCGCGACCGCATCGTCGACATATTCGCGCATGACTCGGAGCCGGGCCTC
This sequence comes from Gemmatimonadales bacterium, assembly GCA_044229445.1. Lineage (GTDB taxonomy): Bacteria > Gemmatimonadota > Gemmatimonadetes > Gemmatimonadales > GWC2-71-9 > JADJOM01. Next base: position 1,943 of record JBGASX010000076.1, on the reverse strand, counting down.
CTTGCCGAGCCGGACGCGCTCACGCGGAGTATCGGCGAGGTGCTGCAGCGCGGCGGTCAGTGCGGCCACGTCGTCCTCGGGGACGACCAGGCCCGCCGTGTCGATCACCTCGGGGAGTGCGCCGGAGTCGGTGCCGATGACGGTGACGCCGTGCCCCATCGCCTCGACGAGCGCGGGATGAAAGGTCTCGACCCAATGCGCGGTCGTGCGCGAGGGGACGACCAGACAATCGAGATCGGGCCAGAGCCGCTTGAGCTCCTCGGGTGGCAGCGCGCCGCGCCAGGTGATGCGTGAGGCGATGCCCAGCCGCTCGGCCAGGGCTTCGAACATCTCCTGCGAGGGGCCGCTTCCCACGACGGTGAGCTGCCACCGGCCCAGCAGCTTGACGCAGGCCCGGAAGAGGGCGTCGAGTCCCTTCTCCGGAACGAGACGGCCCACGAAGCCGATCGAGAGCTCGCCGTGCTCGGGACGACGGGTCTCCAGCGGCGGGGTCAGGCCGAGCTGCGGCATCACGGTGACGGGAATGCCCGGTCGATCCCGCTCGAGCAGACCCGCGGCGAGCCGGTTGCCGCCGATCAGCGCTCTCGCCCGGGCAAGGGTACGCCGGCGCTTCCACCCCTCGAGAAAGGTGAAGTTCCGCGCCACACTCTCGGATCCGAAGATCACGACGGGAATCCCCAGTTTCTCGGCCCGGGCGCTCGCCGCGGCCGCGGCCGGGGTCCATGGTTCGGCCTCGATCTGCAGGATGTCAGGGCGGAAGTCGCTGAGCAGCCGGTGCAGGTCGGAGCTCTTCCAGCGCACCTCCTCGCCCCGCTCGCCTGACACCGGGATCGGCACGATCCTGACGCCCCCATCGTTCCCCCAGGAAGCCTGCAGGAGCGGACTCCGGCCGCCGGCGGACCATCGGGCGGGGACGGCGACGCTCAGGGTCGCTCCCAGCCCGACGAGGGCCTTGAGCTTCCCCCGTGTGGCAGGGTCGATATAGGTGTGAGAGACGATGACCGCGCGCACGCCGTAGCTCCTGGTTCAGCCCGTTCCGTCCACCAGCGCCTGCACTGCCCGGGCGACCGCGTCGGCGGCCTCGCCCGTTCCATATGCCTCACGCGGCCACCGCGCCGCTCCGTCCCAGCGCCGCACCTGCTCGCTGACCGCCGCCCCGAGTTCCCGGGGAGCCTCCTCCGGGGCCACCAGCCGATTGGCCGCGCAGGCCACGGTCTCGGTCCATTCGGTCTCGCGTCGCACGGTGACGCATGGGGTGCCGAGCCAGTAGGCCTCCCGCTGCAGCCCGCCGGAGTCGGTGACCACCGCCCGCGCTCCCCGCACGAGGGCGAGACTCTCCAGGTATCCCACCGCGGGAATCAGCCGCAGCGGCCCGATATGATCCCCGCTGAGGCCTGCGGCATTGAGCACCGCACGCGTGCGGGGATGCACCGCGAAGACCGTCGGTGTCCCCATCGCCGCGAGGCCGTGGAGGATGCCGGTGAGCCGGGCCGGGGTGTCGGTCAGCTCCGCCCGGTGCAGCGTGGCGAAGCAATACACCGACGATCCGAGCCCCGGCACGATGCTCGACGGGGCGGGGAGCCGAGCCTCGACCCGGCGCAGGACATCGAGCGCCACGTCGCCGGTCTCGACGACGACGGCGTCGGCATGCGCCATTCGCATGCGTTCGGTCGCCGCCTCACAGGGAGTGCAGAGCAGGCTCGCGATCGCATCGACCGCGCGGCGATTGATCTCCTCGGCCATCAGGCGATCGCCGGCGCGCAGCCCCGCCTCCACGTGCACCACCGGAATCCGCAGCTTCGACGCGGCGAGCGCGACGCCCAGGGTCGAATTGGTGTCGCCGATGACGACCGCGGCGGCGGGGCTCAGTTCCCGCAGCACCGCTTCGGCACGGCTCAGGATCAGGCCGGTCTGCTCCGCGTGGCTCCCCGAGCCGACCTCGA
>JBGASX010000075.1:0-20908 GCA_044229445.1 Gemmatimonadales bacterium | reverse complement strand
TCGTCTTGCCGGCCTGCTTCCTGCCTATCACCGAGAGGATTCGAGTCTCCGCCACAGCCGGTCAGCCTCCGCGAGGTCGTCCGCGGTGTTCACGTTGAAGAAAAGCGCGGCCGGGTCGCCGAGGGTGCGCACCCGTGTGGTGGAGAGGATACCGACTTTCATCCGATCATGGAAGCCGACCGCCCGGAGATCGCCCGCCTCGAGCGAGGCCGCGATGGCCGGCGCACAGGCGGGGCCGTAGGCCGCGCAGAGCGGCTCGACCCCGCGCGGGCCGCCACTTTCAGGCACGCAGAGATCGGCGTCGCGGAGGCCGTCGGCGAGGGCGAGGAGCAGCGGGGCGGTGATGAAGGGCATGTCCCAGGCGGCGACGACCACGGGGGCCGGTGCCACCACGATCGCGGTGTAGATCCCGCCGAGTGCGCCCATGCCGGGCTTGAGGTCGGGAACGACCCGGAGGCCGGGATGCCAGCTCGGCGCCTCCGGCGCGTTGGCGATGAGCAGCGGCGGGGCGCCAAGGGCCTCCTCGAAGACGGCGACCAGACGGTCGAGGATGCGGACGCCGCCCACGACTTCCAGCCCCTTGGGCCGGCCCCCGAGGCGGCTGGCCTGGCCGCCCGCGATGAGCGCCCCGCGGATCAATAGCGCTTCCCGCGCTTGCGCTCCAGCACGACGTCGAATCCCAACGTGAAGGTCAGCAGGTGCTTCCCGACCGGGGAGCTGGCGGGGATCAGGTCCTGGCGCACCGTGGGGCTGGTGATCGCGGGGATGCGGACCCAGTTGTCCCGCACCTCGAAGCGCATCTGGTAGCCGTGACCGAGCACCGCGACCACGCCACCGCCGAGCGAGACGTAGGGCTGGAGGCTCGCGCCGGTGTGATCGTCGAACAGCGGGACCTCCGCGATTCCGGTGGTGGAGTCCCCGTGCTGACCGGAGGTCTTGATGAAGCTCTGCTGGGTGACCACGAACCCGGCGTTGGCTCTCACGTAGGGGTGAATCACCTGATTGCTGAACACCCGGTAGACCGCGCCGACGGAGACGGCGGCCGAGGTGGCGCTGCGCTGCCGGTGATTGAGCGAGCTGCAGAGGTCCGAGGTGATCTGGGCACCCTGGGTGTAGAGCAGACTGCAGGAGTCGCGCGTGCCCAGGCCGAGGAGCTGCGCCTCGACGTTGAGGCCGAGATGCTCGCCCGGGAAGTAGGTGCCGGAGAAGACCACATCGAGGCTGTTGCGGAAGTGGCGGCCGACCGTGAGGGTGTCGGTCGAGTTCGGGCCCGAGATGAACGGCTGATTCACCCGCCAGAGCGTCCCGCCACCCGTCGACTGCCCGAAGCCGACGGTGAACATCAGGCGGGCCTGGTCTGCGGTCGCCTGGGCGCGGAGCGCGACGGGGGACAGCAGCAGGATGAGAAGCGAAGCGGTTCGACGCATCAGACGCTCGTGAGCGACGGGTGATCCACCATGAGGCAGCGATTCATGACCACGGTGATTCCGGCCGACTCGAGCGCGGCACGGACCCGCGCGTCGGCCACGCCCACCTGCATCCAGACCAGCCTGGGGTGCACGGCGAGGAGGTCGTCCTGCAAACTGGCGAGCGCATCGGATCGCCGGAAGATGTTCACGATATCGATCGGGCCGGCGAGGGCCGCCGCGGTCCGCAGGTCGGGATGCGAGACTTCGCCGAGAATCGTCTCGCCTCCGGGCCGCACCGGCACGATCCGGTAGCCGGTCTCCTGCAGGTAGGCCGCGACCTCGTGGCTGGGCCGCGACGGCCGTGGCGACAGGCCGACGACCGCGATGGTGCGGCTCTCCCGCAGGATGGTGCCCAGGCTGCTGCGCTCGGCGCTCATCGGGACATCAATGTCGGGAAGAGGAAACGGGTGGCCTGGCATTGGACCCGTGGAGACGGCCGCCCCGGCAGCCGCGAGCACACGCCGCGCCGGGCTTCAGTCCACGCCGGTGCAGTCCGCATGCAGCGTCGCATCCTCGGCGACGCGCACGCGGGCGAGCCGCACCCCGTCGGGAAGCCGCCCGGCGATGCGGCGGAACAGGTATTCGGCGAGGGCCTCGCAGGTGGGAATCCGCGCGGCCTCGGCGAATTCCGGAATGTCGCGATTGAGATCGCGTCCCTCGAGGGGGGCCGTGACCTCATCGGCGAGAATGCGGTCGAGGAGGGCCAGGTCGAGGATCATCCCCGACCGGGCGCCCACGGGGCCGGTCACCGTGACGGCGCAGGTGTAGTCGTGAGGATGCGATTCGGTGAGCGCTCCGAACGCCGCCCGGTTCCGCTCGGCCGGCCACTCCGCCATCCACAGGTGGTGCCGCGCGTGGAACGGCACCACCCGCGTCAGGCTGGTCGCCATGGGCGCGCTAGAAGGAGTAGCTGAGTCCGGCCCGGAGCTCGCGCGCGTGGGTCCACTCGTCGCGCTTGTTGCCAGGCAGGACCGAGTTGAGATGCGTGGTCGGGTTCCCGGTGGGCTGGGCCGCCGGGTCCAGATTGTACGCGATCGGATACTTGAGCTTCCAGTAGAGCTGCCGCCCCTCGAGCCGGAGGCTCAGCGTCTTGCTCAGGAAGACCCGGAGGCCGACGGCGGGGGTGAGGTAGATCTTGCCGCCGGTCTTGTAGCCGCTCGAATCCTTGACCGACGCGGGCAGGCCCCCCGCATCGAGATAGCCGGCCGATCCGCCGATGAACGGCGCCAGCCGGTTCCAGCTCTTCTTGCCCGTGAGATTGATCTGCAGCGAGAGCTCGACCATCGTGACCCCCTGCTTCACCGGACCGTCCACCCGGTTGGCCACGCTGTCGGAGGCACTCACCACCAGCCGCTCGAGGTCCGCCCGCGCCACGGTCAGCCCGAGCGCCACCGGTGCGCCCACCCGGACGTCGAATCGCACCCCGTAGCTCTGGCCGTTGTGCGGGCCGACGCCGATGGAGCCGCCATCCCCGCCGATGTCGCCGACCAGGAGCGTGAGCGACCGGCCCTTGGGGATGTCCCGATAGGGCGACGAGTTCGGCGCATGGCCCACCTGGGCGGCGAGGGGAGTCGCGAGCGCCAGCAGGGTCAATGCCTGGGTGAGGGATCGATGCATGGGGGAATAGTAAGCGGGGGAGTACCGAGTTCCGAGTTCCGGGTTCGAACTTTCCGGGTTTCGTGCTTTCAGTTCGGCGATGCCGGTTCACCGAGGAGTTCACTCAACGTACGAACCCGGAACCCGGAACCGAGCACTAAGTACTAAGTACTAAGTACTTAGTACTTAGTACTACGCACCGATTCTCAAATCCCGCCCCGTCATCTCCGTTGGCGGCTCGATGCCGAGGAGCCGGAGCACGGTGGGGCCGACGTCGCAGAGCGCGCCGCCGGTGCGGAGGGTGGTCGCCCCGGCCCGCACCGCCACCAGCGGCACCGGGTTGGTGGTGTGCGCGGTGTGCACGCCGCCGGTCGCCGGGTCGATCATCTGTTCGCAGTTGCCATGGTCGGCGGTGATGAGGACGGTGGCGCCCGCCGCCTCCGCCGCGGCCATCACCCGCGCGAGGCAGCGGTCGACGGTCTCCACCGCGGTGATCACCGCCGGCAGCACGCCGGTGTGCCCGACCATGTCGGCGTTGGCGAAGTTGCAGAGGATGAAGTCGTGCGACTTCCGGCTGATGGCCTGCACCAGCCCATCGGTGATGCCGGTCGCGCTCATCTCGGGGGCGAGATCGTAGGTCGCGACCTTCTGCGAGGGCACCAGCAGCCGCTCCTCCCCTTCGTACGGCGGTTCATACCCGCCGTTGAAGAAGTAGGTCACGTGCGGATACTTCTCGGTCTCCGCCGTGCGCAGCTGGGTGCGGCCGTGACTCGCGAGCACCTCCGCGACGATCTTCGCCATGGTGAAGGGCGGGAAGGCCTGCGCCACGGGGAAGGTCCGGTCGTACTGGGTCATCGTGACCATCGAGAGCTTCGGCCGGTCCGACACGTCGAACCCGTCGAAGCCCTCGATCACGAGGGCCCGCACGATCTGGCGCATGCGGTCGCTGCGATAGTTGAAGCAGAAGACGCCGTCGCCGTCCTTGAGCGTCGCGACCGGCACGCCGCCCTTCTGCAGCACGATCGGCTTCACGAACTCGTCGGTCTCGCCGCGCGCGAGGGCGGCCTGCACCGCGGTCACCGCATCCTCCGCCGGTGCACCGATGCCGTGGACCATCGCGTCGTAGGCGAGGCGCGCGATCTCCTGCTCCAGCTGGCGCACGACCTGCGCCCCGATGGCGGGGAGGGTGTCGCGCCCGTCGAGGAAGCCGTGAATCGCGATGCGGGGGACCTCGGCGCGCACGCCGAGCTCGAGGCAGGCGAGCAGGTGCTGGTCGATGGCGTGCACACCGCCGGGACCGAGCAGGCCGATCAGGTGGAGCGTGCCGCCGTTCTGCTTGAGGCGGGCGCACAGCTCGCGGAGCGGCTCGAGCTGGTAGAACGACCGGTCGGTGATGCTCTGGGAGATGCGGACGAGATCCTGCGGGACGACCCGGCCGGCCCCGAGATTCAGGTGGCCGACTTCCGAGTTGCCCATCTGTCCTTCGGGGAGTCCGACGGGGAGTCCGCTGGCTTCGAGCAGCGTGCGCGGCTGGCTCGCCCACAGCCCGTGCCACACCGGCGTCTGTGCCAGTTCGATCGCGTTGCCTTCCCGGCCTTCCCGGTAGCCCCAGCCGTCCAGAACGACCAGGACGACGGGGCCCGCCGGACCGCGCGTGTTTGACATGACTCTCCGGCGTTTCTACAATCGAGGTCGTGCGTTACGCGCCGCAATCTACTTCGCCCCTGTGCCGCCTACCAGCCTTGGTGGCCGTTCTGCTCACGCTGCTCGCGAGTTCGCTCGCGGGGCAGTCCACCGTCCGGCTCGCCCAGGATACCCGATTCACCAAGGTCCCCGGCGGTGCGACGCTCGGCACGCTGCAGTCCGGTGCGGAGGTCGCGCCGGGCAAGACCAGCGGGAACTCGACCGAGGTCGGCATCGACGGCTGGTTCCTCACCGCGTCGCTCGGCCCGATGAAGCGTGACGGGTTCGACGTCGCGGTGAGCAGGAAGCCCTCCGAGCTTCGTCAGGCTCCCGATGGTCCCGTGATCGCGAAGGTCTCGCCCGGGGTCGGGTTTGCGAAGATCGAGACCCGCGGCGACTGGACCCATGTGAAGCGGACGGCGTGGGTGAGCAGGAAGTCCCTGCAGGCCGCCGCGCCCGCGACGCCCGCGGTGCAGCCGGTCACCGGACCGGATCAGGCCGAATTCACCGCCAAGTCGCCGTTCGCGGTCGCGCCGGGTGGGGCGGTCGTCGGCTCGGTGGACTCCGGCGCCGGGGCCCGGGTCCTGGCCCGCTCCGGCGGCTGGACCCGGGTGCAGATCGAGGGGTGGGTGCCCGACAGCACGCTCCGCCCGACCGACCGGAGCATCCTCGTCGGGCTGAGTCAGGCAGAGGTCCGCGCCAATCCCGCGAAGTATGTCGGGCAGGTGGTGGAGTGGCGGGTGCAGTTCGTCGCCATCCAGAAGTCCGACGAGCTGCGTCCCGAGATCCCCGAGGGGATGAACTACCTGCTGACCCGCGGCCCGCTCCCCGAGCCCGGCTTCGTCTACATCATCATCCCCTCGTCCGCGGTCGCCCAGTTCCAGGCGGTGCCCGCCCTCCGCGAGCTCACCGTGCGGGGGACGATCCGGGCCGCGACCACCAAGTACCTGCCGACGCCGGTGCTGGAGCTGATCGAGGTGGTCGGGGGGCTGGGGAAGTAGCGGGGGCGGGAGGGTAACCTTTTCCGGTACGGGGCCGTACTTTCTCCCCATGAACGATCTCCTCAAACAGCGCATTCTCCGCCGGCTCGAGAACCTGCCGGACGAGCGCGCCTACCAGATTCTCGACTTCGTCGAGTTCCTCGAGAGCAAATACGCCGAGCGCGCCGCGCCGACCGGCATCCTCGCGCGCATCACCGATACGGTCGAAGACACCATGCGGGCCGCGAAGCTGCCGGTCCAGGCGATCAGCGGCACCGTCGGCGTGATGGACAGCGCCAGCCGCATCATGAAGGGCCTCGCCGCCGCGGGGCAGGCGGTCGTCGACGAAGCGGTAAAGGCCGCCAAGCCGGTGGCTGTTCCCCCGGCCACGCCGGCCGCTGCACCGCAGGTCAGCTCCGAATCCGCTCCCGCTCCCCGCAAGGCCGACGGCTGAAGGTCCCCCGCTGATGGCTGAATCCCGCTCCGCTCCCGCGACCGAATTCGTTCGCGGGATTGGCCCGCTTGCGGCGATCTCCATGGTCGTCGGCACGATGATCGGCTCCGGCATCTTCATCGTCTCGGCCGACATCAGCCGCCAGGTCAACGACTGGGGGCCGGGCGCCCTCATCCTCATCTGGGTGATCACCGGCGTGATGACGGTGATCGGCGCGCTGGCCTACGCCGAACTCGCCGCCATGATGCCGACGGCGGGAGGGCAGTACGTCTTCCTGCGCGAGGGACTCTCCCCGCTCATCGGTTTTCTCTTCGGCTGGACTCTCTTCACCGTCATCCAGACGGGGACGATCGCCGCGGTCGCGGTGGCGTTCGGGAAGTTCCTGAGCGTGCTGGTGCCCGCGGTCACGCCGGATGTCTTCCTCTCGCTCGGCCATCTCCCGATGCCGGGCGGTGCGATCGAGCTCGGCGTCTCGTGGCAGCGGGTGGTCGCGCTCGGGGTCGTCGCGGTGCTCACCGCGCTCAACTTCCGCGGCGTCACCCTCGGCGCCACGGTGCAGACGGTGTTCGCCGTCGCCAAGGTCGGTGCGCTCGCCGCGCTGGTGCTCTTCGGCTTGACGCTCGCGCCGGCCGCCACCGCGGTCGCGGGCCAGAGCTTCTGGGGCACCGGGAGCTGGAGTCTCGCGGTCGTCCCGGTGCTCGGCGCGGCGATGGTGGGTTCGCTCTTCTCCGCGGACGCGTGGAACAACGTCACCTTTGCGGCGGCCGAGGTGCGCGATCCGAAGCGCAACCTGCCGCTCGCACTGGGGCTCGGCACCGCGACGGTCACGATCCTCTACGTGCTCGCGAATCTGGCCTACCTGCGGGTGCTGCCCTTCGCGGGGGACGCGAACGGGCTCGATGCGCTGTCGCGCGGGATCCAGCACGCGGCGCAGGACCGGGTCGGGGTCGCCGCCGCCGAGGTGATGTTCGGTCCGGTCGGCGGCATCCTGATGGCGGTGGCGATCATGCTGTCGACCTTCGGCTGCGTGAACGGGCTGGTGCTCGCGGGGCCCCGGGTCTACTACGCGATGGCGGGGGACGGGCTCTTCTTCCAGCGCGCGGCCGTGCTGCACCCGCGGTTCAAGACCCCGGCATTCGGTCTCTGGGCCCAGGCCCTGTGGGCGATGGCGCTCTGTCTGAGCGGGAGCTACGGCAACCTGCTCACCTACGTCATCTTCGCCTCGCTGCTTTTCTACTTCTTCACGGTGCTCGCCCTGTTCCGGCTGCGCCGCACCCGCCCCGATCTCCCAAGGCCGGTGAAGGCGTTCGGGTATCCCGTGCTTCCGCTGCTGTACATGCTGGCGGTGGTCTACCTGCTGGTGGTGCTGCTGGTGGATCCGGTGCAGCGGCAGTACTCGGTGTTCGGGCTCCTGATCGTGGCGCTGGGGGTGCCGGTGTATTTTCTGTGGCGCCGGGGCGCGGCCTGATTCCGCGCCTTGCGTCCCCCCACCGCTGCGCCGTAGACTTATGGATGGAACTCCCAATTCAAATCGGAACGCACGCATCATGAGCACCATCCGCACCGGACTGGCGCTCACCTTTGACGACGTGCTGCTGGTCCCCCGCCATTCGACGGTCCACCCGCGCCAGGTCTCGGTCAAGACTCGTCTCACCCGCACGATCACGCTCAACATCCCGCTGGTCTCGGCCGCGATGGACACGGTCACCGAAGCGGAGATGGCCATCGCCATGGCCCGCTACGGCGGCATCGGCGTGGTGCACAAGAACATGTCGATCGAGAAGCAGGCGGCCGAGATCGACCGGGTGAAGCGGAGCGAGAGCGGGATGATCCTCAACCCGATCACGCTCACCGCCGACCGGCCGCTGCGCGAAGCGGCGTCGGCCATGGCCCGCTTCCGGATTTCCGGTGTGCCGATCGTTGACGAGGCGGGCAAGCTCGTCGGCATCATCACCAACCGCGACCTGCAGTTCGAGCGCAACCTCGATCAGCCGATCCGCGAGGTGATGACCAAGGACAAGCTGGTCACCGCCCCGGTCGGCACCGGCCTCGACGAGGCCGAACGGATCCTCGCGAAGCACCGGATCGAGAAGCTGCCGGTGGTGGACTCGGCCGGGCTCCTCAAGGGGCTGATCACGGTCAAGGACATCTTCAAGCGGAAGCAGTTCCCCGATTCCAACAAGGACCAGCACGGTCGGCTCCGGGTCGCGGCCGCGGTGGGCGGCACGCCCGAGGCGAAGATCCGCGCCAAGGCGCTGCTCGATGCCGGCGCCGATGCGATCATCATCGACTCGGCACACGGTCACAGCGAAGGGGTGCTGCAGACGGTCTCCCTGCTCCGCGAGGCCTTCCCCGACGCGCAGCTCATCGCCGGCAACGTGGCCACGGAGGCCGCCGCCCGCGAGCTGGTGCGCCGCGGCGTCGATGCGGTGAAGGTCGGGGTCGGGCCGGGCAGCATCTGCACCACGCGCGTGGTGACCGGGGTCGGCGTGCCGCAGGTGACCGCGATCATGGATGCGGTCCGTGGCGCGGGAGACATCCCGGTCATCGCCGACGGCGGCATCAAGTATTCGGGTGACCTGGTGAAGGCGCTCGCCTCGGGCGCGTCGTCGGTGATGATGGGCTCGATGCTCGCCGGCACCGATGAGAGTCCGGGCGAGTCGATTCTCGCCGAGGGCCGGCGGTTCAAGTCGATCCGCGGCATGGGCAGCCTGGCCGCGATGCAGGAAGGCTCGGCCGACCGCTACTTCCAGGAAGGGGAGCTCTCCAGCTCCAAGATGGTCCCGGAAGGGATCGAGGGCCGGGTCCCCTACCGTGGCCCGGTCGGCGATGTGCTCTTCCAGATGGTGGGCGGCCTCCGCAGCGGCATGGGCTACTGCGGCGTCGCCTCGGTCGACGCACTCGGGCGGGACGTGGAGATGGTGCAGATCACCAGCGCCGGACTCCGCGAGTCGCATCCGCACGACGTGCATATCACTCGGGAAGCACCGAACTACAACGTGTAGGACGCAGTCCGGACCACCCGTCCGCCGCCCGCGGGAGACCGCCGGCGGCCGGGACCGGTCTGATGGTCGTCGACCGTCGACTCCTCTCCCCCCTCGAGGCACGCATGGATCTGTTCCGGCGGAAGAGCATCACCGACCTGCAGCACGAGGCCGAGACCGATCATAGCCTGAAGCGCGCGCTGGGCCCGTGGAACCTCACGCTGCTCGGCATCGGAGCGATCATCGGCACCGGCATCTTCGTGCTGACGGGGACGGTCGCGGCCCAGAACGCCGGTCCGGCGGTGGTGCTGTCGTTCGTGCTCGCGGGAGTCGCCTCGATCTTCGCCGCGCTGTGCTATGCCGAATTCGCGTCGCTGGTGCCGATGGCGGGGAGCGCCTACACCTATGGCTACGCCACGCTCGGTGAGTTCATCGCCTGGATCATCGGCTGGGACCTGGTGCTCGAGTATGCGCTCGGCGCGGTGACGGTGGCGATCGGCTGGTCCGGCTACGTCGTCTCCTTCCTCAAGGACATCGGCATCGTGGTCCCGCCGCACTTCAGCGCGGCGCACGGCACGATCGTCACCCTGGCCGACGGCACCACGACCACCGCGATCTTCAACCTCCCGGCGGTGCTGATCATCGCCGTGGTCACCGCGCTGCTGGTGGTGGGGATCAAGGAGTCGGCGAACGTCAACAACGTGATCGTGTTCATCAAGGTCGCGGTGGTGATCGTGTTCATCGCCGGCGCGGCCCACGCGGTGGATCCGGCCAACTGGCATCCCTTCATCCCGCCGCAGGCCGTCGGCGCCGACGGCCTGCCGATCCGGGGCGAGTTCGGCTGGGACGGGATCGTGGCCGGGGCGGGGGTGGTGTTCTTCGCGTACATCGGCTTCGACGCGGTGAGCACCGCGGCGCAGGAGGCGAAGAACCCGCAGCGCGACATGCCGATCGGCATCATCGGCTCGCTGCTCATCTGCACCCTGCTCTACATTCTGGTGTCGGGGATCGCGACCGGCGTGATGAGCTACAAGGAGCTCAACGTGCCCGACCCGATCGCGGTGGTGGCGGACCGCGCGGGGCTCGGCTGGATCTCCACCTTCATCAAGCTCGGCGCGATCGCGGGCCTCAGCTCGGTCATCCTGGTGATGCTGATGGGGCAGTCGCGGGTCTTCTACACCATGGCGAAGGACGGGCTGCTGCCGCAGTTCGTCAACAAGATCCACCCCAAGTTCCAGACCCCGTACATCACCTCGATCGTCACCGGGATCGCGGTCGCCATTCCGGCGGGATGGTTCACGGTGCGCGAGGCGGGCAGCCTCGTCTCGATCGGCACCCTGCTCGCGTTCGTGATCGTCTCGGCCGGCATCCTGGTGCTCCGCATCCGGGAACCGAACCTGCCCCGGCCGTTCAAGGCGCCGTTCGTCTGGTTCAGTTCGTTCGCCGGCGCCGCCTCGGCGCTGTACCTGATGGCGCACCTTCCGCTCCGGACCTGGGAGCGGCTGCTGATCTGGCTGGCCATCGGGCTGGTCGTCTACTTCACCTACGGCATGAAGCACAGCCGTCTGGCCCGCCGCTAGGCGACCGACGGTCACCGCCCCTTCCCTCGAGGAGCATCGCATGTCCCTGTTTCGCACCAAGTCGCTGGCCGAACTGATGCCCGTGGATGACGAGCACGGCCTCAAGCGCGCGCTCACCGGCACCAACCTGATCCTGCTCGGGATCGGTGCCATCATCGGCGCGGGCATCTTCGTGCTCACCGGTACGGCGGCGGCGCAGTATGCCGGCCCGGCGATCGTGCTCTCCTTCATCCTGGCCGGTGCCGGCTGTCTCTTCGCCGGACTCTGCTACGCCGAGTTCGCCTCGATGATCCCGGTGGCGGGCAGCGCGTACACCTACGGCTACGCGACGCTGGGTGAGCTGGTGGCCTGGATCATCGGCTGGGACCTGATCCTCGAGTATCTGTTCGCAGCCTCGACGGTGGCGGTGGGCTGGTCGGGCTACTTCACCGCATTCATGACCGAGCTGGGCGTGCATCTGCCGCCGGCCTACACCGGCGCGCCGTTCGACGTGCAGGGAACCCACACCCTGGTGCCGTCGCAGATCTGCGTCGATCCCGCCACCAACGGCGTCATGGTCGATCCGGTGAGCCGGACCGTCGTCGCGATCGCCGACTGCGCCACCAAGGGCGGCTCGATCACCCACGGCATCCTGAACGTCCCCGCGATGCTGCTGGTCTTCCTGGTCTCGACCCTGCTCGTGGTCGGCATCAAGGAGTCGGCGCGGTTCAACAACATCATCGTGTACGTGAAGGTCGCGATCGTGCTGCTCGTGATCGGGTTCGGCGCGAGCCACGTGAATACCGCCAACTGGCATCCGTTCATTCCGCCGAACACCGGTGAATTCGGCCACTTCGGCTGGAGCGGGATCGTGCGCGGCGCGGGCGTCATCTTCTTCGCGTACATCGGCTTCGACGCGGTCTCCACCGCGGCGCAGGAGGCGAAGAATCCGCAGAAGGACCTGCCGATCGGCATCCTCGGCTCGCTCGCCATCTGCACGGTGCTCTACATCCTGATGGCGCTCGTGATGACGGGCATCGCGCACTACACCGAACTCAACGTGCCGCACCCGGTGTTCGTGGCGATCGAGAAGGCCGGCCCGGCGCTCGCCTGGCTCGGCTACCTCATCAACGTCGGCGCCATCGCGGGCCTCGCATCGGTGGTGCTCGTGATGCTCATGGGCCAGCCGCGCATCTTCTTCACCATGGCGCGCGACGGCCTGCTCCCGCCGATCTTCGGCAAGGTCCATCCGAAGTTCCGCACGCCGTATGTCTCGACCATCGTGACCGGCGTCGTGGCGATGCTGATCGCCGGCCTCTTCCCGATCGGCCTGCTGGGCGAACTGGTGTCGATCGGCACCCTGCTCGCCTTCGTGATCGTCTGCGGCGGCATCATCGTGCTGCGCCGGGTGCAGCCCGACCTGCCGCGGCCGTTCCGCACCCCATGGGTGCCGTTCGTGCCGATCATGGGCATCCTGATCTGCGGCTACATGATGTACGGCCTGCCGAAGGACACCTGGCTCCGGCTGGCGATCTGGATGGCGCTCGGACTCGCGATCTACTTCCTGTACGGCAAGAGCCATTCGAAGCTGAACAAGGCCTAGCGCCCGGTTTCGACCGCTTCATGATCACGATGCCCGGCGCCGCATGGCGCCGGGCATCGTGCCGTTTCAGGGCCCTCCCGGCCCCCGGGCCGACGCTCTTTCCCGCTCTGGCTCCTTGTCTTACTTTCCCGCCCCATGACCGAACTGCCGCAGGACCGTCTCGCCGCCGCCCGCGCCTTTGCCAAGACTTTCCAGCCCGGCCAGCGCCTCTGCATCACCACCCACGTCAATCCGGACGGCGATGGGCTCGGCAGCGAGGTGGGGCTGATTCACCTGCTCAAGGCGCAGGGGATCAACGCCGTGGTGACGAATCCGTCACCGACACCGGAGCGATACCGTTTCCTGTTCCGCGATCTTCCCGGGGTCGATCGCTCGCAGGAGGCGGTGAAGGAGCTCCGCAAGGCGGACCAGATCCTCGTCCTCGACATCGCCGACGTTGGACGGCTCGGCATGCTGAGCCAGACGGTGCTCGAGCGCGGCGTGCCGGTGGCCTGCGTCGATCACCATGTGAGCCAGGGCCACCTTCCCGACGGGGCGCGCTACGTCGATCCCGAGGCCTCCGCGACCGGCGAGCTCATCTACCAGCTCGCCATCGCGAACGGCTGGCCGCTCACGCCGCTCGCGGCCCGGGCGCTCTACGTCGCGATCCTGACCGACACCGGCGCCTTCCGCTTCAGCAACACCAAGCCGGCGGTGCTTCGCGCCGCGGCGGCCCTGCTCGAGACCGGACTCGACCCCGAGCAGATCTATCTCGACGTCTACGCCAGCGCCCCCGAGGGCCGGGCCCGGCTGCTGGCGGAAACGCTGCAGACCCTCGTGGTCGAAGCCGAGCAGGGGCTCGCCTGGGTGACCGTTCCGCCCGGCGCCCTGGAGCGGCTGGGTGCGACGGCCGATGATCTCGACGGCATCGTCGAGGTGCCGCGCAGCATCAGCGGGATCCGGATGGCGCTCCTCTTCCGCGAGATCGCGGCGGGGCGGGTGAAGGTGTCGCTCCGTTCGGTCGGCACGGTGGATGTGGCGGAATTCTCCCGCCCCTTCGGCGGCGGCGGCCATACCAAGGCCTCCGGGCTGTCGATGGAAGGATCGCTGGCCGAAGTTCAGGCCTGCGTGCTGAACGCCGCGCGGGAGTATCTTTCGGCGAACAGCAGCCGGTAACGTTGAACGGGAAGTGACGGGCATGACCAACGCGAATGAACCTGAAGTCCTGCAGCGCATCGAGCGGACGCTCGACTCGCTTCGCCCCTATATCGCCTCGCACAAGGGCAGTGTCGAAGTCGTCGATTTCGATGAGATCGACGGCCGCCTGCTCCTCCGCCTCGGCGGGACCTGCCACGGCTGTTCGGCCGCGACCATCACGCTCAAGCAGGGGATCGAGACCCGGCTCCGCGCGCTGGTGCCCGAGGTCAAGCTGGTCGAAGCGATCTGAACCTCAGCGTCCCGAGTTCCGAGTTCCAAGTTCCAAGTGCGTACGAGCGACTCGGAACTCGGAACTCGGTACTGGAGTATCGACAAGGAACCCGATGTCTAACGATCTTTCCGCCCGCGTCGCCGCCGCGCTGTCCCGGATCCAGAATCCCCGCCTCGAGAACGATCTTCTCTCTGCCGGCATGGTGCGCGATCTGGCCGTCACCGAGGAGGGCAAGGTCTCGTTCACCTTCCTCCTCTCGCGCGAGGATCCCGCGACGCTCGTGCGTGAGGCACGCGCCGCGATCCGCGCCATCGAGGGCGTGAATCCGCAGGAGCTCCGGATCAGCGTCGTCGATCCGGGTGGCCCCGCCAAGCACACCCACGCCGCTCCCGGGCAGCCCGCGCCGGGCCAGACGCACGGGCAGGCCGGGCTCACCACGCCGGCGCCGCAGCCGTCCGAATATCCGAACCTCGGCCGGATCATCGCGGTCTCGTCAGGCAAGGGGGGCGTAGGCAAGTCCACCGTCACCAGCAACCTGGCCGTGGCGCTCGCCCAGAAGGGCTACCGCGTCGGGCTGATGGACGGCGACGTCTACGGGCCGAACATCCCGCGGATGTTCGGGATCTTCGAGAAGCCGCCGGTGGTGCAGGGCAAGATCCAGCCGCTCAGCGCCTGGGGCGTCAAGCTGATGTCGCTCGGTTTCCTCGTCGATCGCGATGCCGCGGCGATCTGGCGCGGGCCGATCATCATGAAAATCGTGCAGCAGTTCCTGCGCGACGTCGAGTGGGGAGAGCTGGACTACTTCCTCGTGGACCTCCCGCCGGGCACCGGGGACGCCCAGCTCTCACTGGTGCAGTCCTGTCAGGTCGCGACCTCCATCATCGTGACCACGCCGCAGGAGGTCGCGGTCGGCGATGCGCTGCGCGGGGCCAAGATGTTCGAGAAGGTGGGCGTGCCGGTGGCCGGCATCGTCGAGAACATGAGCGCCTTCACCGATCCCGCGACCGGTGTCCGTCTGGAGATGTTCGGCTCGGGTGGCGGGCAGCGCCTCGCGGACGAGCTCCACGTGCCGCTGCTCGGCAGCGTGCCGCTCACTCCCGGTCTCGCCGACCTGGCCGATCGCGGCAAGCCGATCGTCGCGGCCGATCCCGCGAGTCCCGCGGCGAAGATGCTGATCGCGATCGCCGATGCGCTGGTCGACGCGGTGGCCCAGACGTCCGCGGCGCTGCCGATCATGCGCGGGTGACCATCACGGACGATGGGGGCGCGGCAGCGGCGCGCCCCGTCGGACCGCTCCAGGGATCGCTGCTCGCCGCCGTGCTGCGCCTCGCGCTGCCGGCGGTCGGCACGACACTCCTGCAGGTCCTCTTCAACATCACCGACACCTTCTGGGTCGGCCGGACCCTCGGTCCGGCCGCGCTCGCCGGCGTTTCCTCGGCCAGCTACTCCCTCTGGATCATCATCACCACCGGCGAGCTGCTCGGCGCCGGGCTCACCGCGGTCGCCGCGCGGCGCCACGGCGAAGGCCGGCCGGAGCTGGCCGCGCGCGCCACCGGCACCGCCCTCGTGCTCGCCGCGGGAATCGGTGTCATCGTCGCGCTCGCCGGCCTGAGCGGGCTCAATCCGCTCTTTCATCTCATGGCGCTCCCCGCGGATGCGGACCGCGAGGCGCGCCACTTCCTCATCATCCAGTGCGTCGGCTCGGTGCTGATCTACGGCTACTTCGTCGTGGAAGCTGCCTTCCGGAGCGCCGGCAACACCCGGACGCCCTTCGTCCTGCTCGCGGGCTCGGTGTTTCTCAATCTGGTCCTCGACCCGTTCATGATCCTGGGCCTCGGGCCCTTTCCCGCGATGGGCGTCTACGGCGCCGCACTGGCGACGGTGCTGACCCGCGGCTTCGGCTTCGCCGCCGGGCTCGTCCTGCTGATTCGCCGCGGGCACATCCGTCCCGCGTTCGACGCGACCGCCGCCTGGAACATCATCCGCATCGGGACGCCGGTGATGCTCGCCGGCTCGCTCTTCAGCGTCTCGTACATTCTGCTTGTGCCGATCGTGGGGCAGTTCGGCACCCCGGCACTGGCCGCACTCGGCGTCGGCCACAAGGTCGAGGGGGTGAGCTACATGATCGCCGTCGGCTTCGGGCTCGCGGCGAGCACCCTCGTGGGACAGAATCTCGGGGCCGGGAATCCGGGGCGGGCCCGGGCCGCCGGGTGGCTCACCGCCACCCTCGCCGTGGTGCCGATCGGACTGCTCGGCCTGGTCTTCTCGCTCTGGCCGACGACGCTCGCGGAGATCTTCACCCGCGACGAGGCGACGGCCGGGGCGGCGGCGCTCTACCTGCTGACCTTCGCGGTGGTGCAGCCGTTCATCGCGTTCGAGGAGGCGCTCTTCGGCGGATTGTCAGGCGCCGGCTACACCGTCTGGCCGATGGTGTGGGTGATCGCGCTCTCGGTGGTGCGGATTCCGCTCGCCCTCTGGGCCGCACCGCTCTGGGGGCTGGCGGGCGTCTGGCTGGTGCTGGCGGTGACGGCGATGGGTCGGGGTGTCGCGATCCTGCTGCTGTGGCGCTGGGGGAACTGGGAGCGAGCGAGAGCCTGACGCCGGGGAGTGATGGGGGGTCAGACCTCGCCGGCGGCGTCGATCCGCTCCGACAGCCGCCGCAACGCGTCGAGATCGCCGGTCAGATCCCCGTCGGCGCCGTGATGCACCCGCGCCCGCAGCAGCTCCAGACGCAGCGTCTCCAGCGCGCTGAGGGTCGAGGCGAGCCGGTTCGCGGTCTCGCGCTGGGCACCATCGATGTCCTGCAGCACTCCCTGCCGCTCCACGGACGACCCGCCGCCGACCGCCGCCGCGGTGGCATCGAGTTCGTCGAGGCGGCGCCGCAGGGCTGCGGCGTCACGCTCGAGGCGTGCCAGCAGCTCCTCCGCGCCGCCCAGCCGGCGGCGATCGCTCTCGGGAATCTGCGCCAGGAGTCCCCGCACCGCGCCGGCGAGCGCCAGCTCCGTGGGCTGATCGGGGATCGCCTCCTGCTGCGTGGGAGCGGGGAGTTTCCACCGGAGCACCTTGAACAGCCACCCCGCCTTCGCCTTGAGGAAGAACCGGCTGAGGATGCCGAGGCGCCCAGCCTTCGGCGCCTCGAGCGCGTGCCCCAGCCAGCGGCCCAGCGCGATCGGCATCACGAGGGCCGCCAGCTCGGTCACGAGTCCGATCGGGAAGGTGCTGCCGTCGTACACCCACTGCTTCGGCCCCAGCCAGAACAGTGCGAGAGCGACGAGGCCTGCGAGGTAGAGGCCGAGTCGTGCGCTGAGTGAGGGGCCCGTGGCGGGGGTGGCATTCTCGCGGGCCTCGCGTTCGGCGGCGGCGG
Source organism: Gemmatimonadales bacterium (assembly GCA_044229445.1). Taxonomy (GTDB): domain Bacteria; phylum Gemmatimonadota; class Gemmatimonadetes; order Gemmatimonadales; family GWC2-71-9; genus JADJOM01. The sequence goes on along the minus strand of JBGASX010000075.1, from coordinate 3,808 downwards.
TGAGATCCGCCGCGGTCCATCCCTCACGGATCACATCGCGAATCAGCCGGCTCGCGTGCGCGCCGCGAATCCCGAGCAGGCTCACCAGCAGCGCCATCAGCCCCGCGGTCCAGTTGAACCCGAAGCTGAAGAAGTCGGTGGTGACCGTCTGGGTGAAGATCGCGATGGTTGCGAGCGTCGCGTAGCCCACGAGATCCACGCCGAAGGCCTCGAGCTCGCGGGTGATGAGCTGGAGGCTCCGCGGAATCGGCGCGAGCGCATGCCCGGCGGCGACCGCCTCGGCGAGCTCCTCCCCGGTCGCGAAGCGCTGGCCCGGTTCCTTCGCGAGGCAGCGATCCACCGCGGTGGCGAGCGACCGGGGCAGCCCCGGCCGGAGTGACGCGACCGCGGGCGCCGGGACGGTGAGGTGCTGCGCGAGGAGCTGGCCCGCGTTGTCGCCCTCGAAGGGGTAGCGTCCGGTGAGCGCGAAGAACGCCGTCACGCCTAACGAATAGAGGTCGCTCCGTCCGTCCACCTCCTCGCCGGCGGCCTGTTCCGGGCTCACCATCCGGGGGGTCCCCATGACATCGCCCGACGGGGTGACGGGGGCATGGTCGGTCAGGCGGGCGATCCCGAAATCCGTCACCAGCGCCCGGCCGGTGCCGCGCTCGAGCAGGATGTTCTCCGGCTTGACGTCGCGGTGGATGACGCCATGCTGGTGGGCATAGGCGAGCGCCCAGGCGACCTCCTGCACCAGCCGGGTGACGAGCGCGGGCGGGAGCGGCCCCTCGTTCCGGACCTTCGCGGCCAGGGTCTCGCCGGGGACGTAGCCCATGACGAACCAGACCAGCTCGCCCTGCTCCTCGACGGCATGAATCGGGACGATGTGGGGATGCGAGAGGCGGGCGGCGGTGCGCGCCTCCTGGAGGAACCGCGTCCTGAGCGAGGGGATGCCGGCGAGGTGCGGCGGAAGCAGCTTGATGGCGACGGGGCGATCGAGCGCGAGATCCCGCGCCAGCACGACGATGCCCATCCCCCCGCGACCGAGTTCCCGGTCGAGGTGATAGCGCCCGCGGAGGGCGGACTGAAGGGCCTCGAAGCTACTATTCATCATGGCCATCATAACGCTTCTGAGCGACTACGGCACCGCCGACTCCTACGTGGGCGAGATGAAGGGGGTTTTGCTCTCGCTCGCCCCCGGCTCCACGCTGGTCGACCTGACACATGAAATCGATCCGGGAGATGTCGCGGCCGCCGCGTACGTCCTCGGACGGGCATGGAGCCACTTCCCCGCGGGAACGGTGCATCTGGCGGTCGTGGACGCGATCGCCGGTGCCGCCGCCGGGGTATCCCGCACCGCCCTCGCCTTCCGTACCCGGGGACACTGCTTTGTGGGACCGGACAGCGGGCTCTTCACGGTGCTGCTCCGGGGAGCGGAGATCGAGGCGGTGAGCCTCCCCACGCCTCCGGCCGCCTCACCCACCTTTCTCGGCCGGGATCTCTACGCTCCCGCCGCCGCCGCACTCGCGCGCGGAGAACCGCTGTTGTCGCTTGGGGAGCGCTTCGCCGGCATCCCGCGGCGGATGAGCGGCTCGATGCCGCACTACGAGGGGAAGGTCGTGGTCGGTGAGGTGATCTACGTCGATCGCTTCGGAAATCTGGTCACCAACCTCACGGCGGAGTTCGTGCCGCCGTACGCGGTCCTCGAGGCGGAATCGCTCGCGATCGGTCCGCTCCGGACCACCTTCGGCGATGTCCCGCCCGGCAATCTCATTGCCTATCTCGGCTCGGGGGGACAGGTCGAGATCGCGGTGCGCGACGGCTCCGCGGCGCGGCGGCTCGGACTCGGTGTCGGCGGGAGGGTGAAGGCGAGACTGGGGTAGGGGTCGAACGGGTGGGGGCCGACCAATCGGTCGGGGTGTTGGCGGGAGGGTGAAGGCGAGACTGGGGTAGAACGACGCAGGGGCGGAGCCGAGCTCCGCCCCTGCGGATTCGCAACGCCTTGGATCAGATCGGTGGCGGAGTCCGGTCCCGGGGCGGGCGCTTGGCGGCGGGGACGCCGAACTGCGGCGTCGCCCAGAGATACTCGTCGGTCAGCGCCTCGGCGGGGAGGAGGCGTCCCGCGAAGTGCTCCTTGAAGCCCGCGCGAGAGAGCAGCGCCGCGCCGAAGCCGACGGTTCCGAGGAGCCAGGTCACCAGGACCGCCGTCGCGAAGATCAGCGTGCCCGCGACCGGCACCCACTGGAACACCACCCACGACAGCCAGAGGGCCATCACGCCGCTGAGTCCGACGGTGACGTAGCGATAGCTGTTGGCCGAGATCGACTGGCCCAGCGCAAGCTGCCGGCGGGTGAGCGATTCCCCCATGGCGTGGGCGATCGCGAGGAACCCGCCCAGGATCGCGACCACGAGCAGCAGGGCGAAGACGATCACCGCGAACGGCACCAGCAGGATCCCCGCGACGCTCAGCACCAGCCCGACGACCAGCATCCCGAACGTCGGCAGGATCAGCACCTGTCCGAGCAGCCCGACCAGCAGCGCCCGGCTGAAGGAATGCAGTACCGTGTCGCTCACCACCTCGAGCGGCGGCCGAGCGAAGAGCACCAGCCCCGTTCCCACCATCATCAAAGTCAGGAACACCCCGACGACGCCGGCGCCGTTGCGCCCGGCGCGCTGCCAGGCCGAGAGTGGAGCTTCGCCGGCGGCGGTGGTGACCGCCTCGGCCTGATGCCGGGGTGCGTCGAGAGTGCGGATCGCACCCTGGATGTCGCCGCCGAGGTCGCGTACCTGGCCGGCCACGGCGAGGACGTCGCCCGTTACGACCGCGCCCGGGTGCACGATCGCGTTGCCTTCCACGACGGCGAGATTGCCGTCGAGCGTGCCGTAGATGTCGGCGTCGCCGCGGATGATGAGGAGCGGGCCGTGGAGCCGCTCGCTCGATCCCACACTGAAGTGCCCCGCGTGGGCCTGACCGCCGGGCACGGTGACGCGGAGCGCGGCGCCGCGCAGTTCGGCGGCTCCGTGCAGCATCGGCGCGAGCCGCGCGGGATTGCTCAGATCGCTGAGGTCGATCGTCAGTCCGCCCGCCGTCGCGGGCTCGACCGCCTGGGGGACCATCACGGCGTTCGCGGGTGCACTCAGCGATGCCGCCCTGGCGCGGAGCAGATCGGCGTAGGCCTCTTCTTCGCGCGACAGACCGGCGGGATGCCAGTTGCGGAGGGCGGTGAGTGCGGCCGGCGTATCGAGATGCGAGGACTCGAGGAGCAGCTGATGCCAGGCGGTCTCGAGCGCCCCCCCCTCGGGGTAGTGACCGGCGACCCGGCCATCGAGGCGCAGTTCGCCGTTCTCCAGCGAGAGGTTGAGCGCGCCGCCATCGGTGTACTCGAAGGTCAGCGAGGAGAGGCCGCTCGCCATCGCGACGACGTGATCGCGGACGACATGGCTCGGCTCGTCCTGCAGGAACTGGCTGAGGTATTCGATGCGCGTCTTCCAGACCGGCTGCCCGCCATCCTTCCAGTCCGTTGCGCTGACCGGACGTGCCGCAAACAGGCCAATCAGGAACAGCAGGCCGGTCGCGCTACGGGAGCGCACGGGCGACCTGGGAGCGGGGCAGCGACAGCAGGCGACGGAGTGCGATAAGACCGGCGGCGTAGAGGCCGGCGGAGGCGGCGCCCAGCGCCGCAATGCGTCCCGGGGTCAGCGCCGCGCGAACCGACGGGTACCAGGACTGCTGATCCAGCATGGCCGTCGCCATGCCGACCCCCTGCCAGAACCACTGCTGCCCGTGGGCCATCAGCCAGGTGCCGGCCCCGGTGATCATGTCCTGATT
>JBGASX010000153.1:0-3347 GCA_044229445.1 Gemmatimonadales bacterium | reverse complement strand
CGGATGGTCACTCTGGATCCGACCGACCCTGCCGCCCGGGCTGCGGGTCCGACCCACGGCGGCAGGTAGCGCCGGGCGACCGGCCCGGCTTGCTCACCCCACCCGTTTGCCGCCTCGATACACCAGCATGCCCTGATCAACATCGTGGATGATGAGCCGCGCCTCCGGATTCCCGTAGGCGCGCATCAGGTCCAGCATCAGCCCGACCTCGCCGGTCCAGGGAAAGCCGAACACGAGGTCGAAATCGTCGAGCGGATGCCCCATCTCGGGATAGGCCGAGGGGCCGCTGCCGATGTAGCGCACCTTGAAGTCGGTGCCTTTCGGTTTCCACTCATACCCCGTCGGCAGGAAACTCCCCGCCACGAAGCGCGCCCGCGACTGGTACCGCTCGGCGAGCCCGCGCGCGATGCGGACCAGGTCGGGATCGAGTTCGATGCCGTACGCCTCGAACCCCAGCAAGTCGGCCATGATCGTGATGACGCCGGTCGCGGAGCCCCACTCGAGGAAGCGGAGCCCGGGTGCCCGGAGTGCGATGAGCGTCGCGAGCACCTTCTCGTAGTCCGCGGCGACGAAGGGATGGAAGCCGCGCTGCCGCACCTCGATGTCGAAGCGCTCCCACAACTCCCACCCCTCGGCGCCGAGTTCGGCGAGCCGGGTGCGGAGCGCGGGATCGACCGGTGGCGGCGCGGGTGCCGGCATGCGGTGGTCAGGCCTCGCGGTGCTGCACGCCGCGAATGCCCTGCTTGAAGAGGTCCATGTCTTCGCGCGTGATGAGACGCGCGGGTACGCCACCCCAGATTTCTCCCTCGCCCACGCGCGAGCCGGGCAGCAGCACCGAGTTGGGCAGCACCGTCGCATCGCGGCCCACCTCGACATCGCCCATCACCGTGACCGCGAGGCCGATCGTGGCCCGGTCGCCGATCACGACGGGGGCGACCACGAGATTCCCCCCTCCGCCATAGTGCGCGAAGATCCGGACGCTGCCGCCGAGTGCGGCGTCGTCGCCGATGGTGATGAGCTGCGGGTCGGAGATGTACTCGGTGTTGATGAACGCGTGCCGGCCGATCTTCATCCCCATCGCCTTGAGGAACCAGATGCCGAACGGCGTGAGCGTCACGAACGGGAGAAAGGTGAAGCGGACCAGGTAGAAGAGCGCGTTGTGCAGCAGCCACGGCGCCGCACGGAGGGTGTAGTAGCCCCCCTTGAACGGCCGGACGCGGGTCGGGAGCAGGAGGTTGTAGACCGGCACGACGCAGAGCAGCGCGAAACCGAAAACGAAGAACGCGAGCGCCGTACCGAACCCCAGGAGGAGGCCCGCGCCGAGCGTTGCGTGACTCCGGCTCTGCTCGGCGAACCACTGCCAGCACCAGATCGCCGGCGTGAGGGCGAGACCGAGTGCGGTGGCGATCAGCAGATAGAGCAGGAGCACGACGAGGACGTACGCCGGCCGCGCGTAGTGGCGGACCAGCCGATCGAGGAAGCTCGTCGGCGGGGGATTCCTGGAATCGTCCTCGGCGAAGGGTGTCGCGTCGTGCTCATGCGCATCGGCCATGGTGGAGGCTATCCCTGCTGACGCGTGAGGCGCCAGTAGATCGCGTAGCGCTCATCGAAGAGGCGATAGAACGGCACGAACTCGATGTCCCTCGCCTGGCCGGCGGTGCGGAAGGTGAGCGGTGCGGAAGCCGGGGAGATCCAGCGCGCGGGATCGTCGTCACGGACCACGAATCCCGGTGCCGCGATCGGATCCAGATGGTACTCCGGCACGGTTCTCGGCGCCGTCGGTTCGGCGCGCAGCGTCTCGGCCGTGAGTCCCTCGGTTCCGAGCCGGCCCGCCAGCACCAGCGGACCATACATCACCGCGGCGAGATCGGGATCGTCCGGCATCGGATCGAGATGGAGCTGCATCGGGAGCGAGAGCGAGAGGCTGTCTTCATCCTTCCATGTGCGGTCGAGGACGTAGTACCCGCCGGGCGCGGCGAAGCCTTCGAGCGCCCTGCCGTTGAGCAGCGCACGATTCGCTCCCACGGCCCACGCCGGCACCCGAACCCGGAGCGCGAACCGCGTCGGTCGGGCAGCCCGGACCGTCAGCTTCGTACCCGCCTCTTCGGGGAATTTCGTTTCCTGGATGAGTCGCACTCCCCGTTCGCGCCAGTCGAGTTCCGAGGCGATGAACTGCGCCACGGTCACGCCCGCCTCGTCGTGGTAGTACACCGCGCCGCCGAACTGCGAGAAGGTCTCGCTCATCGTGCCGGTGCAGCACCAGTAGTCGTGGAACGGGGTGCCGAAGAGCTTCCAGTAGCCTTCGCCGAGGGAGACGTAGTAGAGCTTGTTGCCGTCGCTGGGGTGCTGGCTGCCGATGATCCCGTTCCAGAGCGCCCGCTCATAGTAGTCGGCGCAGGCCGGATCGCCGGTCCATTGATACACGCGATCGGTGAGCTTGAGCATGTTGTGGGTCACGCAGTCCTCCTGCGTGTAGCCGCTCAGCTCCGCCGCGAGTACGCCCGGGTCGGTGTTCCAGCTCTCGCCGTTGCTGGTGCCGCCGGTGCAGTAGCAGCGCTCGCCGGTGACCTCGTGCCAGAAGTACTCCGCGATTCTCCGGGAGCGCGGCTCACCGGTGAGCTCGTACCGGCGCGCCGCACCGATCACCTTGGGGATCGTGGTGTTCGCGTGCAGCCCCTTGAGCTCGTCCCGTCCGGCGGCGAGCGGCGCGAAGACCCGTTCGTGATCGAAGCGGTGCGCGAGGTCCCGGTGTGCTTCGTCGCCGGTGACCGCCGAGAGGTTGTAGAGCACCTCGTTCATCCCGCCGTATTCGCGCTCCAGCACCCGCGCCATCTCGTAGTCGCCGAGCGGCTGGGTCCAGCGTGTCGTCCAGCGCACCATGCCCAGCAGCACCTCGAGCGCCGGCGCGCTGCCGGCCAGCAAGTGCATGTCGAGGAGGCCGGCCATGATCTTGTGCAGGGTGTAGAATGGCGCCCACGCCGGTCTCCCGGCGCGCAGCCGATCGAACAGCTCCTCCGGAAAGGCACTGAGATAGCCGTTGCCCAGCACCCGTTGGCAGACCGCCATCCCGGCGACGATGCGCTCGCCCCGCTCTCTGAGCGCATCGTCCTTCTCGCTGGCCCACATCCGGGCGCACGCTGAGAGGTAGTGGCCGGTGTAATGACCGCGCAGCTCGTTGTCTGGGGCCTCCCAGCCGCCGAGCGGCTCGGCCGAGCTGGAAAGTCCCGCGGTGAGGCGGAAGGTGTGGAGCAGCCGGTCGGCGTCCTGCGCCATCAGGAAGCGGCGATTGACCAGCATCGCTTCGCGAAAGGGGCCGGGCATGAGGCGCACCCGGTCGCGGGCGAATG
>JBGASX010000074.1:0-22098 GCA_044229445.1 Gemmatimonadales bacterium | reverse complement strand
GAGCGCGCCACCCGCGCCTGGGCCTGGAAGAGCATCCACGACGCGGGCGGCCATCTCGCGTTCGGGACCGACTGGCCGGTCGTGGGCATCGATCCGCGCCCCGGGCTTCACACCGCCCTGACCCGCCAGACCATGCAGGGGCTTCCCGCCGGCGGCTTCAACCCTGCCCAGCGCCTGCCGCTGGCCACCACGCTCGAGACCTATACCACGGGCTCGGCCTATGCGGGCTTCGATGAGGGGCGGGTCGGAATGCTGAAGGTGGGGATGCTGGCCGACGTCGTCGTCTGGTCCAGCGACCTCTTCGCCCTCCCCGTTGATCGGGTGAAGGACGCCGAGGTTGTCACGACCATCTTCGATGGCCGCGTCGTCTACGAACACCGGTAGGGGCCGACCAATTGGTCGGCCCCTCCATCAGAAGTCGCCCCCAGGTCTAGAAATCCGGATAGAGCAGCTTGGCGCAGTGAGGACAGAGCGAGTGCGAGAAGTCGGCCTCGGAACGGTTCCGGATGAAGGTCTCGATCTGGAGCCAGTTGCCGTTCTCATCCCGGATGTTCTTGCAGCTGGCGCAAATCGGCAGTAACCCGCGGAGCACCTTGTTGTGTTCGAGCGCGTGGGTGAGTTCCGCGATCAGCCGCTCCCGTTCCTCCTGCTCCGCCTTCCGCTCTGAAATGTCCCGCGCCACGGCGAGGATCTGCACCACCTCTCCCGTCACCGGATCCCGCTCCGCCCGGAGCCGGCACTCGCACCAGACGTAGTTCCCATTCTTGTTGCGCAGCCGGTGCGTGAAGGTGACCGGCGCGGGGTCCTGGTGGATGCGCTCGTGCGTCAGCCGCGCATGCTCCATCTCGTCGGGATGGAACAGTTCGAATACCGGTTTCCCGATCAGCTCCTCCGGTTCGTATCCGATCAGGGTGCGCGACGCGGGCGATGCGTACTGGTACCGTCCATCCGGCGAATGCCGGGAGAGCATGTCGGTGACATGCTCGGAGAGGATTCGGAAGTTGACGGTATCCTCGGGGGGCGTGGTGCTCGAACCGTTTTCGATCATGGGACGCTCGGCGCCAGGGGATGGAAGAGGCCGGGGTTCCACCTCGGTCGCTCCAACCTGCGGCGCCTGACACGCCTGCGCAAGACGAGATCTCGACAGATGTCGTGAGAGCAGGTTCATGCGGACAGCATGGACGGGCTCATGGGGTACCCTTCGGCGGCAGGAACGCACGGATCGCGCCGCCGAGCGGGACGGCGACCCGTCCCCGCGGCGATTCATGATTGCTGATATGCCCGCGCCCCGACCGAGGTCGCCCCAGGCGAATCCCGGGTCGGCATACACCCCTCGCTGGCGACTGGCTTCCCCGCCGGTATACTTCCCGAACTCGCCATGCGCGACCGCCTCGACCCGCCGGAGTCCCTCATGACCCGCACGCCAGCGCACGCCATCGCCGCGGCACTCCTCCTCGCCTCGCTCGCCGCACCACTGACGGCCCAAACCCCGTCGAGTGCCCGCGGGCCGCGGGTCAGCGTGACCTTTCCTGCAAGCCGAAGCGCCACCCCGCTCGATGGCCGCCTGCTGGTGATGCTCTCCACCGATTCCGCGGCCGAACCGCGCTTCCAGGTCGGAGAGGGGGAGGAGACCCAGCTCATGTTCGGCGTCGACGTCGACGGCTGGAGGCCGGGACGCCCCGCGACGGTGGATGCGCGGGCCGATGCCTATCCCCTCGCCTCGCTCGCGCAGGTGCCGGCGGGGCGCTACCGGATCCAGGCGCTGCTGAATCGCTACCAGACCTACCATCGCGCCGACGGCAAGGTGGTCAAGCTCCCCCCTGACATGGGCGAGGGGCAGTCCTGGTCGAGCAAGCCCGGGAACCTCTACAGCACGCCGCGCTGGATCACCTGGAATCCCCGCGCTCCGCTTCCGATCCGCATCGAGCTGGACACCATCATTCCTCCCATCGCGCCGCCGGCCGACACGAAGTACGTGAAGCACGAGCGCATCCAGTCGAAGCTGCTCTCCGACTTCTGGGGCACGCCGGTCTACCTGGCCGCCAACGTCCTCATCCCCGAGGGCTTCGACAGCCACCCCGATGCCCGCTATCCGCTGGTCATCGATCACGGCCACTTCCCCTACGACTTCGACCCGTGGCGCGAGACGCCGCCCGACTCGACGCTCGCGCCCGACTACAGCGCGCGCTTCGACCTGCACGGCTACAACCGGATCCAGCAGGAGTACGCGTACAAGTTCTATCAGGAATGGACCGGGAAGGACTTCCCGCGGGTGCTGCTGATCCAGATCCAGCACCCGACGCCCTACTACGACGACTCCTATGCGGTGAACTCCGAGAACAACGGCCCCTACGGCGACGCGATCATGCGCGAACTGGTGCCGTACCTCGAGCAGAAGTACCGGGGGCTCGGGAAGGGCTACGCCCGCTTCACCTATGGCGGATCGACCGGCGGCTGGGAGGCGATGGCGGTGCAGATGTTCTATCCCGACGACTTCAATGGCGCCTGGGCCGCCTGCCCCGACCCGATCGACTTCCGCCAGTACACGGTGATCAACCTGTACGCCGACACCAATGCCTACTGGAGCGGCGGGCCGTGGAAGTTCACGCCGCGGCCGATGCACCGCGACTATCTCGGCCATATCCAGGTCACGGCGGAACAGTCCAACCAGCTCGAGCGGACCATCGCCAGCCACGGCCGCTCCGGTGGGCAGTGGGACATCTGGCAGGCGGTCTACTCGCCGGTCGGTGCCGATGGCTATCCGGCGCCGATCTGGGACAAGCGCACCGGTGTCATCGACCGCACCGTCGCCACCTACTGGCGCGAGCACTTCGACCTCGGCCACATCCTCGAGCGCGACTGGCCCACCCTCGGCCCGAAGATCAACGGCAAGCTGCACATCTACGTCGGCGAGGCCGACAACTACTTCCTCAACAACGCCGTGTACCTGGTGGAGGCCCGGCTCAAGACGCTGACCAACCCGGCGCCGGACATCGAGGTCGACTACCAGCCGCGGGCCGAACACTGCTGGAACGGCGATCACACCCGGCCGAACGCCTACAGCCGGCTGCGCTACGCCCAGATGTTCATCCCCCGGATCATGGATCAGATCCGGAAGCATCACCCCGCGGATGTGGACACCCTGAGCTGGCGCTACTGACCCGGGCGGCCTGCACATCCGGGCCGCCTTCCACGCCGACCAACTCCGTGCACGCACTCCTGCTCCTCCTCGCCCTGCAGTCGGGTCAGGATTCGTCCTATGCGTCTCCCGCGCTCCGCGACCTCGTGAGCCGGGCGGTGGCGCGCGCCGAGGAAGCGACCGTCCGTGCGGGGGGCTTCCGCTCCCGCTTCGAGTCCTCGATCGCCGTCGTCCGGACCGCGCCCGAGCGGGTCGAGGGTGCATCGAGCATCGAACAGATCGCCGGGACCTACCGCGCCCGCGCGGGAGGGTTCTTCGAACAGCACCGCGAGGGCTACCGGGTGATCACGACCGGGGTGCCGCTCCCCGGTGGCTCCCTCCTCGCGAAAGGTTGGATCGCGCCGCCGCTGAACGGCGACTGGGTCAAGCTCTTCGTGGCCAGTCGGCCACTCGACCTGATGTTTGCCCCCCCCGACAGCACGCCGCTCCCTTCTGATTCCGCGGCCCAGCCCCTCGGCCCCGATCGCGAACGCTTCTACCGCTTCACGGGTGGCGATACCGTGTGGACCGAGACGCCTGACGGCGAGCGACGGCACCTGGTACGGATCCAGGTATGGCCGCTGCCGGGCACGGCGGCACGGACGCGAGTCTTCCGCGGCGATCTCTATCTCGACCCGGAGACGGCGCAATTGCGCCGGGTGCGCGGCCAGATCCTTTCGCTCGGCGGCGCGCCGGCGGGACTGCGCCAGCGCGTCACCGAGCTCGCGGTGCCCAGCGCCCGGCTGGTGGACTTCGTCTTCACCGAGGTGCCCGGAGCGGGCATGGTACCGACCTGGCAGTGGATCGAGCTCCGCATCCAGCTCCCGCTCGAGACCGATGGCTTTACCGCCATCCGGGTCACCACCCGGCTGATCGATCCATCCGTCACCGCCGGTGACTCCGCCGCCGCGGAGCTCCCCTCCCGTGCCGGGGTCACCTCGACGCCTAACGATTCACTGCGCCGCTTCCACGACTGGCGCCATCCCCCGACCACGGACCCGTCGCGGGTCCGCGAGCGGATGCTCGCCGACGTCGGTCCGCTGCGCGCCCGCCCGGCAGGGGCTCCCCTCTTCGCCTTCCGGAGCCAGAGCAGCGCCGACTTCCTCCGCTACAATCGGGTCGAAGGCCTCTTCACCGGCCTGCACGGACTGCTCCGCTTCCGCGACCTGGCGCCAGGGCTGTCGCTGCGCGCCGGGGTCGGCTACGCCTGGTCGTCGGACGTCACCCGTCCCGCGGCCACCATTCGCTGGGAGAGTCCCGCCTGGTTCGCCGAGGGAGCGGCCGCCCATGCGCTCGAGCTGGCCACCAAGTTTCCCGGACCGCTCGAACAGGGCTTCGGCCTCCGGGCGCTGCTCGCGGAAGACAACTTCGACTACGTCGATCGCCGGCTGGCGAGCGTGACCGTCGGGCACTTCTTCAGTCCCAACCACGCCGGACTCGTCGCCGCGGAGGTCGGCTGGGTGGAGGATCGCCTGACGCCCGCCGTGCTCGCGCACGGCGCCGTCGGCCAGGACCTCGATCCCAATCCCGGCATCGATCCCGGCCGCTATCGTCGCACTCGCCTGCGCCTCGAGATCAACCCGGAGATCACCCCCGCCTTCGCCACACCCGGCGTCGGATTCCGGCTGGGGTACGAACGGGGAGACGGTCACCTTCGCTACGATCGCTATCAGGCGGAGTTCACCGCGCGCGCCAACTGGCACGGCCTGCTCTTCACCCTCGTCGGCAACGGCGGCGTGGTCCGTGGCGACTCCGTCCCGCCACAGCAGCTCTTCCTGCTGGGTGGCCAGGGAACGCTGCCCGGTTACGCCTACGATCGGTTCGCCGGCGACCGGGCGGCACTCGCCCGAGGGCTGATCAACCTGCCGCTGCCGTTCGGCGCGACACCGATCCGGGTGAGTGGCCACTTTTCGCTCCCTCCCCTCGCGCCGACGATTTCGCTGCGGGTGTACGCCGGATGGAGCGATGCCTCCACCGCCGGCGCACGGGCGTCGATTGCCCGGCTGGGATCGCGCCCCGTGCGCGGCGGCGGCACGATCCCCTTCGCCGCGACGACCGGGAAGGTCCGCGCCACCACCGAGGCCCGGCTCCTCCTGCTCGGCGGCCTGCTCGGCTTCGGTGTGGCACGGCCCATCGAGGCGGGCCGCTCCTGGAAATTCCAGTTCTCGTTCGGGCAGACCTTCTGAGCCGATTCGGCGCGGCCGCGCTATTTTCCCCGGCGGCATTCCGACTTCCCCCCTCTCCGTAGAGCCCTCAGATGCCAGAGATTGGTGCCTTCCATCCGCAGCTCGTCCACTTCGTCGTCGCCCTCGGAATCATCGGTGTCGCGTTCCGCCTGGTCTCGCTCTCGGGCAAGCTGACCTGGACCGGTCCCGCGGCCGCGGCCCTGCTGCTCATGGCCGCCGTCGCCTCCGTGATTGCCGCGGAGGCCGGCGACCAGGCGCATGAACTCGCCGAGCAGATTCCCGGCGTTCGCCCCGCGATGCACGATCACGAGGAGGCCGGCGAGTGGGCCCGGAACATCCTGGTGCTGGTCGGGCTGCTCGAGGTCGGGGCGTTCGTGCTGCAGAAGAAGGAGAAGGTCGCGAAGGGGCTGCTGGTCGGCTCGGCCGTCGTGGGCCTCGCGGGCGTGGGTGCGCTGTATCGGGCGGGAGATTTCGGCGGCAAGCTGGTCTATTCCTACGCCGGCGGCGTCGGCACCCGGACGAACGATGTCGGCGACGTGCGCCGCCTGCTCATCGCCGGCCTCTATCATCAGGCGCGCGTCGCGCGGGATTCCAGCCGCTTCGAGGAAGCGGCCCGGCTCACCGACGAACTCGCTCGTCAGGCACCCGACGACCCGAACGTGAAGCTCCTCGGCGCGGAGTCGCTCCTGAAGGACAAGAAGGACCCCGCCGCCGCCATCGCCGCGCTCCAGGCGATGCCCGCCCCGGCCAACAGCCGCTTCTTCGAGGTGCAGAAGGGGATGCTGCTGAGCGACGCCTACGTTGCCGCCGGGCAGAAGGACTCCGCCCGCGCCGTGCTCACCGCGCTCCAGGCGAAGTATCCGATGTTCTCCTGGCTGAAGGACGCACTCGCGAAGGTGCAGTGAGCATGCGCCTCCCCCTCGCGCTGTCGCTGCTCTGTCTCTCCGCCGTCCCCGCCGCGGCGCAGGGACTCGGCACGGTCGACTTCCCGACGTCCGCATCTCCGGCAGCGCAGGCCCCGTTCATTCGCGGGCTGCTCCTGCTCCACAGCTTCGAGTACGAGGACGCGGCCAGGGCGTTCCGCGAGGCGGAGGCGGCCGATTCCGGATTCGCCCTCGCCTACTGGGGTGAGGCGATGAGCTACACCCACCCGCTCTGGAACGAGCAGGACTCCGCCGCGGCACGCGCCGCGCTCCTCCGCCTCGGCGCGACGTCGGCCGAGCGGCTGGCGAAGGCGCCGACGGCCCGCGAGAAGAGCTATCTCGAGACCACCGAAGCGCTCTACTTCTCCGGCGCGAGCAAGCCGAAGCGCGACACACTCGCCGCGCGCGCCTTCGAGCGGCTGCTTGCGGCCAACCCCGACGACCAGGACGCCAAGGCGTTCTACGCACTCTGGCTCATGGGATTGAGCCAGGGAGTGCGCAACACGCCGACCTACATGCGGGCCGGCGCGCTCGCGGAAGAGGTCTACCTCAAGAATCCGCAGCATCCCGGCGCGCTGCACTACATCATCCACGCCTTCGACGACCCGGTCCACGCCCCGCTCGGGCTCCGCGCCGCGCGGGAATACTCCGTGATCGTCCCCGACGCCGATCACGCGCAGCACATGACGACGCACATCTTCCTCGCGCTCGGCATGTGGCCGGAGACCGTGCGGCAGAACGCCATCGCCTCGGGTGCCGACTCGACGCTCTGGCGGCCGGGTCACTACACCGCGTGGATGAACTACGGCCTCCTGCAGCAGGGGAAGTACGCCGACGCGAGGCGTCAGCTCGACGTCATGCGCGCCAACATGCTCAAGGCACCGACGCCGGGGCGCCGCTCCGCGATGCTCTTCATGCGGGCGCATTACCTCGTGACCACGGCCGCGTGGAACGATCCCATCGCTGACTGGGTGGTGGATACCGCGAAGACCGGCAGCAATGCGCGCGCGATCGCCGCCTATTCCGCCGGCCTCGTGCAGCTCGGCCGCGGGAACATGCCGCTGGCCGAGGCGGCCGCCGCGGAGGCCGAGCGCCTCGATGGCGCCGCGCTCGCGGAGTACATCCGCGGACAGAGTGCGGCGCTCCCGAAGATCCTCGCGACGCAGCTGCGTGCGCGGATGCTCTGGGCCCGGAAGAAGCCGGAGGCGGCGATCGCCCTGCTTCAGCACTCCGGCTCGCTCGAGGACACCCTCCCGGCCGAATTCGGCCCCCCGGACGTGGTGAAGCCCACTCACGAGCTGCTCGGCGAATATCTGCTCGCGGTGAAGCGGCCGGCGGAGGCGCAGCGGGAGTTCCAGCATGCGCTCGATCTGGCGCCGGGTCGCTCAGCGTCGTTGCTGGGCCTGGCCCGCGCCTCGCTGGCGATCGGGGACCGCGATGAAGCGGCCCGCGCGCTCGATCGCCTCGCGACAAACTGGCGCACCGCCGATGCCGCGCTCCCCGAGATGGCGGAACTGAGGCAGATGCAGGCCCTGCATTGAGGCAACGAATGCCTCTCACGGGCACAACACTGCTCTGCCGATCGGCTTGCCATTCGTCAGGCGGCTGGTAGATTGGGCCGATCGTCCCTCTAGACGCCATCTGCTGGCGGTATTCCCGGTATTCAAACTCAAGTTCAAGGCAATGAGGCCCGCGGATGCCGGCTCCCGAACTCACTCTGCTCCGATGCCGGCCCGTGCGACGGCTGGTCACCGGACTCCTGGCCATTCTGCTGGGATGCGGGGGGAGTGACACCACGGGGCCTGGTGGAGGCCATCCGACCCAGCTTACGGTTTCAGCGGACTCGGTGATCCTGGCGCAGCATGCAACTGCCCACCTTGCGGTGACCGTGAGAGATGCACGGGGAGACTCCCTCTCCGGCTACACGGCAACATTCTCGAGTGCCGACACCACCATCGCCACGGTATCTGGCGGAGGTCAGATCGCGAGCAAGGGGCCTCGCGGCCGGGTCGTGGTCACCGTGCAGGCGGCAGGGTTGAGTGCCCAGGTACCGGTGATCGTGACTCCCGTCGCCGGGACAATCAGTGTCACTCCTGCCTCACCGACCGTTACGCAGCTGGATTCGACACCGTTTGCGGTGACAGTGCTGGACGTCATCGGCGACCCGATCGTTGGCGCCACGGTGACCTACGTCCCGAGCACTCCATCGCTCGTGGCCGTCACACCCGCAGGGTATGTCGTGTCACTCGGCAGGGCCGCTCCCGTCACCGTCGTCGTGCACTCGGGAGCCGTCTCGAGAAACGTCCCGATCACGATCGTGCCGAAGCCCGCCGCCATGGCCATCACTCCGGCGGGGACCGCCCAACTGCCAGTCCAGGGAACGCTGCAGCTCGCCGCCGCTGTGCTCGATCTGGTCGGTGACACGATCCACACGGCCGCCGTCACCTGGACCGCCACCGGTGGACTGGCATCGGTTTCGGGCACGGGACTGATTACGGCTGGCGCCACACCCGGCCGGATAACACTGACTGCGAGCAGCACCAGTCAGATGTTTGGCACGATCCGCGATTCCGTGACCACCTTTGTCACCCAGGCGACCCTGCCGACCGCCGTCATCCCCGGCGACCTGACCAGCCTCAACACTGGCGGCAGCCCCTGGAACGTCGCCATCGCGCCGAATGGAAGGGTCATCGCAGTCTCTGGCGGCGGTGGACTCAACAACGGCATGGTCTGGTCGACAGATCTCGCTGGCTTCTCCACGATTGACACAGTCATCTCGGGCGGGAGCGCGCTCGATGTGGAGATCGATTCGTCGGGAGTGCTGGCCTACGCCGCCGGGGCCGGCCCGGGCAACGGTATCAGCGTGATCGATCTCGCGACACTCAACCAGGTCGCCTATCTCGAGCAGGGAGCGCTCGGCCAGGTCAACACCGTGGGCTTGAGTCATGACGAGCAGCGAGTCGTGATGGGGACCCAAACGGGAAATCTGGTGATCTTCGATGCGGTGACGCGGGCCTGGCGCACGACGCTTCAGCGGAGTGGTGCGCTCTTCAATCACATCGCAGCGCATCCCTCCCTGCCGCGGCTCTATATCAGCTCGTACGGCGGCGGCTTCCTGAATCCGTCATTCGTCGCGGAGCTCGACCTGACCACGGAGACCCTCCGCGTGCTTCCGATTCTCCCCTCCAGGGCACAGGGGATCGCGGTGTCTCCGGACGGCACGGAGCTCTATATCGCGGATGAGAACGGACCGGTCTTGGTCTGGGACATCGTGCACGACCGGGCTGCGGGATCGATTCCGGTCGCGACGTCCGGCATGGGGCTCTTCCTGAGCCCCGATGGCCAAACCCTGTACCTGATCGGCGGACGGGTCCTCGTCATCGATCGGACGACGCGGGTTGTCTCCAAGGTCTATGATCTCCCCGCTTCTCGCGCCGGTGGCGTCAGCCATGATGGCGCGAGACTCGTCGTCACCGACGACAATGGTTTCCTCGAGCGCTTCACACCCTAGTCGCCACGCCGGCTTCGGTTCCTCCTGCGGGACAGGGGCGCCCGGCGCGCCCCGTTGTTAGAATCCCCCGACCCGGATTCTCCGTATGCCTCCTGTCCTCTTCCCCAGCGATCCGATCTTGCGCCTTCCATCTCTCGCTCTCGCCGCCACACTCGTGGTCCTCCCGGGCGCCCTTCAGGGCCAGGCCGCGGCACCCAAGCCCTATCAGTTCACGATCGAAGACTACGCCCGCGCCGAGCGGATGCTCGCACCGACCATCTTCCCGCTGGTAAGCGGGACGGCGAGCGCGCCGACCTGGCTCCCCGATGGCCGCTTCTGGTACCGGGCCTCGGGCAAGGACGCCGCCGCCTACTACCTCGTCGACCCCGCGAAGAAGACCCGGGTGCCCGCCTTCGACGCCGCCAAGGTGGCGGGCGCGGCATCCAAGGCGAGCGGCGCGATGCTGACCGCGGCTCGCCTGCCGGTGGCCGCCTTCAATGGCTCCGCCGTCCTCGTCAGCGCGGCGGGCAAGCGCTGGAGCTGCGATGCGGCCGGCACGAGCTGCACCGCGGCCGCGAGCCCGGCGGAGGCGCCGCCCAACTCGAGCCTGTCGCCTGACAGCTCGACCGCAGTCTTCATCCGCGACTACAACCTCTGGGCCCGCGACCTCAAGAGCGGCACCGAGACCCAGCTCACCACCGATGGCGTCAAGGATTTCGGCTACGCGACCAACAACGCCGGCTGGGTCCACAACGACAACCCGGTGGTGACCTGGTCGGACGACAGCCGCCGCATCGCGACCTTCCAGCACGACTCGCGCGGCGTGCGCGACATGGTCCTCGCCGGCACCAATCCCGGGGCCCCCACGCTGCAGACCTGGAAGTATCCCCTGCCCGGGGACACCGCCGTGTTCCACATCTCGCGGGTGAGCATCGATCTTCCGTCGGCCGGCGGTCCGAAGGTCGTGCGTTTCCAGATGCCGCCGGACGCGCATCGGAGCACCGTCTCCGACCACATCGCCTGCGACGGCGGCAACATCTGCGACGTGCAGTGGTACCCCGACGGCTCGCACCTCGCCTTCATCTCCAGCTCGCGCGATCACAAGGATGCCTGGCTCCGCGTGGCGGATGCCACGACCGGTGCGGTGCGCGAAGTCCTGCACGAGACCAGCAAGACCCAGATCGGCGACGCCTCGATGCCCGAGCACCTCTGGCACGTGCTGCCCGCCTCGAACGAGGTCATCTGGTGGTCCGAGCGCGACAACTGGACCCAGCTCTACCTGTACGATCTCCAGACCGGCGCGCTCAAGAACCGGATCACCACGGGCGAGGGGAACGTCACCGAACTGGTCCGCATCGACGAGAAGGCCCGGCAGATCTGGTTCACGATGAACGGCAGGGAGCCGGGGCGCGACCCGTACTTCAACCACCTCTACCGGATCGGCTTCGACGGGAAGGGGCTCGTGCTGCTGACGCCGGAGGTGGCCAATCACTCCGTCTCGGTATCGCCCGACGGCAAGTACTTCACGGACACCTACTCGACGCCTGACACACCGCCGGTCACCGTGCTGCGCGACAAGGCGGGCAAGCTGGTGCAGGAGCTCGAGCGGGCGGACATCTCCCGCCTGCTCGCCTCGGGCTGGAAGGCCCCGACGCCGGTCCGCGTCAAGGCGCGCGATGGCCAGACCGACATCTACGGCCTCCTCTACACACCGAGCAATCTCGACTCGACGAAGAAGTACCCGATCATCAATCACATCTATCCCGGTCCGCAGGCCGGCAGCGTCGGGCCGCGCTCCTTCTTCCCCGCGCGCGGCGACGACCAGGCACTCGCCGAGCTGGGTTTCATCGTCGTGGAGCTGGACGGGATGGGAACGCCGGGACGGTCCAAGGCCTTCCACGACTACTACTACGGCCACATGGACGACAACACGATTCCCGACCAGGTGGCGGGGATGAAGGAGCTGGCGAAGAAGTACGCCTTCATCGACATCGACAAGGTCGGCATCTGGGGCCATTCCGGCGGCGGCTTCGCCACCGCCTCGGCGATGTTCAACGCGCCTGACTTCTTCAAGGTCGGGATCGCCGAGAGCGGCAACCACGACAACCGGGTCTACGAGGACGACTGGGGCGAGCGCTACCAGGGACTGCAGCGCACCGCCGCCGACAGCGCCGGCTACGCTGCGGAGGCCAACCAGACCCACGCCGCCAACCTCAAGGGCAAGCTGTTCCTCATCCACGGGCAGATGGATGACAACGTGCCGCCCTACAACACTCAGCTGGTCGTGAACGCCCTGATGCGGGCCGGGAAGGGACTACTTCGTCCAGAACCTGCAGGGCAACATCCCGCCCAAGGAATACCAGATCGGCAAGCCGCGGCCGGCCGCGGTGCCATGAGACCGTAGCGCCGCGCTACGCTGGAACCGGGGGAGTCGAGCGACCGTACGGTGAGTTCGCTGGACTCCCCTCTTCCGTTTCAGATCGAAAGCTCATGCGCAACTCGCCGATCGTCGTCACGCTCATCTGCTGCGCGCTCCTCTCGCCGCAAATCCTCGGCGCGCAGCAGACCGACGGGCCTCGCGTCACACTCCCCGTCCTGCCTGACTCGACGCTCCTGATCGAGGACGTGGCCTGGGATGCCCGCTCGGCGACCTGGTATCTCTCCAGCGTCCATCAGCGGCGGGTGCTGGCCATCGGCCCCGATGGCCAGATTCGCGACTTTGTGCCCGCGGGAGGCGATGGCCTCTGGGCCGCCTTTGCGATGGCGCTCGACACCGCCCGCAACCGCCTCTGGGTCACGACGGCGGCGACGCCCGAAGGCCTGCACACGCCGCGCAGCGACCTCGGCCGCACCGCCGTCCTGGGCTTCGACCTGACCACCGGCAGACTCGCCGAACGGCACGAACTCGAACGCGACAGCACCGCCCGGGCCCTCGCCGACATCGCCCTGATGGAAGACGGAACGCTCGTCGTCTCCGACTCGCGTGGCGGCGGACTGTATGCGCTCCGCCCGGGCACGCCCGGCCTCGCTCCGATCGTGCCGCGCGGCACCTTCCGCTCGCCGCAGGGGCCCGCCGCCATCCCCGGCACCGATGATGTGCTGGTGGCAGATTATTCCCGGGGACTGGCGCGCGTGACCCGTGCGACCGGCGCGGTGCGCTGGCTCGAAGGACCGGAGGGGTTCGTGCTGAAGGGCATCGACGGCATCCAGCTCCGCGGCCATGCGCTGATCGTGGTGCAGAACGGGGTTCGGCCCAATCGCGTCGCGCGGCTCGACCTCGATGCCGACTATGCTCGCATCGTGCGCGCGGAGATCCTGGAGACGGGCACGCCACCGCTCTCGGAGCCGACCCACGGGACCTGGGTCGGCCGCGACTTCGTGTTCATTGCCAACAGCGGCTGGGCCGCAATGCGCGAAGACGGCAGCTTCGCGAGCGATGCGGTACTCGAGCGCCCCGAGCTGCGCCGGCTGCATCTCACCGACTGAGCGCTTCCGGTGCCACTGGATACGCTCGCATGAGAACCGTTCCCCCTCTGCTCACTGCAGCACTCGCGCTGGCGGTCGCCGGCGCGCTTCGCGCCCAATCGGCCGCTGACATCGTCGCGCACAACCTCGCCGCGCGGGGCGGAGTGGAGCGGCTCCGCGCCGAGCAGACTCAGCGGATGAGTGGGACGATCGCCTTCGGCACCGACCCCGCCGGCCCCTTCGTCGTCGAGCTGAAGCGACCCGGCAGAATGCGCAACGAACTCACCTTCAATGGCCAGACGGTCATCCGGGTCACCGACGGCACCAGCGGCTGGGCGCTGAATTCGCTTGATGACAGCGGCGGCGCGAGGCCGCTCGGCCCCGAGGAGCTGAGGAACCTCGGCGGCGGCGCGGACTTCGAGGGCCCGCTGGTGGATTACGTCGAGAAGGGAAATGCCGTGGAGCTGGTGGGGCGGGATTCCGTCGAGGGGCGCGCCGCCTGGAAGCTTCGGGTGACGCTCAAGAATGGCGACGTGCGCTACGACTACATCGACGCGGAGACCTGGCTCGAGCGGAAGTGGGAAGGCACCATCCGCGTTGTTGGCAATACTGTCGCCGTGGAGTCGTTCTTTCACGACTGGCGGCCCGTCAACGGCGTGATGGTCGCGTGGCAGATCGACTCCGACACGCCGGGCACTCCCTACACCCAGAAGATCGTCTTCGACTCCGTCCAGGTGGACATCCCGATCGACGATTCGCGCTTCGGGAAGCCCGGATCGAACTGAACTCGGCGCCCTATCCCAGCACCTGCTGCAGCATGCTGCGCGCCTCCGCAACGATCCGCTGCAGATGCGCCTCATCCACGAAGCTCTCCGCGTACAGCTTGTAGACGTTCTCCGTCCCGCTCGGCCGCGCGGCGAACCACCCCTTCTGCGTCGTCACCTTGAGTCCGCCGATCGCCGCGCCGTTGCCTGACGCCTTGGTGAGCTTGGCGTCGATCGGATCGCCGGCGAGTTCGCTCGCCGTGACCGCGTCCGGCGTCAGCTTCTTGAATCCCGCCTTCTCCGCCGGTGTGCATGGGGTGTCGATGCGGGTGTAGACCGGCGCGCCGAGCTGCGCGGTGATCTCGCGATAGTGCTCGCCGGGATCCTTGCCGGTGACGGCGGTGATCTCCGCCGCGAGGAGGCCGAGCAGCATCCCGTCCTTGTCGGTGGTCCAGACGGTGCCGTCGCGCCGCAGGAAGCTCGCGCCCGCGCTCTCCTCGCCGCCGAAGCAGCAGCTCCCGTCGAAGAGTCCCGGCGTGAACCACTTGAAGCCGACCGGCACCTCCATCACCGTGCGGCCGAGCTGGGCGACGACCCGATCGATGATGGCGCTCGAGACCAGCGTCTTCCCGACTACCGCCGAGGTGGACCAGCGCGGTCTCGACGTGAGCAGGTAGCGGATGGCCACCGCGAGATAGTGATTCGGGTTGAGCAGTCCGCTCGAGCGCGTCACGATGCCGTGGCGATCGGCGTCGGGATCGCAGCCGAAGGCGATATCGAACCGGTCCTTGAGCCCGACGAGCCCGGCCATCGCCGACGGACTGGAGCAGTCCATCCGGATCTTCCCGTCGTGGTCCAGCGTCATGAAGCCGAACCGGGGATCGAGCGACGAGTTCACCACGGTCAGGTCGAGACCGTACCGTTCGGCGATCGGTCCCCAGTAGGCGAGCGAGGCGCCGCCGAGCGGATCAACCCCGATCTTGAGTCGGGCGAGGCGGATCGCGTCGAAGTCGATGACGCTCGCGAGGTCGGTGATGTAGTCCGCCGCCAGGTCGAGGGAGCGGACCGTCGGCGCCTTGAGCCCGTCGCCGGCGATCCGCTTCACGCCCCGATTGTCCTCCCGGAGCAGCGCATTCGCCCGGTCCTGGATCCAGTTGGTCGCGTCGGTATCCGCCGGCCCGCCATTGGGCGGGTTGTACTTGAACCCGCCATCCTGCGGCGGATTGTGACTCGGTGTGATCACGATGCCATCGGCGCGGCGGCCGGTTGCGGCGGCGTGGTCGCGATTCCATACCAGGATCGCGCGCGAGATCACCGGCGTCGGGGTGAAGCCGTCCCCGAGCTGGACGACGACCTCGACGTCATTCGCGGCGAGCACCGCGAGTGCGGTCCGCTCGGCGGCGCGCGAGGCCGCGTGCGTGTCCTTGCCGATGAAGAGCGGACCGGTGATGCCCTGACTCGCGCGGTACTCGCAGATGGCCTGGGTGATCGCGAGAATGTGCGATTCGGTGAAACTGCCGTCGAATGGCGTCCCCCGATGACCGCTCGTGCCGAAACTCACCAGCTTGGTGGGGTCCTTGAGGTCGACGGCACGTGCGAAGTAATCGCGCTCGAGATCCGCGACATCGATGAGGAGCGAGGCGGGAGCGGGCTGGCCGGCGAGTGGATGCATGAGGGGCGTTCCAGTAAGGTCCGTACTGCACCATATAGTGGAAGGGATGTTACGTGCTGCACCGGCCCGCCAACAAGTCCGGACGCACCGAGATCCGGACTCATTTCCTTGCCTTTCCCCGTCCCAGCGGGTATGCTGGATCAGCTAAAGCGCTCCAAAAATAGAGGGGCCTTGTCGGGCGGGTACCCAGACCCGCAAGTCGAAGGCACGAACGCCGCGCAGGGAGCGTGGTGTTTGTGCCTTTCTCGTTTCCTTCGTGTTGGTGCCATGACCACGCCGGCGTCACCGTCTCTCAAGCCCCCTTCAGGGCCGACGACCGCACGCATCTTTGCCCGCTTCGTGGCGGGGATCGTGCTGCTGCTCGGCATCCTCGGCTTGATCGGGCACGTCCCCGGCTTCGAGCGTCTGGCCCGGCCCTTTGAGGCCTGGCCCAGGATTCCGATCCTCTCCGCCACGGCGCTGACGACGATCGCCCTTGCGTATGCCGGCTTCCTCCAGCGGCTCAGTCGGCTCGCGATCTGGGCCTCGGGCATCACCATCCTGATCGGCCTGATCTCGATCACCGCCATCTCGGGCATCCTGCCCTTCCCTGACAACACGATGGCGCTCCCCTCCGCGGTGATGATCACCGCGGCGGCCATGGGGATCCTGGCGTCGGTACTCCTCGGCGAAGCGAACGTGGAATTCAGCCTGGGCATTGCCGGATTCGTGGTGCTCACCCTCGCCGCCTCCTACATCATGGCGCGGGTCGCCCATGTGGTCGATCCGCTCGGCGACCCCAATGTCGCCGGCTCCTCGATCCAGATCGTCACCGCATCGATCCTGATCGGCGCGAGCTTTCTGCGACTGGTCTGGTCCCGCGGCCTGACGGAGTCGGCCCGCTGGCTTGCACTGGCCGTGGGCATCGCCAGCAGCATCACGGTGCTGGTGCTCTGGCGGGCACTGGCGGCACGCGAACGGGACCAGGTGCTCTCCCAGACGTATCAGGCCGCCGCGTCCAAGCGCATCGCGCTGGCGCGTGAGCTGACGATCGCGTCGCGGTCGCTGGTTCGCGCGGCGGAATGGAAAGTCGCCGGCTCGACGCTCGACCAGCAGGTGCGGGACCTGCGCGCGCTGTCGCGCGATGTCCGCGGGCTGATGGGCGGGGTCTGGCTCAGCACCGCCCCCGGTGCACCGGATACGGGCGGCCGCACGGTCTCCGAGCCGGCGCTGGACTCGGCCTGGGCGGCGTACCTTCGCCGTGTGGGACAGCTCCCCGACTCGATCGCGTACCTCCCCCTCGATCCCGCCACCCATCGCTTCGCCATCGTGGCACCGGGCTGCGCGGCGTCGCCGCCCTGCGATGGCGCGATGCTCGGCATCATGAAGTCCGCCGATTTCTTCGCCAACGCCTTTGCGGACACCGCCTCCGGGTTCCGCTTCGCGATCACCGGCGGTGGCAAGCCGCTGGACGGCTCACCCACCACGCCGCTGGGTGAAGCGCGCTGGAGCCGGAGCCTGCCGCTCGAGATGGGCGACCTCCGCCTGGTGCTCATCACCTGGCCGACGAGCTCGACCATCGAGCGGCTGCAATCCAATCTTCCCAATCTCGTCCTGCTGATGGGCCTGCTCGGCAGTGGCATTCTCCCGTTCACGATCCGGCTCAGCCAGAATGCGCGGCGCGCCGCACGTGAGACCGAGCGCATGCGACTCGCGACGGCACTCGAGCGGGCCACCGACGGCATCTGGGAGTGGGATCTCCTCACCGACCACGCGCAGCGGAGCGCGGGACTCTGGCGTCACCTGGGGTACGACCCGGCTTCGGTCCCCTTCGGACGGTCCGGGTGGATGGACCTGATTCACCCCGAGGATCGCCTCAGCGTGGACGAGGCGCTCCGGCGCCATCTGGACGACGAGACGACGAGCTTCGAGGCCGAGTACCGGATCCGGAGCCGGCATGGCGAATGGCATACCATCCTCGACCGCGGCCGGGTGGTGGAGCGGACCCCCACCGGGGACGCGCGACGGATGTTAGGCATCAGCGCCGACGTTACCGAGACCCGCTCCGCGGAGGCGGCGCGCGAAGCCGCGGAGCGCCGGTTCCGGGCCATCTTCAACAGCGGCTTCCAGCTGCAGCTCCTGCTCGATCAGGATGGCCAGGTCATCGAGGCCAACCAGGTCGTGCTCGACCAGCGGGGCGTCACGCTCGATGCCGTGCGCCACAAGCCGGTCTGGGAGACCCTCTGGTGGATCATCGACCCGGCGGCCGCCCAGCGGATCCGGGAGGCGACCCTCGCGGCCCGGGCGGGGGCCACTTCCCACTACGAAGAGGAGCTGCGCGACTCCGCGGGAGCGCTGACGATCCTCGAGATCGCCGTCAAGCCGATCTTCGATGCCACGGGTGCACCGAACCAGTTCCTCCTCGAGGCCCGGGACATCACCGCGCGGCGCCGCGCCGAGGCGGCGCTGCAGGAGGTGGACACGCTCACCACCATGGGCCGGGTGGCGGCGCGCGTCGCGCACGAGATCAACAATCCCCTCGCCGGGATCCAGAACGCCTTCCTGCTCATCAAGGGTGCGGTGCCGCCGACCCATCCTCACTTCTCCTACGTCGGCGCGATCGAGCGGGAGATCACGCGCATCGCCGCCGTCACGCGCCAGCTCTACGAGACCTACCGTCCCGAGCAGGATCTCAGTGGCGAGACCGCGCTCCGCACCGTGCTCGGCGATGCCATCGCCTTCCTCGAGCAGGTCAACCGGAGTGCCGACGTCAAGGTGGCCACCGAGTACGTGAACATCCCGACCGCCATCCCGCTGCCAGCGTCGATGCTGCGACAGATCGCCTACAACCTCATCCAGAACGGCATCGAAGTCTGTCCCCCGGGCAGCACCGTGCATCTCCGCGCCGAGTCGACCGACGGCTCCCTCGAGATCAAGGTGACGGACTGCGGACCGGGAGTTCCCGTCCACCTGCGGGAGCGGATCTTCGAGCCGTTCTTCAGCACCAAGGACCGCCGCATCAAGACCGGAGGCATGGGGATCGGGCTGGCGCTCGTGCGCCGGACCGTCACGGCCGCCGGCGGCACGATCACCGTGGGCGACGCCGAGGGCGGGGGCAGTGCCTTCGTGGTCACGCTTCCTCTCAAACCGATGCAAGAAAATGGAGTCCGATGATGTCTGAGTCCGGACGAATCCTCCTGGCCGATGACGAGGCCACCTTCCTGAACGCGACCGCCGACCTGCTCCGCCAGGAAGGCTACGAGTGCGTGACGGTCGCCGATGGCGACAGCGCGCTGAAGGCCGTGGCCGGCGAAAGCTTCGACCTGCTGATCACCGACCTCGAGATGCCCGGCAATGCCGACCTCCGTCTCGTGCGCGAGATCTCGGAGAAGAGCGGCGGCCTTCCAGTGATCATCCTGACCGGTTTCCCCTCGGTGCGCTCGGCGGTGGCCTGCATCGAGCTGCCGGTGGCGGCCTATCTCACCAAGCCGGTCTCCTTCCCGGAACTGCTCGAGCGGGTGCGCCGCTCGGTCGGCCGGTTCCGCTCCTACCAGGCGATGCAGGCGACCGAAAAGCGGCTCCGGACCTGGCGCGAGGACTTCGAGCACCTCGCGACCTCCGAGGCGGCGGGAAACCGCATCCCGGTGGACATGTTCCTCTCCCTCACGCTCCGCAACGTGATGGGATCGCTCACCGATCTGGAGCAGCTGGGCCGCGCGCTCAACAACCAGCCGAAGACCAGTCAGCACGCCTGCCAGCTCATCAACTGTCCCCGCGGGACGCAGCTTCAGGAAGCGGTGTCCGAGACGATCCGGGTGCTCGAGGAGACCAAGGGGTCGTTCAAGTCCAAGGCCCTGGGCGAACTGCGCAGCAAGCTCGAGCTGCTGCTCGAGCATGTGTGAGGCACCAGTGACCCGTTCGGCGCTGGAGGAAATCGGGCCTCGCTCCAGCGGATGAGTCCCTCCCACCAAGGAGCTCGCTCCAGCTAGGCACTGGAACTCGTCACTTGTGCCGCTGCCCGGGATGCGGTAGGGTTGTGGCGCAGGACGCGGGTCACAAGGCTGCAGCCAGGCCACCCTTGTCGGACGGGCAGGCGACCCGCCAGTCGAAGGCGCGAAGGATCGGAAGTCACGATCCTCGCGCCTTTCGTCGTTTCCGGGCCTCGACACCAACAGGAGGCATGTCCGAATGACCGCTGAATCCATGGCCCTGCCGGAGCGGGGACTGCTCCGCGGCAGTTTCAGTATCGATCAGATCCGCCGCTGGGCGCTCGCGGGGCTCCGCGACTCGGCGACCAGCCCGCAGCTCATCGCCCTGCTGCAGCATCACCGCGCGCTGACGCGCGAGGCACAGCAGCCATGACCGGGCCATCCACCATGACCTCACCGGGCCGCGCGCGGCCCAGTGATGCACTCATAGCAAGGACCACCATGCCCTGGCTCCGACTCACGCGGGAAGACAGCGAGGCCCAGCGGGCCCTCACCCGCGGACTCGCCGCGCGAATCCCTTTCCTTCTCGCCCCGGAACTCTGTGAGACGGACTGGGCCTTTCACCGGCTCTGGGACGTCCGTCCGTCGACCGACTTTGCCATCGCGATGACCGGACCCGAACTCGTGGAGCTCGCCCGCCGCCTCGGGCGCGTGCTGGTGAGCCACGACGTCGCGCTGCTGGACGACACCTCCACACCACCTGACCGGACCGAGGGGATCATCGTCGTCGGCCAGAGCTGGCGGCGCAACCTCGACGAATTCCTGGTGACCATCGTCGGGCTGCTTGGCCCGGTGCCGGCGCTCTACCGCCATGTGAAGGTGCATGGCGAGGACAACGGTGACCTGACCATCACGACGCCGGCGGGTCGGGGCCGCCGGGTCAGCCGGCACTTCGTGGTCGACGCCCTCGGCCTTCCCCTCCTCAGCGACCTGTCGGAATCCGGACAGGTCACCGGCGCTGCACACTGAAGCCGCCGGACTCGACCGCGCCCGCCGCAACCGAATTGTGCAGTGGCACCCTTACCTGAACCGAAACGAGTGCAGTCATGCAGACACGAACCAAGATCGCAGTGACCGGCCTGGCTCTGGCCGTGACAATGGCCTGCGCCGGCGCCAAGACCGACCGCCCCGTCGTGACCAACGGCGACGGCACGCCATCGGCGTCGCCCTCGGGCACCGAAATGGCCAAGGAAGGCAAGTCCCTCGTCCGCCTCGTGAACGCCATCCCCGCGAAGCGGGGGATCGACGTCACCGGCGGTGACCGGACCGTCTTCACCGACATCGGCTACAAGGGCGTCACGCCGTACGCCGAGATCCGCAACAACATGGTGAACTTCCGGCTGCACACGACCGGAATGGACAGCACGCTCGCGAACAACAGCGAGGCGATGACGGACGGGTATCGCTACACTATCGTCGCGCTGCCCGGCAAGAAGGGCGAGCCGCAGATGACCGTCCTGCGCGATGAGGTCGTCGCCGATTCCGGGAAGGCCCGGATCCGCGTCATCAACGCCGCCCCCGACATCGGGAGCATCGACGTCGCCATGCAGGGTCAGAAGGACCCGATCTTCAGCGGCGTGAACTACGGCAGCGAGGCCGGCAACAAGGACATCACCCCGGTCAGCGGCACCCTCGAGATCCGCAGCGATCTCAAGACCCGGAAGCCGCTCCTGCTCAAGAACATGCACTTCGAGGCCGGCAAGGCGTACACGATCGTGCTCGCGGGCTGGGGCACCGGCGGCATCGACGCCATCACGTTCGATGATACGCAGGCCAGCAACAACCTGACCCTGGGGAAGTAATCATGACACGCCATCCAGCTCGGAGCATCCTGGTCTCCGCGCTGGCGCTGTTCGGGCTCGCAGCCGGAACCCGGAGCGCCAGTGCACAGGGATCCGTCAGCATCACGCCGTACGGCGGCATCTTCGTTCCCACGAAGAACAGCTTCTCCTCGCTCGGGAACAGCATCAAGCGCAACAACAGCTTCATCGGCGGCGGGCGCCTGACCTTCTGGGGCAGGGGTCCCGTCGGGGCGGAGTTCGTGGCGGGCTATGCCCCGGCCCGGATCAAGGTGGCGGGCGCCACCATCAACGCCAACCGGGACAGCAAGGTGGTGGTCGCCAGCCTCAAGCTGATGCTCGGCGTCTCGCCCGCCGTCTCGGGACTCGGCTTCTTCGTCGGAGCCGGCCCGGCCTTCATCCGCCGAGGGGAGGACATCCTGGACAGCAACAAGAGCAAGTCCGACTTCGGGGCGAACATCGGCGCCGGCATCCGGATTCCGCTCGGCTCGATGATCGGGCTGCGGTTCGACGCCGAGGACTACATGTACGGCGGGAACTTCAGCGGCTCGAAGACCTACCAGAACGATCTCGCCCTGACGGCCGGCCTGTCGGTCCGGTTCTAGGAGTCACCGTCTCCCCGGCCTGACTCCGGGGGCACGATGCAGAAGAGG
>JBGASX010000152.1:0-3623 GCA_044229445.1 Gemmatimonadales bacterium | reverse complement strand
CTCCCGGTGATTCCGGGTGGTGGTGGCGTGCTGATCGAAGGCGACTACCTCTACGCCGTCTCCCCTCGCGAGCCCGACCCGCAGCACGCGGTGTACCTGCTGCGCTGGTCGCTGGATCGGGCGGCTGCAGGGGACCTGTTCCATCCGGAGTGGTGGCAGGCCCCGACCGGCTGGGTCTCGGCGAGCGCGATGACGGGTACACCCACCACCATCTTCGACAATGCGCAGACCGAGTTCAGCGTGCACCGCGATCGGGAGAGCGGTGCCTGGCTCGCGTTCCAGTCCCTCGGGTTCGGCCCCGCCGTCCTCGGCATGGCGGTCGCTCCTGCCCTGACTGGTCCATGGACACGTCGCGACACCGTCTACGTGCCGCCGGAGACGGCCCTGCCCGACATCCTCATCTACGCCGGCAAGGCACACCCGGAACTGCAGGGGGCTGACCTCGTCCTGACCTACGCGACCAATCTGCCGTTCAGCAGGCAGCGGGCGGACACCGCCGTCTACTACCCGCGGTTCGTGCGCCTCCGACGGACGCCGTAGGCGGCGACGCCGAGGCAATCGAACACGCCATCACTGCAGCCGGTGGTACGGTGCCGGCTGTCCCAACCCCCGCCCCGCTGCCGGCATCCCAGCGGGACGATTCCGAGACCTCAACCTTCGCCGCGAGCCACCATGACCTCCTCCCGCCTCCTGGTCCCGCTGACCGGCCTCAACATCGCGCTCGTCCTCGTCAACCTGACGACCCACGTCCCTGCTGCAGCCGCCGACAGCGCGGAGCTTCCGGTCCTGCGGGGTCGAGGACTCGAGATCGTCGACCAGCGCGGCCAGGTCAGGGCGAGCATCGAGATCCTGCCGGCTGACTCCACGATCAGGATGCCTGACGGAAGCCGCGGGGTGCCGGAGACCGTTCTGCTCCGCCTGCGCAGTTCGGCCGGTCATCCCAATGTGAAGATCGCCACCACCGAGGATGGTGCCGGGGCGTCGTTCGGAGGGACGGCCGAGGACACCTACGTGCAGATCCGGGCACGGGGGGCACAGACGACGCTCAAGCTCAGTGCAGCGTCAAAGGCGCCGCGGGTCATCGAGCCGTGACGAGGGTGGGCGGGGGTTCTCATCCTTGTCCTCATCCGTACCGGACCGTACGTTGGGCGCGCTTCCCCACCCCTTCCCTCACGATCCCGGAGAGCGTCATGCGCACGACTACGATCTGCCTCGGGCTGGCCCTGCTGGCCGGCTGCGCCAAACCCGAACCCCAGGCCGCCGCCAAGGATTCCACCGCAGGGGCACTCGGCGCCGGGGCCCCAGCCCCGATCTCGCTCGCCGCGGTCGCGGGCAAGTGGAACATGCAGGTCACTCCGGAGACCTCGGACAGCGTCATCCTCAGCTACGAACTCGTCATCTCCCCCGACGGCTCCGGCTGGACCCTGACCTTCCCGAACCGTCCCCCGGTCACCGGGCGCATGCTGGCGACCGCCGGAGACAGCATCGTGGTCGAGGCCGGTCCGTACGAGAGCGCGCTGCGCAAAGGCGTCCAGGTGAGCACCCACAGCGTCTTCCGGCTCCAGGGCGCGGACCTCGTCGGCACGTCGGTCGCCCACTACTCGATCACCGGGCCGGACTCGGTGAAGAGCCTCCGCATGCACGGGACGCGCGCGCAGTAGGGCGCTCGGCGTGGCTGTATTGCCGAAGCATGTGGCCGTCGTCGGCGCGGCCGGTGGTCTCGGCCAGGCGATACTCGGCATCTGCCGAAGCGCCGGCGTCGGCTTCACCGCGATCGTGAGGTCCCGGCCGGAGCGCATCGCCAATGTGCCGGCCGGCTCCCGCGTCGCGGTCGTCGAGTCGCTCGCCGATCGCGCCGCGCTCACGAAGGCGTTCGAGGGCGCCGATGCCGTACTCACTGCACTCGGCGTCACGGCGACGAGCCAGGAGAGCTCGGCGCTGCTCTCCCAGAACATGGCCGCGGTCGAGGAGGCGATGCGCGCCGCGGGGGTTGATCGCATCCTCATCATCAACACCCTGCTCACCTCATCGCCGGGAGAGCCGGCGAGCCGAGTCATGCGCTTCTTCATGTGGATGCCGGGAAGGGTCGGCCGCGGCGCCCGGGAGCAGCAGGCGGTGGTGGATGCGCTCGGTCGCGGAGCATTCGCGTCGCTGCGCTGGACGCTCATCCGCGGCGGCCTCAATGCGCGCGGCAGGAACGAGCCTCCCGTGGCCTCGGCGACCTGGGAGGGTGCGCTCAACTCCTGGTCCCCCGTCTCCTACGAGGCCATGGGTCGCTGGATGCTCGAGGAGGCGGCGACTGGTGCGTTCGTGCGCGCGGCACCGCTGGTATCGCGGCGGCGCGGGTGAATGTTGCCGACCGGAACGCGGAGCGGCCGGAATGCAGTCAGCTCGGCGAAATCTCTTGCGTCCACCGGCAGCGCTCCGCAGCTTATGCACAGGCGTTAGGCAGGCCGGGGCGGGTCGCCGGTGATCGCATCCTCCAGCGGCGGCGCGACCTGACGAGGAGGCCGGGCATCCGGCCCTGAACCAAGGTTCGCGGACTCCGTCATTCAGCCCTGGAGGTGACTATGCGCGTGCGCCTGCTGCTCATCGCACTCGGAGCCGTTCCGTTCGCGGCGGTCGCGGCACAGTCGCCGGGGCCCGACTCGCTCGCCGCGCGGCACGCGGTGTTTACGGTCGGCCTCGGCAACTCCTACGCGGGAATCGGAGGCGCCTTCGAGGGCTTCCTCTATCGTTCCCGGCTCAGCGCCTTCGCCAGCGTCGGCTACATCCCGGAGGTGAACGCGAGTGACGGGCGCGTGGCCGCGACCGGCGGCATCCGAGCCTACACCGGCGGGTCGCGTCACCGCGTCTTCCTGGAGGGCGCCTTCGCCCCGCTGATCGCGGACCAGAGCCTGGCCTCCGCCCCCATTCCATACGGACCCTCCCTCGCACTCGGGTACGCGTATACGTCGCGGTCCGGGTTCACGCTCTCGCTGTCACGCGGCATCGGATGGGCGACGAGCCGTCATCGCACCGTCGCCGTCGGCAACTTCGGCATCGGCTATACCTGGCGCTATTGACGACGGGCAGTGCCCTGCGCCACTGCGCCGGCACCCTAGGCCACCAATATGCGGCCCGATCTTCCCGCACTATTCATCGCCGAGCCGCGTGGTTGCACCCGTCCCGGTGGCGCCTCCGCCGCGACTTCGGGTGACCCTTACGCCTGACAACGCGTCACCAGAGGACCGCCCATGATCGCCGGCGCACGCTACGGTCACACCAACCTCATCGCCACCGACTGGAAGGCGCTGTCGCGCTTCTACCAGGAGCTCTTCGGCTGCGTG
Organism: Gemmatimonadales bacterium; assembly: GCA_044229445.1. Lineage (GTDB taxonomy): Bacteria > Gemmatimonadota > Gemmatimonadetes > Gemmatimonadales > GWC2-71-9 > JADJOM01. The sequence goes on along the minus strand of JBGASX010000152.1, from coordinate 294 downwards.
CCGGTGCCGCCGGTGCGCGACTACAAGGGGGCGGACCTCGAACGGGGGACCGGGATTCCCGGCGCGGAGCTGCGTGGCGAGCATCTCCGGCTCCCCGGCCACGGCCCCGACGGCCCGACGCTCGAGATCTTCAACTACAACCTCCTCGAGCCGCGGCCCGAGACCGCGGTCAACCGCCCGGGCTTCGGGCACATCGCCTTCGTCGTGGATGACGTCCCCGCCGCGCGCGACGCGGTGCTCGCCGCGGGGGGACGGGCCGTCGGCGAGATCGTGACGCTGACCAATGCGCTGGGG
>JBGASX010000073.1:0-24747 GCA_044229445.1 Gemmatimonadales bacterium | reverse complement strand
GGCCCCCGCCAGTCATCCAGCTCCTTGATCCGCGCATCGATCAGCCGGGAGGGGGTGGTTCCCTGCGGCGTCACGCGCTGCTTCGCGACCGGGCGCTTCGCCGGTCCCTTCGGCTTGCTGCGGCTCTTGTCAGGCATCACGGGCTCCCGGGCAGGGGTCACGGATCACGGCGCTGCTGCGGCATCACGCTCGGCTACGGTGTGCCGGCCGCGGGGGCCGGTATCGAGCTGTTCCAGATCTCGCGGGTGAAGAGCCACCGCCCATCGGCGGTATGCTGCCAGACCTGGATGAAGTGCCCCCGGTCGACCACCGGGGCACCGCCGGCGACCGGCGTCAGCCCCCACGCATAGGTGCCCACCAGGGTGGCCCAGTCGCCTCCCAGGTAGACCTCCTCTTCCGAGAGATCCAGCGAGCTGGTGCGATACTGGCTCAGGAACCCGGTCAGCCACGTGCGGACCGCGGCCTTGCCGATCACCCCCGCCTCGTTCGGCGGCATCATCCGCACGTCGTCGGCGACGTAGACGAAGAAGCCGGTCGTGTCGTTGCTGCGGAGCGCCTGATGGAACGCCACGTTGGCCGAATCGAAGCCGGCCCGCAGGGCGGTCCCCGAAGGGGCCGCCTGTCCGTTGCACCCGATGAGCAGCACACCGACGAGCGCCGACGCGCCGAGCCGGAGGAGGGAGCCGCGGGTCGCTGACAGCAGTAGCCGGTCGTCGATGCGCATGGATGTCTCGATGAAGGGAATGGTTCGCCCGCTCGTGGCAGGGCGGGCGAGGAAGGGTATCGCGCAATCGCCGATGCTGCCACCCCGGGACAGTCGGTGGCGACGCCGAGTCGCGGTACGCAGCGCTCAGGACTCCGGCGAGGCCATGGTGAGCGGCCGCTCGTAGACCAGCAGCTCCTCCGGGCTTCCGTCAGGCAGGACGGACACCTCCGTCCGGACATGCCGATAGCCCCGCGCCACGTAGAACCGCCGGGCGCGGGGATTCCGGCCCGAGCAGTGGAGCCAGGTCCGGCGAAAGCCGGCCTCGGCGATCCGGCGTTCGCCCTCGGTGAGCAGGAGGGTGCCGACGCCCCGGCCCTGAAAGGCCGGGTCCACCCACAGCCCGTTGATCTCGTCGTCCATCGGCTGGACCACGCCGGCGAGGACGCCCTCCAGCTCGGCGACCGTCATCGCCGGCCAGTGCGTGCGATACCAGGACGAGGCGCGATCCGCCTCCGCCCACGCGCGCACCGCCGTCGCCGGCAGCGTCTCGGCGAAGGCGCTCAGCCACGAGCGCCGCGCGAGCGCGATCAGCGCCGGGAGGTCGCGCTCGGTGGCGCGGCGGAGTGCCAGCGCAGAGGGCGTGTTCATCGCCAATGCGCCGGGTTCAAGCCGAGGGGTCGCACACGGCCTCCGTTACTGCCTGACGATGTCCACCGAGATCTCCACCGCCGGCGTCGTCCCCCGATTCTCGAGCCAGTGCAGGGTGTGCCGGTCCTCGGGCCAGCCCGCGCCCGGACCGTACTCCGTGGCGACGCCACTCCGGTGATCGGTGATGGTGCCCTCGAGGATGTACACCATGCCCGGCCGGTCCCGGTGGTCGTGCAGCGGACCGAAGACGGCGCCGGGTGCCATGGTCACCATGCGCATGCGGAGCTGACGCCCCGCCATGCCCTCGATCTCGGGACCGAGGTCGAGGGTGCCGAGCAGCGTCACTGTCACCCCCTTGGCCGCGGTGTCGGTCTTCTCGTCGCTCATCGTGGCCTGCCTTCCATGAATGGTGGCATCACCGCAGGTGCGGCGCGCTACGCGGTATACAGGTCGGTGGAGAGGTACTTGAGCCCGGTGTCGCAGGCGATCGTCGCGATCGTCGCGCCGGACGGCAGCTCCTCGGCGACCCGGAGCGCCGCGGCGACGTTCGCCCCGGTGGAGGTCCCCGCGAAGACCGCCTCCTCCCGCGCCAGCCGCCGCGCCATCGCCTTGGCGTCCGCCGTGGAGATGGCCACGATCCGGTCGGCGATCCCGGCGCGCCAGATCGGCGGGAGGAAGCCGGGGCCGACCCCCTCGATCTTGTGGGGGCCGGGATCCCCGCCCCCTAACACGGGGGATTCCGCCGGCTCGACGGCGACCACCGTGACGCCGGGGCTGGCCTGGCGGAGCGCCTCCGAGGCCCCCGTGATGCACTGCGCCGTGCCCACGCTCTGCACGAACAGGTCGATCCTGCCGCCCGCCTGCGCGAGGAGCTCTTCGGCCATCGGATGGTATCCCGCCGCGGCGTCGCGATTGTTGAACTGATCCACGTAGTAGGTCCCGGGCCGGCTGGCGAGCTCCTTCGCCGTCGCGATCATCCGCTGAATGAGCTCCTTCGTCGTGCGGCCGCCCTCGCTGGGAAGCTCGATGACCTCGGCGCCGAGCGCGCGCATGTGATCCCGCTTCTCGCGGCTGAAGGCGTCGGAGGTGACGATGGTGATCGGAAGACCCAGCGCGGCACAGACGAACGCCAGCGACGTCCCGGTACTCCCGCCCGTGTACTCCACGACCGACATGCCGGGGGTGAGTTCGCCGCGTGCCATCGGCCCGAGGATGGCGCCGAGGGCCATGCGGTCCTTCATGCTGCCGGTGGGGTTCTGTCCCTCGAGCTTGAGGTAGAGACGGACGTCGCGTCGGGGGAGAACCTTGCGAAGCAGGATCGTCGGCGTGCGACCGATCGCCTGCAGGACAGGAGGGAGGTCGTGCATGCGCACCCGAGGTGAGGGCCAGGGAGGCGTCGAGGTGATTCGGATGTCCATCCAAGCTGATGCGGCCGCCGGCGCCACGCAAACCGGCAGCCCCCCACCGGGGGCTAGCCGATCGGTCCCGCCAGCCGCCCGGAGCCGCCGCAGTAGGGACACCGCAGCCGGCCGCTGGCGGCGCAGGCGTTGCAGGTCTGCAGTTGTGCGACCCCGCGTTCGCCGCTCGGCGCGTTGTACCAGCTCCCCCGGCCCCCGCAGCTCGAGCACATGATCGTGCCCGAGGCGCCGCACTGACCGCAGGGCACAGTCGAGGAACCGCCTGACGGCGCGCCGCCCGATCCCATCATGGGAGCCGGCCCCGACGTCGTCAGGTGACTCCCGAACCGGAGCACGAACCAGGCGACGGGGTTGATGCCGAACGCGTTGGCCAGCATCAGCAACCACCCGATCACCGTCCACCCGATCAGGGCATTGATGACGATGATGCCGCTGAGGGTGCCGATGATCGTGCCGCCCTGCTTCACCCGATACCAGGCGATGATGGCCGGCGCGAAGTAGAGGAGCCAGAAGGAGAGTCCGCTGAAGAGGCCCACTGAAGTCCTCCGCTGGTTCCGGGAAAGACAGCCACGCCTCTGTCGCTGGCTAGGCGGCGGAGGTGATCGCAACGGAATCGCCGGGAAGCCGAGGCGGTCGCATGCGATCATGCCGGCGAGCGGCGGACGAGCGTCGGTTCGTAAGCTGCGGCGCGTGGCCGGGGTGCGCCAGTAGCCGCGCGGAGATACCGCGGCGGCGGGCATCAGGCCGCGCCGCCGTCACTCCGCTCGGGGTCAGCGGGCGTCACATCCTTGAGCAGGACCTCGACGTGGCCTGGAGTGAGCCCGATCTCCTGCAGGAGCTCTTCCTGCGTGGCGTGCTCGAAATCGCTTCGCCGCGCCTGGAAGATCCATTCGCGTGCGAGTGCCCCCTCCAGCGCCTGGTCCTGCAGCAGCTGCCAGCCGCTCTCGTCCACGAAGAGCCGGAGGGCATGCTCGAGGGATTCGAAGTCGTTCTCGCTCCAGCGGCGGTCGCGGGGATGCCAGAACCGCGTCCGCAGGCTGACGCCTCCCGGCGAGGCCTCGTCCGGCGTCAGCGCACGGGTGGTGACGACCACCAGGTGAATCGGCTCCGGGTGTGTGGAAGGGGAGGGGAGTTCGAGCGGGGCAGCAGCGATCGCCGCGACGGCGACGGGGTCCGGTCTCGATTCTTCGGCACGCACAGGCAGCTCCTGGACGATTGTCAGAAGCGTAACCGCCACGGGAGAGCCGATGCCACCTGTCAGCCGCGGCGTCTCTGTCGCGAATTCAGTCGGCGGCGTTGGTTACTGCGCGCGCTCCCTGGCCTGCCGGCTCAGCTCCGAGAACCAGTTGAGCACCAGCTCGATGCGGGTGATGGCGGGGACCCGATCGACGGGCTGAATCCGAAGGAAACGGGAGCCGTCCCGCGCGATGCTGAAGCTGGTGTTGCCGGTGATCGTCCGCAGGAACCACCCCTCGTACAGCAGCCGGGGCGGGCTCGCGGAGAAGCTGGCGCCGGGCGTCACCGAGACGACCATCAGCCGGGTCCCGTTCTGATAGAAGAGCTCCCGGCCATCGCGCGACCAGAGCGGCTCGGTGCCGCCATCGGTCGAGACCAGCCGCCGCTCCCCCGAGCCCGCGAACGGCGCGACGAAGATCTCCCACCGGGATGAGACCTGCGTCTGGTATGCGACCCACCGTCCGTCCGGCGAGAGCTGGCCATCGTGCCCGGCGGCGGGCAGTGGCAGGAAACGACGCGGTGCCGGGTCCCCGTCCAGCCGGAGCACCCACGTGGCGGAGCCCTCCGGTTCGTCCGGCCCGTTCTCGTCGTAGATGAGGATGCGGCCGTCGGTGGAGAGCGACGTCGGCGTCTGGATGACACCACGCTTGATGGTGAGCCGCTCTTCCCCGCCCGATCCGTCGACTGCCAGGCGATAGAGATTCCGGGTCCCCTGGCGGGTGCCCCGATAGTAGATGTGGGTGCCGTCGACGCTCCATTGCGGCGACTGGCTGCTCCCGGCGCCGGTGGCAAGGGGCGTCAGGGTGCCCCGGCCGAAGTCGTAGAGCCAGAGCCGAGTCACCCCTTCCCGGATCTGGACCACGGCCCGGCTTCCATCGGGTGAGAGGGCGATGTTCTCGTAGGCTCGCTCGGGGAGCGGCAGCGGCGTGATCGCCCCCGACCGCCCGGCCCAGACCAGCCGCTGGTTGTTGTAGGAGACGCCGCTGCTGATGTACGCCAGCGTGCCGTCGTCGGAAACGGCATAGTTGCCCGAGCCCTCGTTCCCGATGCCGTCGTTCGGGCGTTCCTCGGCGGTGACCGGCACGTCCTTGCCCAGCCCCTCCGCCGAGGGCTTCCACGGCACCGTGAAAAGCTGGCCGCGATGCGTGTACAGGAGAAGCCGGCGCTCGGGGACGTACTGGGGTGCATCCCCACCCTTCACGAGCAGGGTGTGCACCGCGGCACCGAGCGCCTGCGATGCGATGTGATGCTCGTCGTCGCCCGGGCCGGTCCAGACGGCGAAAAGCAGCGTCTTCGTGCCCGCGATCCGGTGCGGCCAGCGATGGCTGATCTCCCCGGTGATTGTGTCGAGCTGCGTCACCTGCGTGGGAGTGCCCCCGCCCTCCGGCACCCGCCAGATCCCGCCGATGTTGGTGGGCGCGTAGTAGATGAAGCCGTCGTCCCCCCAGGCGCCGCCCCGGTGGAACGGCGCATCGGCGAGTGGCTGCAGGGCCGCGCCGTTGAGGGCGATCTTCCGGAGCTTCGATCCCGAGAAGAAGCCGATCCAGCGTCCGTCAGGCGAGAAGAAGGGGCCATCACCCCCTTCGGTGCCGTCGAGCGGCTCCGCCACCGCCTGATCGAGCGCGCGGATGAAGATGCGGTTCTTGCCGTCCCTCTGGCCGACGTAAGCGATGCGGGCGCCGTCGCGGGAGATGGCGACCGGATTGAGGTTGCCGGCGCCCAGTTCGTAGCCTTCGGGAAGCTGGATACTGACTCGAGCGCTCCGCCCGCCGGCAACACTCGCGCGGGCCCCGCCGAGCCAGCGGGTCAGCCCGAAGGTGACCAGTGCGACGACCGCCGCGACCGGCAGCACGAGGCGCAGTAGCGTGCGCGGGCTCGGCGCCCCCCGGGCACCCTTCGCCGCGGCACTGGCAGTGGTGAACGCGGCGTTGTCGAGCGCCGCCGCGAACGCCGCCGCGCTCGCGAACCGGTCCGCCGGCAGCTTCTCCAGCGCCGTCCTCACCGCCGCTTCGATGTGCGGCGGGATGCTCTTCCGCTGCAGGGTGAGGCTCCGCGGCTCCTCCGTCATCACCCGCGCCACGATCGCCTGCGCGGTCGGGCCGACGAAGGGCGGCTCGCCCGCCAGCATCTCGTACAGCACGCAGCCGAGCGCGTACACGTCGCTCCTCGGCGTGATCTCCCGCTCGCCCATCGCCTGCTCGGGACTCATGTAGTGCGGCGTGCCGAGCGACATCCCGGTCTCGGTCATCCGGGTGCCGCCATCCGAGCGCGAGGCGGCGAGGGCGATGCCGAAGTCGGCGACGAGCGCATGGCCCCCGTGCAGCAGGATGTTCTCCGGCTTGATGTCGCGGTGGACCACGCCGCTCCGGTGGGCATACTCCAGCGCGTCCGCGACTTCGCGCGCGATCCGCACCGCCTCGTCCACCGGGAGCTGCTTGTCGCGGGTGAGCCGGTCGCGCAGGGTCTCCCCATCGACGAACGGCATGACGTAGAAGACGACGTCGGCGCCCCGTCCGGAGCCATCCCCGGTGCGGCCCGAGTCGAACAGCGCCAGGATGTGCGGGTGCTGCAGGTTGGCGGTGGTCTTGATCTCCGCGAGGAACCGGTCCGCGCCGATCACCGCGGCCAGCTCGGGGCGGAGCACCTTGAGGGCGACCTTGCGGTCGTGACGGAGGTCCTGCGCGAGGTAGACGGTGGCCATCCCGCCGGCGCCGAGCTCGCGCTCGATCCGGTAGCGGTCGGCGAGGGCGCCGGCGAGGTGCTCGAGATTATTCGACATGTGGGGTGGCGGAAAGCTATCCCGCCCGGGGGGGACGGCTAGGGGCGCTGCGCCGCGGTCATTTCGAGGACCGGCGCGGCCGCTTCGTCGCGCCATCGGTCCGGATGATGACTCGGCCGCGCCCCGTCGACGGCAGCGCGACCGCACTCGCCTTGATCGCCGCGGCGATCAGCGCCTCGACATCGGGATGCGCCAGCCGGCGGGCCGACTCCACCGGGATGAAGCGGGTCTGCTTCGCGGATCCCTGCAACAGCTTCTTCGGGTCGGGCAGCTTCGGTCCCTGATTGAAGTACAGCGCCACGCCGTCGGCGCGCGCGGCGGTCGAAAGGATCCCCTGGATGCCGTGCTCGCTCGGCGAATACGAGATCACCAGTCCCGTGGCGTAGACGTACACCAGCTCGTTGGCCGTCGGCAGCCGCTTGCGGAGCGCCGCGCGGACCGCGCGGATGAGCGGCTGCTGTCCGGGATCGCACTTCGCGATCATCGCACGCAGCTGGGCTTCCGGGGTGGACGTGGTCTTGGCGGGCATCGGAGGCTCCCGGTTCTCGTTGGCGATGTACCACCCTCAGTCGTGGGCAGGCACGGAGGCCTGCCCTACCAACCTTCCCGCGCCGCGGCGTCAGCACGGACGGACACGGCCCGGTTCACGGCGCCGGCCGCAGCACCCGATCGCCGTCGATCCGCACGATGATGTAGGTGATCTTCGGCGTCAGCAACTCGGCGAAGCCGTGCGGCGTGCGCGGCGGGATCACCACGACATCCCCGGGCCCGACCTCCCGCCGCACTCCGCCACGAATCGTCGTCCCGCGGGCACTCGGCCCGATGAGGCCGAGCACGATCGGACTCTCGGCCGGGAAAGGATGCGGATCATCCAATGCCCCGCCGACGACGAGAATCCCCCGTCCCTCCCGGATCTCGTAGACCTCGGTGATGGCGTCGTGCACGATCGCGTCAGGCGGCGTCCGTCCGTCGACCTGCGACCGGCGCACCACCGAGACGCCCACGTTGTAGCTGCCGACCGGCACCAGCCGGAGCCGGACATCCGCGACCGCGGTGGTGTCGGCCAGGGTAATCGCGTCGTGAATCTCGCTGCTCGTCATCGCAAGACTGCTGTCGGCGACCCCCTGTGCCGACGCGATCGCCGGCGCCAGCAGAAGGAGCAGGGCGGAGCTGGGGAGTGCGCGTCTCATCGGCTCGAAGCCAAGAGAGAGGTCGTGCCCGGACTACCGCGGAATCACCGGCAGCACCACATGCGTCGGGTGCGCCGCGTCGTGCAGCAGCCGCTGGTGCGCCACCACGAAGGTGCTGTCCCGCTCGTTGTTGCCGCCGGTGTTCAGGTTGCGGTCATACTTGGGGAAGAGCGCCGACGAGATGCTGACCCGGAGCCGATGGCCTGGCTGAAAGACCGTTGACGTGAACCAGAGATCGAGGTCGTAGCGCTCCACCCGCCCCGGCACCAGCGGCACCTCGCGGTCCATCCCCTTCCGGAACCGCGCCCGCACCAGCCCGTCCTGCACCCGCTCGGCGTGTCCATCCGGAAAGACGTCGAGCAGCATGACCGCCCAGTCGGTGTCGCGACGATTGGTCGCGGCCCACACCTGTGCCGTCATCTCCCCCGTCACCTCGAGCGGCCGGGTGAGCGGCGCCGAGGTGTAGACCAGCGCGTCCTTCCGGGTGGCGTTGAGCGTGGTGTAGTCCTCGTTGAGCGACTCCTCGAGCTCGCGCGAGTCGATGAGATACGGCGTCGGATCGGCGGGGTCGTAGGTGAAGGTGTCGGCCGCGGCGCCCTTCGGCGGCAGCGAGTCGAGCACGCCATCGCCGGCGCTGGTCTGCGCATGCCCGCCCGAGGAGACGTACCACCTCGTCAGCTTCTGGCGCGCCAGCGGCCACTCGTTCTCGGTGCGCCAGACGTTGTCGCCCTGAATGAAGAGGTCGAGGTGGGGCAGGGTGTCGACGCCATTGTTCCTGCCCAGCAGGTAGTGGTCGAACCAGCGGAGCTGGAGATCGCGATACTGGTAGCGCGCCTGCGGCCCGAAGTCGCCCGCCACGTAGTCCACCCCCTTGTGGGCATGCACGCCCATCACGATGTGCCAGTTGGGGTGGTTCGGGTGGTTGAGCAGCGAGTCGGTGTAGTAGATCGGCCCGCGCGAATCGTCGTGCCAGCCGGCCATCGACAGCACCGGCGCCCGCACCTTGTCGAAGTAGGTGGTGGCGGCGCGGGTCTTCCAGTACGAGTCGAGCGTCGGATGCGCGATCCAGCGGTCCCAGAGCGGGATCTTGCCACAGCCCAGCCGCTCTGGCAGCGTGGCGATCGGCAGGTGGGTGATCGCCTCGCCGATGTCGAGCTCCGCCGTGTTCGGATCGAGATCCCGGCCCCGCATCAGGCAGGCCCAGTCCACGTTGATCGGCCCGAACGCCATCGCGGCGTAGGGCACGACCACCCACGGATCGGGCGACGCCGCCGTGGGAGAGATCGCCGCGAGGTGCGGCGGATTGCTGACGGCCGCATACCAGGCCAGTCGCCCTTCGTCGGAGTGACCGATCAGGCCGACCTTGCCGTTGGCGCCCGGGAGCTTCGCCGCCCACTCGACCGCGTCGTAGCCATCCTGGATGTCGGTCGTGTAGTCGCCGAAGTCCGCCACGTCGCCGCTCGACTTGCCCCGGCCCCGCACCAGCTGTCCGATATAGATGTAGCCGCGCGACGCCCACCACTTGCCCGCCATCGGATTGGTGGCGCGATACGGCGAGCGCTGCATGACGACGCCGAAGGGCCCGGGGCCCACCGGCCGGACGATGTAGGTCTCCAGCTTCGCGCCATCGCGGAGCGGCATCAGCGTCGAGCTGTCGATCGTCACCGCGTACTGCGAGTCCGAGGCCGGCATCGTCCACACCTGGTGGTCCTGCTCCACCACCCCCGGCGTGGCGCGGCGCACGAGACGGAAGCGGCGATCGAGCGGCTTGTCGTTGGTGAACTGCACCCCCACGAGCGTGTCGCCGTGCCACGCTGCGCGCATGACCGTCGCCGAGTCCTGGGTCAGCCACACCGAGTCACCGCTCGCCGCGATCTTCGTGACGCTGAGCATCGGCTGGCCGGTGCGGCGGCGGAGCCACCCCACGTTGCCGGAGTCGCTCGCGGCGAAGTGCGCGAATCCCATCCGGCGCCACCCCTCGAAGCCGAAGTGCGGCCGCGCGCTGAGCGCGACGTAGACATCCCACTCGCCGGCGAGGTTGCCGCTGCTCCGCCGGGCCAGCGTGGCTCCCGTCGCCAGCGACACGACCAGGAGCAGAGCGAGCCAGCGAGCGCCACGTACGCGCGACGTCAGGTGCGACATGTCATACCCCCGTATCCACGACTACAGTCGCCCGCCGGCGAGCGCCGAGCAGGATGCCGACACCAATCAGATTCATCACCACGATCATCGTCGCGATCTTGAGCGCGAAGCCCGCCTCGTTCTCCACCTTGATGATCGGAAACATCGACAGCACGATGTACAGCAGCGTCATCACCAGCCCCGACAGCGACCCGATGCGGAGCCAGAGCGACGGCCTCGGCGACACATCCCGGAGCCCGAAGAGCGGGATCGAGAACATCACCACGTACGCCAGCGCGTAGAAGGTGCCCCCGGCGTTGAACAGGAGCTGGAACGCCTCCGCCTGGCCCACCCCGATCAGGCTGAGCAGCGACACCACGAAGGCGCACACCGCGACCAGCAGGATCGAGTTCACCGGGGTCCGGAAGCGGGGATGCAGCTTGCTGAACGCCGCGGGCAGCAGCCGGTCCCAGCCGGCCACCATCGGGAGCCGAGTCACGGCGGTAAAGCTCACGCTCACCTGTGCCACGCGCATGGCGAGCGTCATGAGGATCGCGATCGTGACCAGCGGGCCGGCGATGCCGAAGGGCCCGAAGCCGACCCTGAGCACCTGCGGCATCGGGCCGACCAGGTCGATGTCATTCGCCGGGACGTACGCCACCACGGTGGCGGTGCCCATGATGAACATCACCGCGATGGCCGGGGCCGCGATGTACACCGACTTCCGCACCGCACTCGCGGGGGCGCGCGTCTCGCCGGCGAGAATGGCGATGTACTCGAACCCGCCCAGCGCCCCGAACCCCATCTTCGCCAGGATGTTCAGGTTGAAGAGCGTGAACGCCGGGATCTCGGCCCGGAACGGGTGGAACTCACTCAAGTGACCGGTGGCGAGCCCGATGAACGGCAGCACCATCAGCACGGCGAAGATGATCAGCATGAACACCCCGCCGATCCCGTGCACCCACTTGCCGACCGCGAGCCCAACCGTCGCGGCAACGGCCATCAGCGCCAGGATCACCGCCGAGGAGAGCGCGACGAACCAGGTGCTCGAGGTCATCCACGCCGCGCTCGGCCCGAGCGCGTACGAGAGATAGGTCGCGCACTGGATGCCGATCTCCGAGGTGTAGACGATGACGTAGAGCCAGAGATTCCACGCCAGCAGGAAGCCGACCACCGGGTTGAACCCCAGCTTGGCCCACTGGTACAGCCCGCCCTCGAGCGGCATGAGCTGGTTGAGGTAGATCACCACGCCGGCCATCGGCAGGTAGAAGAGCACGATGGCGAGCAGCCAGAGCACGACGTGCGACGGCCCGAGCTTGCCGGCGACGCCGATCCAGGTGAGGCCGATGATGAACAGGATCTGCGTCAGCGCGAGATCGCGGACGCCGAGTTCCTTCTTGAGCGCGGCGCTGTGCGCCTCGACCCGGGCCTCTTCCTGGGCGAGCGTCATGCGGAGGCCTTTGGTCCGAGGGAATCCCACAGCCGGGTCCACGCCGCGAGTCCCTCGTGCAGGCGGTGGACCCGGAAGAACTCGTTCGGCGCGTGGAAGTCCTCATCACCCGTCGAGAACGAGAAGTAGACCGTGTCGAGGCCCAGCTCGCGCTTGAAGATCTCGGCCACCGGCAGCGTGCCCCCCATGCGGACCATCAGCGGCGCCTTTCCATAGGTAGCCTCGAGCGCGGCAGCCGCCGCCCTGAGTGCCGGGTTGTTGCGGTCGGTGGCGCAGGGCCGCGCCCCATGATCACCGGGTGTGATCGTGAGCCGCGCGCCGGCCGGCACATGTGCTTCGAGATGCCGCTTCACCAGCGCGACGACCTCCTCCGGATCCTGGTCCGGGACGAGGCGACAGGTGAGCTTGGCGTGCGCTACCGAGGGGATGACGGTCTTCTCGCCCGGCCCCTGGTACCCGCCCCACATGCCGTTCACCTCCAGCGTGGGCCGAGTCCACTGCCGTTCGAGCGTGGTGTAGCCGGGTTCGCCGAAGGGAGCCGCGGCGCCGACCTGCCTGAGGTAGCTGACCTCGTCGAATGGCAGCGCCGCGATCTCGGCCCGCTCGGCGGCGCCCAGTTCGCGAACTCGATCGTAGAAGCCTGCTACCGCGACCCGGCCGTCCGGCTGGTGCAGCGAGGCGATGAGCCGCGCCATCGCATGCAGCGGGTTGACGACGCTCCCGCCATGCCGCCCCGAGTGCAGATCCTTCGCCGCCCCCTGCACGGTCAGCTCCAGTCCCGCGAGTCCCCGGTTCCCGATCGTGAGCGACGGCTCGTCGATGCGCCACATCGCGCCGTCGGCCGAGAGCACCGTGTCGGCCGCGAGCAGCTCGCGATGCCCCGCGACGAAGGCGCCGAGGTGGCGGCTGCCGACCTCCTCCTCCCCTTCGATCATGAACTTCACATTGATCGGCAGGCGCTGCCGCACCGCGAAGAACGCCTCGGCGACCTTGATCGGGATGAGCATCGGCCCCTTGTCGTCCGAGACGCCGCGGGCGTAGAGCCGGCCCTCGCGCACGGTGGGCCGGAACGGCGGGCTCTGCCAGAGATCGAGCGGATCCGCCGGCTGCACGTCGTAGTGGCCGTAGATCAGCGCCGTCGGTGCTCCCGGTGCACCGAGCCACTCGCCGTACACCACGCTCGAACCGGGCGTGGGGATCGTCCGCACGCTGAACGGCCCCGCGGCCTCGAGCTTCGAGGCGACCCACGCCGCCGCGGCGTGCAGATCGGCCGCATGCGCCGGATCGGTGCTGATGCTCGGGATGGCGGCGAGCTCGATCAGCTCATCGAGGATCCGCTCGTGCCGTCCCTCGAGATGGGCCAGTACCGCGGCGAGGTCGCTCACTTGCCACCGTCGATCGAGAGCACCTGGCCTGTGACCCAGCCCGCCGACTCCGACGCGAAGAAGAGCACGCCCGTGGCGATGTCCTCCACCGTGCCCAGCCGCTTGAGTGCGATCCCTTCGATGAGCGCCTGCTGCTTCTCGGCGCCGTAGGCCTGCCACTGCCGCTCGGTCGTGGGGTTCGAGCGCACGAAGCCGGGTGCGACGTTGTTGACGGTGATGCCCCACGGCCCCAGCTCGTGGGCGAGCTGCCGGGTGAGCCCGATCTGTGCCGCCTTGGCGGCGGCGTACGCCTGGATGCCGGTGAGGCTGATGCCGAGTCCGGCGCCGCTCGAGATGTTGACGATGCGGCCGTACTTCGCCGCCTTCATCCCCGGCGCCACCGCCTGCGAGCAGAGAAAGGCCCCGGTCACGTTCACGTCGAAGATGGCCTGCCACTCCGCGGGCGTGACCTCCTCGAGCGGCCGGCCCACCTGGCCCAGCACCCCGCCAGCGTTGTTCACGAGCAGATCCACCCGGCCGGTCGCCTGCGAGGCCTCGGCCACGAAGCGGCTCACCGCGTCCCGATCGCGGACATCCACCGTGCGTACGCTGCAGCGGCAGAGCCGCCCGGTCTCGATGAGTTCATCCTCGAGGACGTCGCAGGCCCACACCGTCGCGCCCCGCTCCGCAAAGGCGAGCGCGATCGCGCGGCCGAAGCCATGCGCGGCGCCGGTGACAATCGCGGTCCGCCCGGTGAAATCGAGCTTCACGACGCCAGTGCCGCGAGATTCTCGCGGGCGAGGGGGCGGATGCCCCGTTCGATCTCCTGGATCAGCGTGACCACCCGCGCCGTGAGCGGGGTCGGCACCCCGGCCTTCGCGCCGATCCGCACGATGATGCCGAGTTGCGCGTCGACCTCCGTCGTCCGCTTGCGGATCGCGAGGTCGCGCCAGATCCCGCTGTGGGTCTTGGCCGACTTCCGGTTGTGGGCGACGAGGGCGTCGAGCGAGCCGGTGGCCGCGCCGGGCGGCGCATCCGGCAGGTAGACCGCGGGATCGAAGCCGTCGAACGACTCCGGCTGCACTCCCACCGCGAGCGCCACGGCGAGAATCTCGCGGGCGAGCGCGATGTAGAGCCCGCGATACTCCGGTGCCGCCAGCGAGTCGGCGATCGAATCGTTGGTGAGCGCCGTCGCGAACAGCATCGCGCCGTAGGCTTCCTTGGCCCAGAGGTAGCCGAAGATGTTCGCGGTCGCGAGGGCGCGCTCGTCGAAGTCGCGCCACTCGTCGCGGATCCGGAGCGCGCGCGGGGAGAGCCGGGTCTCCGGCGGGCCGAACGCCTCACCCACCGCCACCGTGCCGCGCCCGCCGTAGAGCACCACTCCCGGTTCCAGATAGTCGGCCCCGAAGTTCACGAACGCACCCACGGTGCGCCCCTCGCCGACGACCTCGGCGATCTCGAGTTCGTTGAGTCCGTTCTGGGCCGAGACCACGCAGCCGGTGGGAGTCAGGTGAGGGAGCAGGGCCCGCGTCGCGCCCGTGGTGTGATGCGCCTTGGTGGCGAGGATGATCGTGTCCCAGGTGCCAGTCAGGCGGTCGGGTGTGAAGGCGCGCATCGGCGTGGAGAACTCGGCGATGGGCCCTGTGAGGCGGAGGCCCGACGCGTTGATCGCGTCGACATGCTCGGCCACCGTGTCGACCAGCGTCACGTCATGGCCGGCCCGGGCGAGGAACGCGCCCATCGTGCCGCCGATCGCGCCCGCGCCCCAGACTAGGCAGCGCCCCCGCTCGGCTACGATGGGCCACCCCACGAGCCGTCGAGCAGCGCCCGGGTTTCCTCCACCGCCACCTGCCACAGCGCGAGCACGTCGGCATCGGGCCGCTCGTACAGGCCGCCGTAGTTGCCGTCGGGGATGTACTTTCGGGTCCCCACCGGATCGAGCAGGCGCACCTTGTCGTAGTCCACCATCGGCCGCTGCGTCTTCGGGAGCTCGACGCCCGGGAGCCGCGTCCAGGGGAAGTTTTCCATCCAGGAGCCGTGCGACGCCACGGGATCGATCTCCTGCACCTTGGCCCAGGTCTTCGGGGCGCTCCACCAGTTATGGAAAAGCACCTTGCAGCCGGGATGGTCCGCGGCCCATTCCTGGGCGAACTGCTGCGCGGCGCCGTTGCCGCCGTGGCCGTTGCAGATCATGATGCGCCGGAAGCCGCTGTGCGCCATGCCGTCGAGGATGTCGCGCACCATCGCGAGGTGGGTCTCGACCCGGATCGAGATCGAGCCCGGGAACTCCCGGAAGTACGGCGTCACGCCGTAGGAGAGGACCGGGAACACCGGGATCCCCAGCGGCTCGGCCGCGTCCGCGGCGACCCGCTCGGGGAGGATGCAGTCGACCGTCAGCCGGAGGTAGCTGTGCTGTTCCGTGCTGCCGAGCGGCAGCACGGCGCGGTCGTCGCGCTGGAGGTAGGCCTCGACCTGCATCCAGTTCATGTCGCTGATGCGCATCGCGCGGTCCCGTCGTGGTCAGTGGTCAACCAGAATACGCTACACCGGCTCCGAGCGTAAGGAGCGCGGCGTGCGTCGACGGCGCGATATCAGTGCAGCGACTACTGGGTCAGGTCGATCCCCGCATCGGTGAGCAGCTTCACGACCTCGGCCCCGATGCGCATGCCCCAGCGCTGCCCCAGCTTGCCCGCCGCGATGGAGATGTCCGCCTGCGCCGCGGCGAAGCGCTGGCCCAGCGGCGAGGCGAAGAAGGTCACCAGCTGGCGCATGTCGTCCTTCGAGTACTGGGCCGCCACCACCGGGACGAGCGAATCGATCAGCTCGGGGACCCGGCGCCGGGCGACCGCGGTGGCGCTGTCGAAGAACACGGCGGGAAGACCGCTGGCCTGGTGCCGCTGCATGTCGAACGCCGTGTTCAATGTTTTGAGCATGGTCTCGCCGGTGCCCTGGGCGTTGATGAGCTGGCGGGCCAGCGCGAGCTGCGCGGAGTCCGGCGGCGCCGCCTGGGCTGAGAGGCTCCCGGCGAGCGGAGCAGAGGAGAGTGCGAGCAGGAGGCCGATGACGCGTCGGGCGGGCATGGTGGTTTACCGGGTGTGGAGGTGATCCCTGAAATCTGCGGATATGTCGTGGAGCGCGGCACAGCGCGACCCATGTGATCAGAGCAGCAACCCCGCGATCCACTGCCAGTCATGATCGAACCAGCTCGTGGGTTGCCACTCGCCCGCTCGCTGATCGCGTCGCAACACGATGTAGAACAAGCTCTCGTCGATCGCCACCACCGCGACCGAGTCTGCCGTGGCGGCGGTGAATCCGGTCTGGCGGTCTCGCTCGGTGAGGGCGCGGATGGCCCTGCGGCAGAGGGCCGGTGTGGTAGTGGCCGTCACCCGATGCGTGGCCGTGGAGTCCAGCCGAGTGAAGTGACCGAGGAACCCTGGCAGCGCGGACTCGACCGCCCACTGATACTGCGCGGCGAGCGCGGAATCGCAGGGACCGGGTGGTGCGATCGGACGGCCGCCCGGCGGAATGGCGGCTGACAGCAGGACCGCGGGGAGGAAATGCGCCAGGGTCACCGGCCCGGCCTCAGTAGGTGACGGGATTGCTGATGGAGTTGCCGCCCCAGACCACCCAGGCCGAGTCGTGGCCGACCGTGCGATAGCCGCTGCTGAGTGCAAAAGCCTTCGAGCCCACGCAGCCGAAACATCCCAGCCGCGGATCGGCGGTGCTTCCCACGATGGTCACCCCCCAGCGCCAGTCGCTGCGTCGGGGGAGCTGAATGGACCCCTGGCTCAGCGCCACCCCCGCACTGTCGAGCCGGAAGTCGACGACGATCTCTCCGCCATCGGATTGCAGGCCCCATTCGGGTGTCGTCGGCGTGGCGTTGCTGGTGCGGGGGCGGAAATCGCTCCCGGTCCACGTGACCTGCCGGTTCCCATCGATGACGGTGACGGTGAGCATCGCGACGGATAGCGGAGGGCTTAGGGTGGCCGAGGCCGAGATCCGGCTCCCCTTGCTGCAGCCCAGCAGGGTGGCCGAGAGCACCAGGCCGAAGAGCGGAGATGCGCGCATGGTGGGCTTGTCGGAAGAGTCTGCCGCCTAACGTCTCGTCGTAAGCTGCGGACCGGGACACGCCCGCGCAAGCTGCCTAACGCCCGCGCGTCGACGGCTTCATGAACCGGTCAGACGATTACTTCGTCGGAGGCGCGAGGGGCAATCCCGCTGGCCAGCCAGCGCTCTGGAAGAGACTCAGCCGTGACACGGGGGCATTGCACGCCGGCGTCGGCTCGCCGCCCAGCATGGCCGTACCGAAGGTGCTGTCGGGACCGAGCGGGATCTGGACGATCAGGCCGGTGCAGGTCAGTCCGGGGTAGGGGGCGAGAGGGAGAATCAGCGTGTTGTTGAGGACGTACCCGGCGAAGCGGCCGTAGCTGTCTCCGAACGAGGCGGTGTGGGCGATGTCCCAGCGGCCGAATACCACAATCGATGTGAGCGAGTCGAAGATGAGCCGGAGGCCGGGATGCTCGCCGACGCCCCCCTGCTCGTATGTCGTGCCACACACGACCGAGTCGCGACCGAGGCGTCCGGGTAGCGCCGGAAACGAGAGGTCGATGGGCGGGAGTGTGAACGTGTCCGGGCGGGCCCGGATATTGACCAGGCGTCCGCTCGCCGCGGAGGTGCCGGCGTCGCAGGAGCTGATCCAGGTGCGCGCAACCAGACTGTCGATGTGGTCGGTCGGGTAGGGCCCGAGCTGCCCGCGGTAGAACCCCAGCGAGTCGAGGGAGGCGACGGCAACGTAGGAAAACGCCTGTCCCGGCGGGAGCGAGTCAGAGTAGTAGTAGATGTAGACGGTGGCACGCGTGTCCGCGGGCTGGCCGCCAATCGTGACTCGGCCTTCGAAGCGCACGAGCTGATCCTCCGAGGGCGCGGACGCCGTGCAGGCCGAAGCGCCTGTGACGATCGCGAGTGCCAGCAGTGGAAGGTGTCGCATTATCGCCATGAGGGAGAGGAGCCGCCTAACATCTGCGTCTAATCTGGGATAGATCCCCCTCGGGCGCCAGTGGTGGTGGGAAGCCGGCCGCGTCGCCGTTCCCCGGCTCCCCGGTCGGATTCCCCTGTCAGGCTGGAAGCGGTGCCTTGATCTCGACCGCGATGACCCTGAGCTCCGTGCCGCCCACGTTCTCCAGCGTATGCGGACCGAGTGGGGGCGACCAGAGCGTCCCCGGTGAGGTGGCAAGCTCCGGCTTCGTGCGGCTGTCCAGGAGAATCGTGCCGGCCGCATCGCGACGGACGAAGGCACTCCAGCTCACCACGTGGAGGACACTGGACCAGGGGTGACAGTGCAGCGGCGTCGTCTGGCCCGGGAGAATGCAGGTATCGAGCACCCGCACCGAGGCATTCTCGAGCAGCAGCCGATGCTGTGCGGGAGCGGCGACGAGCGCATCGAGATGCGCCGGCCAGCAGGCCGGATCCATGGGATCTCGGGCGGGAGCAGCCGACCGGCCGCGCAGGATCTCCCGGTCGACCGGTTCCCCCTCGGGATGAAAACACCGGAGCTGCCCATCCACGCCATCGAGATACAGCCGGCCGCACGCCCGGCACTGCCACGCGCCGCGCGCCGGGCGGACCAGGATCTCCCGCGCGCGCTGATAGGCCGACCCCCTGCTGCTCTTTCCCTCGGCGACGTCATCGATGACGCCGTCGAGCGAATCGAAGGTGGTCAGCCACTCCTGATCGGGAATGAGGTGACCCTTCTGTGGCAGGTCATCGGCGCCGTCCACGATCTCGGCGCCACAGTGGCAACGGATCTTCATGGTCAGGCGCCCGTCAGTCTTCCGCGTCCGGCCCCATGCCGGGATAGAGGAGGGTCGAGCAGTGGGGACAGACGCCGTGGGTGAACAAGAGCTCGGTCCGCGCGGACACGTAGCCTTCGATCGAGATCCAGTTGCCGTTCTCGTCACGAATCCGCTTGCAGGATGCACAGATCGGCAAGAGACCCCGCAGGGTGCGGGCTTCGGCCAGGGCACGGTCCCGCTCGCGGACGAGGTCCGCCAGGTGACGCTCGTGGGCCTTGAGCGCCGTCACGTCGGCCACGTGCACGAAGAACCCCATGACGACGCCTTCCCGCAGGTCCGGGGTGTAGGTCGCGATCGAGTCGCGCATCGCCGAGCCGTCCGGAACCGGAATCTGCCGTTCGAAGGTCTGCTCCTCGCCGGCAAGCGCCGCCAGGACGTAGGGCCGGTTGAGTGGATAGATCGGCCCCAGCAGATCGCGGAGGCGCGTCCCGATCAGCTGCTCGCGCGAGCGACCGAACCAGCGCTGATATGCCTGGTTCGCGAACCGGCAGACCTCGTCCCGGTCCCAGTAGGCGATCATCGCGGGGATCCGGTCGATGACGGACAGGGCCAGCCGGGAGAGTTCGGACTCTTCCAGGGCGGGTGACGACATGGATGACCTTCGCTCGGGGGTTCCGGTAACGTAGAGCGATGGACGCGCGGAGGCCAACGGGATGGGGAGGCTGGCGGTCGGACTTGCCCGGGCACCGGAATCCTCGCCTGAGTGCCTGGTCGCTCCGCCTCCGCACCAGAATTCGGCTGCAGAGGGTGGCTCGCCTCCCGCCCATGGCCGCATGGAACCCAATCCCGCCGAGCGGCGTCATGTTCCTGCACACACAACCGACGAGGGTGCATGCGGAAACAGGCCGTGATGCTCGTGCTGTTGCTGCTGGGAGCGCGTGCCGGTGCGGCGCAGGTGCAGGTCGTCGGGCCCAGCTTTGCGGCGCTCTCCGTGCCGGACCTTCCCGCGAGTGAGCGCTGGTACAGCGAGGTCTTCGGACTCACGCGGGTCTTCGAGGGTGCGGCACCCGACTCCTCCACCCGGGTCGTTCTCCTCAGCGGGCGGGGGCTGCGCGTCGAACTGGTCTGGCATCGCACCGCCCGGTCGCTCGAGTCCTATGCGGGGCGCCCGACGCCGCCTGACCAGGTGTTCGGTCCGGCCAAGATCGGCTTCTACGTCGTGGACCTGGACCGCGCCCTGGAGCGGCTGCGGGCCCAGCATGCCACCATCGAGGGCGAGTGGCTCACTCGGCCCCCGCACGTGCCGGCCGCCGACACGCTGTGGACCAGGAACGCACTGGTCCGGGACCCGGCCGGGACCTACCTCCAGCTCTTCGAGAAGCGGTAGGCGATCGTTGGCTGCCGACACTTATGGAGGGAAGGCCGGGAATGCGTGCCACATGGCTGGCCCTGGCCGTGTGTCTCCGCGCACGATCACCTGGCGCACTTCACGGCGCATATCGAGGTGCCGGAGGCTGTCCATCGCGGCAGCACGCTGTCGCCTTCACGCGGTTGATTGCCTGCCGGCCTCGATATCGCGGCGCGTTCCGTCGCGCGCTCGCCAGACATCCCAGCTCACGGGGCCGACCACCTCATCATCGAGCGCCATGCCGGCCGCCCTGAGGGCCAGCTTGATCTGGCCATGGTGGTAGCTCTCGTGGAACACCAGGAACTGCAGCAGCGTGAGCGGGTGAGGGAAGTCCTGGTCCAGTGGCCGGTCCGACTCGATCCGGGCCTGGACCGCCTGCCGGAGCCGCTGGCCGCTGTCCTCCAGCATCAGCCGGAGGCTCGTGCCGTCGGCGTCGCCGTTCCACTGCACGGCCGGAATCGCGCCGGCGAACTCGGGGGTGTTCTCCTTGAGTGAGCACATGCGCTCGTAGTGCAGGTGAGCGAACATGGCCGCGACCGTCGGGCTCCCCGGCATGGCCCGGGCAGCGAGCCCGCCCGGGGGAATGACGCTGAGCAGGCCGAGGACGGTGGCCTGGTGGCGATCCCAGGCATCAAGAATCGCATCGAGGAGGTTGGAGGCGGTGGGCATCCAGATAATGCTAGCGGAAAGGCTCCGTCATGGCAGGCTCGCGCTTCGACCGCTTCGTGCGCCGGTGAGATGGTGAAGGGCGGCTAAGAGAACTCCGCACCAAAACTCTCGACAACACGCCACCCCTGACGGGTGCGGATCAATAGTACGAGAGTTCCTTCGCCACATAGCCTTCCACAGACCTCAGACACATGGATTAGCGCCGAGTCCCCCGCCGCGTTCAGTCCCGGCCGCGACAGATAGAGAATGGGACGGTCGAAGCTGGAACTCCCCGTATCCAGGAGTGAAATCGAGATACCCGCGACCCGTGGTGGCTCCTGGAGGCGCTGAGATGTTCGGTTTGCTTCTCGAAAGGAGGCTGCGAGGCTCCGCGGAAGGCGGAGGGCATCCGTAAGGATGGAGTCGCCCAGGATGGATTCGTCGTCTTCGAGAATCGCCCAGAGTGTTACTGGTCTGACCCCGGCAGCGAGCAATGAGTCTGCCGACTCATCCGACGCGGACTGGAACGAGGTCCAGCTCATGGGCACCAACGTGTCCTTCTCCGTAGGAAAGGGAACCATCGAGATGCCTGATGGTCTGGTGCGCCAGTACCGAACCACGGCGGCGGCCAGATCCGACACAAGAGGCGCCGGGGTCATCCTCGGTGGACTGGCACACGCAAACCCGAAGAGCACTAACAGGCAGGGCAAACGCATGGGCATGGGGCCTATCTGAGCCATCTAACGTCTGAGCATAAGCTGCGAAGCGCGGTTACTTGCGCCAGTAGTCCCGGCGGCGCTGGTCGCGCGTCGAGCATGCCATTGGCCTGTCAGGCGTCGACCGCATACACACTGGATACCAACCCGCTCGGATACTGGGTGGTCCGCACGTGCCGGAGAATGACGTCCTGGGGCAGCGTCCCGAACAGCGGGATCCCGCTCCCGAGCAACCGCGGGATCCGGGTGATCGTCAGCGTCTGAATCAGCCCGGCCTGCAGGAACTGCTGCACCACGATGCCCCCATCCACGTAGGCGTGGCGGAAGCCTCTTGCCTCGAGGAGTGCCACCACTTCGGCTGGGGAGGCGGCGAGGGACTCCACGTGGGCGCCGGCCGGGAGCGGTGACGGGAGCGGCCGATGGCTGAGCACGACCACCGGCTTCGCTCCATAGGGCCAGGTCCCAAATCCCAGGATCGTGTCGTAGGTATTGCGTCCGATGACGAGAACGTCCACGGAGGCCATAAAGGCCTCGTAGCCGTGCTCTTCGGCGTCGTCTGGAAGCCAATCCAGCGCGCCATCGGGCCGCGCAATGAACCCATCCACGCTCGTCCCAACAAACACGGAGGCCTGGAGCATGACCCTTTCCATTGACGTCTGGCGTCTGCGCATAAGCTGCGAAGCGCCACTCACGGGCGCCAGTAGTTCCAGGGATGCCTGCGGCGCTTCGACAGCTTCATGCGCCGGTTAGGCGGCAGACGCCATCGCCCGCTGGAAACGGCGCGCTTCCCAAACCGAGACCAAGAAGAAGAGAATGCCACCGCCCAAGGAACTCGGCCATACCTGTGAGGCCGGCAGGGGTGGGGAGAGGGTAAGGGCCATGGCAATGGAGACCATGGCGCCGGTCATTCCAACGAGTTGAAGTAGACGTGGTGTGGTGGGGTCCATCCGCCAAGCGGAGCGGGCAGCGAAGCTCGCCACGAGGCCGAACGCCGCAAAGGTCAAAGAAAGACCTCGGGGCATGGGTAATCCCGCGCCTTGATCCGCATAGAGCGTTAGTAGGCCAACTACTAAGCAGCAGAACCCGAACCACGCAAGGGTGAGTGCAAGAAGGGTGATCGTAAGCGGGCGCTTGGCCATGGTTTTGGGCTTCCGGCCGCTGTCATGGTTGGGGTCAAGGTGCCCATCTCTCGAGGACGCGCTCACATGCCGCCTGACGTCCGCGCAGAAGCTGCGAAGCGCGGCTCACTTGCGCTAGTCGCTGCGGTAGATCTCGCCGCGCTTTGGCAGCTTCATGCGCCTGTTAGACGGCAAACAGACGTTCACGACGCGACTGGCATCCCGGTTGGCGCACAGAGCGCCGCGCGATAGAGGGCGCGAAGCACGTTGAGTTGCTTAGGCCATAGACTGATGCTGGTGCCAGGCCACGAGAAGCGCGCCGTCGGCGATAACACCAGGCTGCGGAACGCTGCTCGGGTCAAGATCACGTTGATCGTCAGGCCTGGCTGATCGCCGGATGTCACCAACGGGAGTGGGCGGGCCGGGCCGAGTGCCAGGGTAAGCGAATCAGCAAGGAAGAGCGTGACAGGAAGCGCTCCGCGCGCCCGCGAGCGTCGGGTCGCTGCATCGCCAACAAAGAGGAAACTCAGTGCAGTGCCGAGCGGCGTCGAGGGACCGGCGCCGGAAGTGACAATCCGGGTGAACACACCGACATCGTCGGAGTATCCAGCGAATACCTGAAGCGAGGTACTGTCTGACTTGGCGGAGTAGGAGCCGGTGACGGGTGCACCGGCTTCGTCGTGGGGCGGGCCAAGCGCGCTATCAGCCGCAGGGCATGTGGCCAGGGTCACGCGAGCACTTTGCGCGGACAGCGGTGCTCCCGCGACGAGGGTGGCAACGACTGCGGGAAGCAATGAGGGGACGCGGCGCGCCATGAACTGTGTCTCCGGTTGCCGTCTAACGTCTGCGCATGAGCTGCGAAGCGTGGCTCATGGGCGCCAGTAGTTCCCGGAAAGCTGGCCGCGCTTCGGCAGCTTCATGCGCCGGTTAGCCAGCGTCGCCGGAGAACTCGTCGATTGCCCCCTCAGGATCGGTAACCGCATGGCCAACAGCGTCTGTCAGCAACCGAGAAGGCGCGGTAAGCCCGAGTTCCAGCACCAGGAAGCGACGGAAATCATGTTGCTCGAAGTTCGTATTCCATGCGAAGAACCAAGCCACTTCTAGCGCTGCCTCATCTGTATGCCACGTCGTCATCATAAAGCGAGCGTCTGACTCGGCCTCCGGGACATCCCGGACGAAGAGGAGGTCGATGTCGTCGTGCCAACGCTCGCACTCGGAGCCCCCACAGACGGCGTAGCGGCAATCAGTGAGGAGGAGAGCCGAGACGAATGCCTCCCGTTCGGGATCAGTCCAGTTCCCGCCATGATCCCAGATGAGAGACGGGTAGGGGCCCGGGGCAAACGGCAGCGTGAACGGTCCGGGGCGTTCGAGTGCTAGGTGATAGAACTCGCGGCCATGGAGCGCCAAGAACGGTGGCATGAAGCTCCTAGAACGCTGGCTAACGTCTGCGCATAAGCTGCGAAGCGCCACTCATGGGCGCCAGTAGTTCCTGGGATGCTCGCGGCGCTTCGACAGCTTCACATGCGCCTGTTAGACGGCACCGTCGGGACAATCAAAGCCAGTCGTCGTGAAGCGCCATGCTACCAATGAACCATACCACCCCTGAGAGAGCGAGCGCCAAGCCGCCGCTTGCCGCGATCGTCCACCAAGACTTGTCATCGCGCCGGCGCACACACAAGATGACGGCGATTGGCAGCGGGGCTAGGAGAATGCCCCAGAAGGCGACCTCTGGCCACGTCAGGCCGCTTGACTCTGACACTCGGCGGACCGCACCGTAGAAGAAGGCCGCCCAGGCTAGGCCGAGGAAGGGAGGCACTGTCGGGGCCAGTACCTCGATGGCAGATGGAGTGTGCCGATCCTGTCGCACGTAGAGAAGCCACGCTATGGCAAGCGCCCCCAGCAAGATGAAGCCACCCCCCACCTCGATGAGCATGGCGGAGAGAAGCAGCAGATGACTGGCGAATGACAGAGCAGGCATTGCGATGGTCGGGGTCGCACCTAGGTGGAGTGCCGTCTAACGTCTGCGCATAAGCTGCGAAGCGCCACTCACGGGCGCTAGTAGTTCCCGGGATACTCGCGGCGCTTCGACAGCTTCATGCGCCGGTTAGCTGGCGATCGAACATCGGCTAGTGGTGGGAGTCCCCTTGAGCGGT
>JBGASX010000072.1:0-25061 GCA_044229445.1 Gemmatimonadales bacterium | reverse complement strand
AGAAAGGCCTCGATCCGGGCCGCCCGGGCGTCCCAGGTGAGCGATTGCGCGGTCGCGAAGGCGCCCGCGGCGAGCTGCTCGGCGCGGGCGGGATTCGCCGCCAGCTCGCGGAGGGTGCCGACCAGCCCGGCGACATCGCCGGCTGCGACCAGCACGGCGTTCTGCCCGTCGGAGAGCAGCTCGGCGGTGTCCGGTGCCCGCGGCGCGAGCAGCACCCGCCCCGCGGCGAGATACAGGAAGAGCTTGATCGGCAGCACCGTGTTCCCGTGCCGCTCGAGCGGCTCGAGGCTCGGCGGAATCACCAGGACGTCGGCGGCATACAGCCACGGCGCCAGGTCGCGGAACTTCTGCCACGGCACGATGCGCACGTTGCCGAGCGCACGGGCTTCGGTCTCCACCGGACCCTCGCCCTCGGAGCCGACGAGCACGAAGCCGATCTCCGGCGCGCTCCGCGCTGCGGCGAGGATGATGTCGAGCCCCTTCCGGGCATTCATCCGCCCGGAATAGACGACGGTGAAGCGATCGGCCGCGAGACCGAGCTGGGCGCGTGCCGCGGCGCGGGTGAGCCGCGGCTCCATGCGGCCCGGGTCCCAGCCGTTGTGGGCCACCAGCATCCGCTCGTCAGGAACCCCGAGACGGCGGTAGCTTGCTAGCGCATGCTCGGAATGAAAGACGGCGCCCACCAGATTGGGGTGCCGGAGGATGTGCCGCAGGAACGGCTGCAGCGGCGGGATCTGATCGCCCCAGGGGCGGAAGTGCTCGTAGACCACCCGCCGGCCCGCTCGCAGGAAACTCCACGCGCCGGGAAGGTTCCGGGTGTAGATGAGATCCGCCGCCGCCACCGCGGGGTGGCGCGGGGCGCGGAGTGCATGCGACCACTTCTCGAAGGCGCGGAGTCCGTGATAGCGCCAGCGGAGCAGATGCACCGCGACGTCGCCGCTCACCTGGTAGTACTCGCGGAGCGCGGCGGCATCCCCGGGACCGGTGTGCGCCCCGGGGAGCAGCAGCCCCATCGCGATGCCGCGGCGCGCGAGCGCGGTGACGTTGTTCACCACCTGCTCGGTGTCGGCGCCCGTGTCGGGCATCGGCGTGTCGTAGCTGTAGAGGATCCGCACGGCGAAGCAAGCTACCGGTGCCACCAGCGCGCCGCCAGCGAACCGGGGGAGAATCGCGAGTGACCGAACGGCCCATCGACGCCAAACACGAGATGAAGCGCGGACTCTGGTGGTCCGGGGCGTCGACGGTGGCCATGCGGGTCCTCGATGTCGGCGGAAGCCTGCTGGTCCTGCAGTTTCTCTCCCGCGCGGAGGTGGGCCTCGCCGCGCTGGCGTGGAGTGTCGCCGTGCTGCTCGAGAGCTTCAACGGCCTCGGGGTGAGCTACGTCATCGTTCGCCAGCGCGACCTCACCCACGAGCAGCTCTCCGGAATCTTCTGGTTCTGCACCCTGTTCGGCGTGGCGATGGTGGCGATCGTGGCGGCCACCGCTCCCTTCCTCGCGGTCTTCTACGCCGATTATCGCCTCTATCCGATGATGGTGGTTGCCGCGGCCAAGCTGATCTTCGTCGGCGCCGCCGTCGTGCCGCTCGGCATCCTCACCCGCGACCTGCACTTCAAGACCAACGGCGCGGTACAGACCCTCGCCACGCTGGGTGAGGCGCTCACCAAGGTCATCCTCGTCGCGCTCGGCTTCGGCGCCTGGGGTCTGGTCGTCTCGAACCTCGCCCGCGGCGTCTTTCTCTGTCTCGCGCTCTGGCGGCTGGCGCCGTTCCGCCCCGCGCTCCGTGCCGCCGACCAGGCGGTCCGCAACGCGATCCGCTTCGGGCTCCGCGCCATGGCCTCGGGGACGCTGTACCAGTCCTACCGCAACATGGACAACCTGCTGATCGGGAAGTTCCTCGGCGCGAGTGTCCTCGGCATCTACCAGACCGCGTTCCAGCTCGGGATGACGCCGCTCGAGATCGTGCTGCAGCTCGTCAACCGGGTGCAGTTCCCGATCTACTCGGCGCTCCGCGACAAGCCGGCCGAACTGGCGCAGGCGTTCAATCGCAGCGCCCGCACCCTCTTCCTCTTCCTGGGACCGATCGCGGTCTTCCTCTGCTTCGCAAGCCGCGACATCCTCTCGCTGATCGGCGGCGGCAAGTGGCTCCCCGCCGTCCCGCTGATCCAGGTGCTGGTCTGGGCGAGCCTCCTCCGCGGGATGTCGCAGCTCTTCCCGCAGCTCTACATCGCGACCGGACACCCGAAGTACGCCGTCGTCGACTCCGCAGTCACCGGCGGCACGCTCGTCGCCGGCTTCGCGACCGCGCTCGCGATCGCGCCCCCGGGGCAGGGCGCCCTCTGGGTCGCCTGGGTCTGGCTCTGCAGCTACCCAATCCCGCTGGCCGCGCACTACGTGATGGTGCGCCGCTCCGCGCCGATCAAGGCAGGAGAGTTCCTCCACACCCTCCTCAAGCCGGCGATCGGCATCGCCTGCCTCACCCTGCTGCTCGGACTCGGCTCCTTCCTTCGCGGCGCGATCGGCTCGCCGGTGCTCATGCTGCTCCTGCTCGCCGCGCTCGCCGTCGGCGGGCATGCGCTCTATCTCCGCTACGTCATGCACCTGCGGATGGGCGACGTTCTCCCCCGCAAGGCACCGGCGGCGTAGCGGTGCGGAACTGCTTGCGTGCTCCAGAGGCGCGGACTACACTGACCCCGCTATGAGACTGCTGCTCGTCACGAAGGATTTTCCGCCGGACGTCGGAGGGATCCAGACGTACTGCGCGGAGATCGCGCAGCGGTTCGCCGGCCGCTGCGAGCGCTTCGCCGTCGTGGCCCCGCGCATCCCCGGCTGCGAGGCAATCGACCCCTCGCTCCCCTTCGACGTGATCCGCATTCCCGGCTCACGCAGCAGCTTCGCGCCGTCGGTGCTGGCCCACCTGCCTCGGCTCAAGTCCCGCTACCGCTTCAACGTGGTGCTCGGTGCCCAGTGGCAGTCGGCATGGGCCGCCGTGCGGGCCCGCCGCTTCCTCGGGCCCTACGCCGTCTGCGCCGCCGTGCACGGGCGCGAAGTGCTGACGATGCACTTCGCCGGCTGGGGCGCGTCGGGGCTGTACGATCGCGCCCGCCGCTACACCATGGGCGCGGTGGACCGGCTCTTCCCCGGCTCCAACTACGCGCTCAGGCTGGTGCGAGAAAAGAACATCGCCTACCGCTCCGCGGAGGTGGTGCACTACGGCTGCAACGTCGAGCGCTTCGTGCCGGGCGGCGGCGCGGAGAAGCGCCGCGAACTGGGGCTCGAAGGCAGGAAGGTGATGGTCACCCTGAGCCGGCTGGTGCCACGCAAGGGCATCGACACGACGCTCGAGGCGCTTCCCGCGATCGTCCGCGCGGTGCCTGACGTGATCTATCTCGTCGCCGGCAGCGGCCCCGATCGCGCCCGGCTCACCTCGCTCGCGGAACGGCTCGGGGTCCTCCCCTGGGTCCGCTTCCTCGGCATGGTGCCTGACGCGGAGGTCCCGCCGCTCCTCACCATGGCGGACCTCTTCGTGATGCCGGCGCGCGAGGAGCGCCCCGATGTCGAGGGCTTCGGGCTGGTCTTCCTCGAGGCGAATGCCTGCGGCACCGCGGTGATCGGCTCCACCAGCGGGGGCATCTCCGATGCCGTGCTCGACGGCGAGACCGGTTTGCTCGTCCCGCCCGAGGCGCCCGGCCCGCTCGCCGATGCGGCGATCCGGCTCCTCAACGACGCCGATCTTCGCCGTAAACTCGGTGAGACGGGCCGAGCCCGGGTGCTCCGCGACTTCACCTGGGAGCGGATGGCGGTGCAGCTCTCCGAGTCGATGTCGAAGCTGATTGCCACGACAGCGACTCCCGCCAGCACGGGCGCCCGGTGACACCGGCCCCGATCCCGTCCACCGCCCACTTCATCTGGTTCGGGCGCGAGTTCCTCTGGGTCCACCTGCTCGCCATCCGCTCGGCCGCCCTCCGGGGCGAGTTCAGCCGCGTCGTGCTGCATCACGCCGACGACCTCAGCGCCTCCATCTGGTGGAACGAGCTGCAGGCGGTGCCCCGCTTCGAGGCGCGCCGGCTCGATCCCGCCGCACTGCTCGAGCAGGCGCGCGGCGCCGCACTCGTGGACGTCTTCCGGGAACTGGAGGAGATGGCGGGACGGGCGAACGTGGTGCGTGCCGCTCTCCTCTATGTGGAGGGCGGCACCTACCTCGACGCCGACACGGTGACGGTGCAGTCGTTCGCGCCGCTGCTCGCGCCGGGTGGCGCCTTCTGCGGGCGGGAACACATCGTCAAGCCGTTCGGCGCGCTCTCACAGCCGACGCTCGGCGGCCGCGCGGCGATGCTGCTCCGCCGCATGGCGCGGTCGGCGTGCCGGGAGCTGCCGGGCGGATGGCGCACCTTCCGGCGCATCGAGGCGTACTATCCCGCGGCGGTGAACAACGCGGTGCTCGGCAGCGAGCCGAAGCACCGGTTCATCGGAGAGCTGATCGAGGGAATGCTGGCCGTGCCGCGGGAGCGGCGCCGGGTGCGCTACGCGCTGGGGACCCACCTGCTGCAGCAGCAGGTCGATCGCTACAGCGGTGGCGACCTGCGCGTGCTCGAGCCGAGAGTCTTCTATCCGCTCGGTCCCGAGATCTCGCTGCACTGGTTCCGTCGTGCGAGTCCGCCGCCGCTCGCCGAAGTGGTCGGCCCCGAGACCCGGCTGGTGCACTGGTATGCGTCGGTGCGCACCAAGGAGATCGCGAAGCAGATCACGCCGGACTACGTCCGCGCCAACGCTCCGACCCAGCTCTTCAGCGCGCTCGCTCTCCCCTTCGTGGCGGGGTGAGCCTCACCCGGCGCGCGGCGTGTAGAGCGCGCGGGCCTCGTCGTAGCGCTCCTCGAGGGCCAGCACCCGGGTCTGGTTGTCGTATTCGCGGCGCATCTTCTCGCGCGCATTGGCGCCGAGCCGGTCGCGGAGCGCGGGGTCGCGCACCAGGAGCCTGAGCCGGTCGGCGATTGCGGCGCTGTCCCGCTCCGGCACGAGGTACCCCGTCGTGCCGTTGTCGATGATCTCGGGGATGCCGCCATGCATCGTCCCGATCGGGACGGTGCCGCAGGCGCTCGCCTCCTTCACCACGATCAGCCCCGACTCCCGGTTCCCCTCCCGATCCACGATGCTCGGCGCGAGCAGCACATGGCTCGAGGCGAGCAGTGCGGCGACCCGGTCGGGCGCGAGGGGACCGGTGAAGGTGACCCGGTCCGCCACGCCCAGCGCTGCCGCGAGGCGGTTGAGCGCGGCGCCCCGTTCGCCATCTCCCACCAGGGTGAGATGCATCGCCGGCTGCTCGCGGGCGACTTCGGCGAAGGCGCTGAGCCCGAACTCGAATCCCTTCTTCTCCACGAAGCGGCCGATCATCACCACCTCGCACCGGTCCTCGCGCCGCTCGCCGGGGACGAAGTGGCCGAGGTCGATGCCGAGCCGATGCACCCGCAGCCGTTCGGAGGGAACGCCGAGCGCCTCGAGCATCGCCTTGAGTTCGGCGGAGGCGCAGAGGCCGAGGGTCATCGCCTCTAGGACCCGCGGGCCCTGGATCGCGTAGCGGAGATGCTGCGGCAGCCAGCGCCTGGGACTCGAGAGGAGCGGCACGTCGTAGCCGTGAAACGTCACGACGAACGGCAGCCGGTGCCGCCGGGCGAAGGGCAGGGCGTAGACCGCGCCCAGTCCGAAGTGGGCGTGGATCAGGGCGAATTCGGTGGCCCGGAAGCGGGCGTCGAAGGCCGCGGAGTGACGGGTGATGCCGTACAGCGGCCCGCCCACATGCACCGGCTCGAAGGGGAACCGTTCGGCCAGCTCCCGGCGCTTGCAGAACACCTCGACCTGGTAGCGCGCGTGCTGGCGGATCTCCTCGTAGACGAAGGTCTGCGAGTAGGGCAGGAAGTTGGTGTTGAAGAGGGCGACGGTCGGCGACATCGTGTGGAAACTAATGGCGGGGCCCCCGGGACTGAGGGGAGTGCCCGGCATCGTGGGGATTCTACTGGAGCGCGGCCGGGCTTATGATTCCCGCCGACCCCGACCGGAGCTGGTTCTGCGCAGCTGGTTGCTTCTCCTTGCTCTCCTGCCTGTCGCCGCACCGCTGGTTGCGCAGGATAGTGCTGCCGTCGCGGATACCACCCATCTCGCCGCACCCCGGGACTCCGCGGGCCAGGGTCCCTTCCAGTATCTCGCCGAGACCGACTCTCTCGGCCGCCCCATCATCAAGTACATCGAAATCCGGCAGTCGGACATCTTCGACTCCGCCGAGGCGCGCCACTGGGTGCCGCGGCTGGTGAACGGCCTGCACATCGTCACCGCGCGCGGCGTGGTGGAGCGGGAGATCCTGCTGCAGCCGGGCCAGCCGTACGACTCCGCGAAGGTCGCGGAGACGGCGCGGCATCTGCGCGCCCTCGGGGTGTTCAGCAAGATCCGGCTCGATACCGTCACCACCGACACCGGCTTCGTGCTCAAGGTGTTCGCCCAGGATGGCTGGTCGACCCAGACCGACTTCCGCTTCCGGAGCGCCGGCAAGCAGACCGACTGGCAGGCGGCGCTGCTCGAGCGGAACCTGCTCGGCACCGCGAGCTTCTTCGCCATCCGCTACCGTCACACGCCGGACCGCAACTCGATCGGCTTCCAGTTCGTCCAGCCGCGGCTCATCGCGCGCACGGTGTCGCTCGGGTTGCGCTACGAATCCCGGACCGACGGCAAGCGGGCGCTGGTCAACATCGACCGGCCCTTCTTCTCGCTGTCCGACCGCTTCGGCGTGTCCACCGCCTTCGACGTGCGGAACGAGCGGGTGCTCCAGTTCCGTGACGGCGTGAGCACGGCGAGCGACTCGCTCCGCCGGCGCTACCTCTACGCGCGGGTCGAGGTCTCCAAGGCGCTCATCGCCGGCACCGGCGGCTACCTGCGAGTCGGCCTCAACGGCGCCGTCCGCCGGGAGGACTATTCCATCTGGCCGGTCAACACCTCCACCCGCAGCGTCACCGGGCTCGTGGGGGCGTTCATGGAGGTGCAGCGCGCCAAGTACGTCGTGACCCGCGGCTTCGCCTCGCTCGGGCGCGATGAAGATGTGGACGTGAGCCGGCTGGGCCGGATCGGCGTGTACGCCGCGCCCGCGACCTTCGGCTACGACAAGGGCGGCGTCGGCCTCCTCGCGCAGGGACGCATCGGGACCGGGGTGCGGCAGGGCTTCGCCTGGCTCGATGCCCGCGCCAACGGACTCTACAACTCCGCCGGCCTCGACTCCGGCTCGGTGACCCTCGGCGGGACCGCGGTCTTCATCCCCGAACCGCACCACCTGCTCATCGCCCACGCCGACATCGGCTGGATCAAGAATCCGCTGCCCGCCACCGAGTTCGACCTCGGCTTCGCGGTCGGGCCGCGCGCCTTCCCGATCCACGCCTTCACCGGCGACCGCACCTACTTCGCGACCGCAGAGTACCGCTACATCTTCGGCGAGGACGTCTTCAAGTCGCTGAACATCGGCGTCGCCGGCTTCGTCGATCACGGCGGCGCCTGGTACCACGACGAGAAGCGCCGCACCGGCACCAACGTCGGCCTCGGGCTCCGGCTCTCGCCGTCACGCGCCGCCGGCTCCAACCCGACCCGGCTCGACTTCGCCTATCGATTCAAGAACGATCAGGAGAAGGCCGGCTGGGTCTTCGTCGTCGCCTCCGGCCTGGTCTTCAACACCCAGCCGAGGCAGTAGGGGCGACCGGTGGGGGCAGTAAGGACCGGCCGGTCGCCCCTACTGCCCATCATTCCCGACGGCTAGATTGATCCCCCATGACCGCCCCCGATACCGCCATGCCCGCGCCGAAGCACCGCCTCCCCTGGAAGCGCGTGCTGGTGATCGCGATCCTGATCCCGCTGCTCCTCTTCGCGCTGTACACCTGGATCGTCCTGCACTGGGACTACTCCAACGGCTACCGGAGCGGCACGCTGCAGAAGTTCTCGCAGAAGGGCTGGATCTCGAAGACCTACGAAGGGGAGCTGTGGCAGTCGGTGGTCGCCAACGTGGCGCCGCAGGTCTGGGAATTCTCGGTGCGGGACGAGCGGGTCGTGCGCCAGCTCGATTCGCTGGTCGGCAAGCCGGTGCGGCTCCACTACACCGAGCACCGCGGCGTCCCGACCCGGCTCTTCGGTGAGACCTCCTACTTCGTCGACAGCGTCGCCGCGGTGGCACCGTAGGGCGGCGGGCGGACAGGCGGAAAGCAACAGCACAAAGGGTGGGATCTCGTCAGAGATCTCACCCTTTATCATTCTTCATCCCGCTCTTCCGCCCTTCCGCCCTTCCGCCCTTCCACCCGTCCGCCCCTTCACCACCTCACAATCGTCTGTTCCACCCGCATCACCGGCAGATCTGCGTCCTGGATCACCTCGCCGGTCAGCTCCACCTGGCGCCCCACGAATTCCGCATAGAACTCACTCGCCGAGCGGCCCTCCGCGTCGGTGAGCAGGTAGTGTTGCATCGCCCCGGACGCATCGGTCGTCATCAGGAGCGGCGGGATTCCGCCGCCGACGCAACGGGTGGCGCAGCCGCGGTGCACCGTGCCGATCGCCGGCTTCATCACGCCGAGCCAGCACTTGCTGTCCACGATCTCGCCCCGGAGTGTCAGGCGGCCGAGTGAGACCGGCGCCGGCATCGGAATGCCGAGGCGGACGTTGGGGGCGGGGGGCGTCACGGTGACGCCGGCCTCCGCGACCTCCAGCATCTCCCGGTCGCCGCGTGCGATCCGGGTCCCGCGCAGATCGGCCCACTGGCCATCGAGCCCGGCGGCCAGCCGCTGCGCGCCATGCTTTCCCTCCGCCACCAGCAGGTAGCGGGTGTACGCCGCGCCGCGGTCGGTGGCGCCGTTGCCCGGCACCACGAGCGACGGATAGGGGAACTCGTGGATCTGGCCGTGCAGCGTGCGGAGCTGGCCGTACTCGAAGACCCCCGGATCGGCCCGGTCCTGCGAGGCGGCGAGGATGCCGCCGGTGGCGAGCGCGAGGACGATCAGGGCGAGCGTCGCAGCGCGCACCCCGCGCGCGATGGCATCCGGCGCGGCGGGGTGGTATCCGACGTAAAACGGATCGTCGGGGTGGCGCGCGGCGACGGTTTCCCCCGCGCCGACCAGCGCGGGATCGACCCGCGTTCCGGGTGGGTTGGCGCGCGGGTCGACGTACACCCGTCCGTTCCGCACCTGGACGTGGTACGTCGCGATCTTCTCGGTGAACGGCGGCGGCGACTGGCCGTTGTCAGGCAGGTACTGATAGCCGTGCCAGGGGCAGGTGATGCAGCCGTCCACGATCTTCCCCTCGCCGAGCGGGCCGTTCTGGTGGCGGCAGACGTTGGAGACGCAGGAGAGCTTGCCGTCGTAGCGGAACACCGCGATCCGCTCGCCGCCGACCGTCGCCATCTTCGCGCGGAGCTCGCCGATCTCGTCCACGCCGCAGACCTCCACCCAGCCCTCCGCGCCGGGCGCCCGTTCGTCGCGATCGAGTCCGCCCTCCCGGCGCCCCGCCGCGATGTGCAGCCCGAACACCGCCGCCGCACTCGCGACCAGCAGCACCGCCGGCACCGCACTCGCCGTGGACTGCAGGTTCCCCAGCGCGATGTGCGCCACCAGGAGACCGTAGGCGACGTAGACCAGCATGTGCAGCGCCTTCCACACCGGCGCATCGAGGATCGCGAGCCAGAAGTCGTGGCTGGTGGCCGCCATCAGCAGCAGGATGCCGAGCGCGACGAGCCCGAGCAGCTCGAAGGGAAAGGCGCCGGGGTGGCGTGCATCGGCCGCGCCGGTGAGCAGACTCACGAACGGATTGACGTTCCCGAGCGCGTGGAACTGGATCACGCCGAACACCGCGTGCGCGAGCCCGAGCAGGCACATCGTCACGCCGAGGTGGCGCCGGTTGTAGAGGATCGGGAGGAAGCGCCGGTCGAACCGTGCCAGCGGGCCGATCGCGAGGATGATCGTGAGCAGCACGAACGCCGCGGTGCCGAGTCCCCGGATCAGCGCCGTCTCGAGCGTCGCGTTGCCGTCGCGGAGCAGTGTGACGGCCACGTACACGGCGAGATACCCCGCGACGGAGGCGGCGAGCAGCCCGTCGTAGATGTATTTCTGCCGGTTCCAGTTGACCGCTTTATAGAAGGCGCTCATCGGAGGGCCCAGCCCACGACCAGGGCAGTGACCGCGGCGACCAGCGGCACCAGCCAGCGGTGCCGGTCACGGAGGGGGCGGATCACGTGGCAGTCCTCCGGACGAGGCGCAGCAGCAGGGCCGGCCAGAGCAGCACCGAGCCGGGGACGATGAGCCCGCGGAATCCGGGCGTGCCATGGGCCGCGACCTCGTCCAGCCGGTTCACCCACCGGGCCGCGAAGGGCAGGGCGAAGCAGAGGCCGAGGAGGAGATACGCGCCGACGACGCGGACCAGCCAGGTGGCGACGGATGTGGAGAGCATGGGTCCAGTCGATGAATGCTATTCGCCCAACGGAAGTTCCCGCGAGTTCATTAATGGCGAGTTTGCTGCACCATCAATGTTCACCAGATCTTCATAAGACTCCAGCGCCACCTGCCGATAACGAGTCCATCAGCGCGGGCGCCCCGACCATCTCGGCGACGCTTCGTCATCTACTCAGAGGTGCGATATGGGGCTCCGGGATGTGGTGCCGACGGGGGTGGAGAAGTTCTTCGACGAGGACGAGATCATCGTCAGCAAGACCGACCCGAATGGTCTAATCACGTATACCAACGATGTCTTCATCCGGGTCTCGGGCTACACCGAGAAGGAACTCATCGGCGCGCCGCACAGCATGATCCGCCACCCCGACATGCCCCGCGCCGTCTTCAAGCTGCTCTGGGACACGGTGCAGCAGCGCCAGGAACTCTTCGCCTACGTCTTCAATCTCTGCAAGAACGGCGAGCACTACTGGGTACTCGCGCACGTGACGCCGACCATCGGTCCCTCGGGACAGATCGTCGGCTTCCACTCCAGCCGCCGCGTCCCCGGCCGCGGCGCGGTGGCCAAGGTCAAGCCGATCTATGACAAGCTGATCGCCGAGGAGCGGAAGCACTCGGCCAAGCTGGACGGACTCGCCGCCTCGACCCGGCTGCTCGGCGAGATCCTGCACGACGTCGGGATGCCGTACGATGAATGGATCTGGTCCATCGAAAACATGGCGGGGGCCGCATGCTGACCGAACCGACGACCGAACTCGCGAGCCAGGAGGCCGAGCTCGCTTCGCTCCGTGACGAGCTGAGCCGTTATCGCGAGGGTATGGCCCAGATCGTGACCGTCTGCCGTGCCGCCGCCAAGGGCGACCTCGAACCCCGGGTGCGCGACCTCGGCCTCGGCGGCGAGGTGGACGACGCCCGCCGCGCGCTCAATCACCTGCTCGACCTCACCGACGCCTTCGTCCGCGAAGCCGGCGCCTCACTCACCTACGCGAGCGAAGGAAAGTACTTCCGCCGCGTCCTGGTGCGCGGCATGCTCGGCTCCTTCCGCGATGGCGCCGCGACGATCAATCGCGCCACCGGCGAGATGCAGAAGGGCGCCGAGCGGCTCAAGAAGGCGGGCGAGGATCGGCTCCGGCTCGCCGATGCCTTCGAGGCGGCGATCAAGTCGGTGTCGACCCAGGTGGCCGGCGCCTCCACCGAGATGCGGAGCACCGCCGAGGTGCTGGCCCGTTCCGCGGATCACACCGCGAACCAGTCCACCGTCGTCGCGCAGGCCTCGTCGCAGGCGTCGGCCGCCGTGACCTCGATCGCGTCGGCGCAGGAGGAACTCACCAGCACCGTCGCCGAGATCGAGCGGCAGGTCTCGGCGACCAGCGCGGCCTCGCGCGGGGCGGTGGCGGAGACCGAACGCGCCACCCAGACCGTGCACGGGCTCGATTCCGCCTCCCGGCAGATCGGCCAGGTCATCACCGTCATCACCCACGTCGCCAACCAGACCCGGCTCCTCGCGCTCAACGCCACCATCGAGGCGGCGCGCGCCGGCTCGGCGGGCAAGGGCTTCGCGGTCGTCGCCTCGGAAGTGAAGAACCTCGCCAGCCAGACCGCGGAGGCGACGGAGAAGATCCAGCAGCAGGTCTCCGCGATTCAGCACGCCACCACCAACGCCGTGCAGGCGATGGGCGCGATCGGCGGGAGCATCCGCAAGGTGGACGAGATCGCCGCGACGATCACCCACGCCGTCGGCGAGCAGCGGCTCGCCACCAACGACATCAGCGTGAGCATCCATCAGACCGCGCAGGCGACGGGCGAGGTGTCCGAGAGCATCGCGCGCGTCACGCGCGCGACCAAGGAGACCAGCGAGGCGGCCGGCCAGATGGAGACGGCGGCGGGCGAGCTGTCGAAGCTGGGCGAACAGCTGAACGGCGAAGTCGAGCGCTTCCTGCGGGAGATCCGGGGGCAGTAGGACCGGCGCCGGGGGGGATCTGGGGGGGTCGGCTTCCCGTTCGGCCACCCGCCCGCTAGGTTTTCCCACCCCGGCGCCGTAGCCAAGTGGTAAGGCAGAGGTCTGCAAAACCTCCATCACCGGTTCGACTCCGGTCGGCGCCTCTCGGGTCCGTATACGACAAAGCCGCAAGCGATTGCGGCTTTGTGCTTTCCGGGACCCCGGAACCGCCAGCACCCACCTTGCCCCAACTCCCGGTGGCCGACACCTTACCCCAACCGCTCACCACTAAGCACTACGAACCCGGAACCCGGAACCCGGAACCCGGAACCCGGAACTCGTTCCTCGGAACTCGGAACTCGGAACTGACTCTGCCTCCCCGCCCTGACCCCATCGAACCCGCCCTTCCCGAGAGCGATCAGCCCTACTGGTTCCGCGTCGGCCATCCGCTGGCGGGGCATCAGTCGCGCCCCGACCTCCCGGGCAAGGCCGACCTCGTCATCATCGGGGCAGGGCTCACCGGGGCGTCGGCGGCCTATCACGCCGTCCGCGCGAAGTCCCCGAAGGCCAGGCGTATCGTCGTGCTCGATCAGGGCGATCCCGCCGGCGAAGCGAGCGGCCGGAACGGCGGCAACTTCGAACTGATTCCCGAGAACTCGGTCGGGCTCTACGAGGGCCTCGCACGCGAGCGGCTCGCCTTCCTCAAGCGGGTCTATCCCCAGCTCCCGATCGAGGTGCTGCAGGCCGAATCGGAGCGGCAGTCGTCGCTGGTGCTCGGCATCGCCCTCCGCAATCGCGAGCTGCTCAAGGGGATCATCCTGAAGGAGCGGATCGAGTGCGACTTCTCGCCCCGCGGCTGGCTGCATCTCGCGAGCAACGAGGAGGAAGAGCAGGGGGTCTGCGAGGAGGTCTCGCTCGCGGCGCAGCACGGCCAGCGGATCGAGCTCTGGTCCCGTCGCAAGATCCGCGAGGAACTCGGCATCGAGCACGACTATCTCGGCCGCTTCATCCCGGGCGACGGCACCTATCACCCCTTCAAGTACGTCTGCGGCGTCCTCAAGGCGGCGCTCGCGTCGGGCGTCGAGCTGTATACCCAGACGAAGGTCACTGCGGTCGTCTCCGACTCGGGCGACCTGCACCGGGTGGAGACCGAGCGCGGCACCATCGTCGCCGCACGGGTGATCGTCGCGACCAGCGCCTTCACCTCGCGGCTCTTCCCCGAGCTTCGCGCCATCCGTCCCCATCAGAGCCAGATTCAGGTCACCGAGGGGGCGCCTGACAGGGCGCGGGGCCGAGTGATCACCTGCGAGGACGGACCGGTCTTCTTCAATCAGCCGCGGGGCGAGGCGCGGAACGGCCATGCGCCGGTCCTCATGGGCGGCGGCGACGACCGGCCGATGAAGAACCCCTCGTCCCGGCGCCGCTCGCCCAAGGTGCATCGCCAGCTGCTGGCGCTCCGCGATCGCTACTTCCCCGAGCTCAAGGGACGCGCGCCCTCGACCGAGTGGGTGGGTCCGCTCGCCTTCACCCCCGATCAGCTCCCGGCGATCGGCTTTCTGCGGCCGGGCGTGATCATCGCGATGGGCTGCAACGGCTATGGCGGGAGCTACACCACCGCGGTCGGGCTCGCGGCGGTGGAGATGGCGCTCACCTCGCGCGCCCCCGAGTGGGTGCCGGAGGATGTCTTCTCGCCTCGGCGCCTGCTCACCGACGAGCCGATCTTCATGACCGAGCAGGACAGTCTCTGGCGCATCGCCGCGTCCCTCTGCCGCCAGCTCAAGGTGGTGAACCAGCGGATCGCGGAGGCGCTCACGCTGCGGGCCGAGCCGCTCGATCCGGTCTCGGTGCGCCAGTCGCGGATGATGACCGCGATCGCGGAGAGCGAGTCGGCGGCCGGTCTCGACCCGGCACTGCTGGCGGCCTTCCCCGCCTTCCGCGGGTTCAGCACGACCGAGTTGGCGACCCTGCTCGCCGTGATGCGCCGCTGGCGGCTCAGGAAGGGGACGCTGCTCTTCGCGGAGGGGAGTCCGGGCGGATCCTGCTTCGTGGTGGTGAGCGGGGTCGTGGAGGTAAGCATCGCGGTGAACGGCAGGCACCAGCTCCTCGCGCGGCTCCAGCCAGGCAGCGTCTTCGGTCAGGTGAGCCTGATCGATGGCGAACCGCGGTCGGCCTCCTGCACCATCGGCCGCGACGCGGTGCTGGTGGAACTCGAGGGCCCCGAGTGCGAGCGGCTGCTGGCCACCCACTCCCCACTCGGCCTCAAGCTGCTCGCGCTGCTCAACGACGGCATCATCTCGGCCCTGCGTGGCGCCGACCGGCGGCTGCTCCGGGTCGAGGAAGAGGAACCTGCCGCGCCGGTCTGACGCGACGCAGCCGGGAAGGAGATGCCGATGGCCGTCACCAACTCATCCCGCCTCACCGACTTCGCCCGGCGACCGTGGGTGGTGGAGGCGGTGGTGTTCTGGCTGGTGATGTGGGAGGAGGGCCTGCGGCTCCGGCTCAGGACTGCGGGCACGCAACTGCCGGTTCCACGGTCGCTGCAGGATGCGTTCTACTACCGCTTCGGCGACTTCTCCAACGGCTACATCAACGCCTTCCTGATCGACGGGCTCACGGATCTGCTGCTGAGCTATCGGGACCGCCGGAATGGCGTCGCGGGTGCGGCAAGCCGATTCCGCTCGCCGCGCACCCGGGCGCTCATCGCCACTGCGCTGTCCTCGCTCACCGTCATCCTCTACGAAGTCTTCGCGAACGGACTGGCACGGGCCGACTGGTGGGATATCCCCGCCGGCGTGCTCGGCGCGCTGGTCTATCTTGGCGTCCGCCTGACGATGATCGGTGTGCGGGAGCGGGTGTAGGGTCCGGCGGGCCAGTAGCATCCTTAGCACCAAGCACCAGGCACTGTTTCGCATCTGGAACCCGGCACCCGGAACCCGGAACCCGGAACTCGGAACTCGGAACTCGGAACTCGGAACTCGGAACTCGGAACTCGGAACTCGGAACTCGGAACTCGGAACTACTAGCTCACCTCCGCCCAGCCACCGCGAGCGCCCCGATGATCGCCGCGGCGGCGAGGTTCACCAGGCTCCCGGCATCGTCCGGCCTCCCGAAGAGCAGGGAACCGTTGAGTGCGCCGTCGAGCAGAAAGAGCAGCAGCACGCCGAGCACGAATCGGAGCGCCCCCGGCTTCTGCCTGAGGAGACTTACCGCCGCCACGATCGCGAGGGCGGCCACCGCGATGAGTCCGGCACCGAGCAGCCGGGCCGTCGGCAGGGTGACCCGGAGCGAGTCGACGGTCGCCGGCCCGTGCACCGCGAGCACCACGCCCCCTGCCCCCCGCGCGAGTCCCAAGAAGAGCAGCAGTATGGCGGCCGTGGTGGTCGCCCAGTGGCGCCCGGTGGTCACGCCCTCCGTCCTGTTCAGTGCCGCATCTCCATGATCCAGGCGAAGCCCTGCCGCACGAACACCCGGATCGCTTTTCCGTTGCATACCCCTGGCGCATAGCGAATCGTGGGGAGCTCCCGGCGGATCTCACGGATGTATTCCGGTCCGGAGCTGAGCAGCACGCTGACGGTGTTGGTGTCCACGAGGCCCGACGTGTCCACGACGAAGTCCAGCACGACGCGTCCCCCGAGCCGCTTCTGGGTCGGCAAGTTCATCCGCGGGCGCTGGTTCACGACCGGCACCCCGTACTCTGTGCATTCGTCGGGCGCGCTGGCGGGGACGTCGCTGACCGGCGTGGCGAGCTGGCGCTGCACCGCGGAATCCATCGCGGCGAGCAGCCGCCGCGCGGTGGACTCCCCGCCCTGGACCGACCAGCCATGCGCGGGCGGCGCCGGGGCGAGCACCAGCAGGAAGCGGCTCGTCGGCCGGGTGTTCGGCTGGTGCGCCAGCGTCAGGCGCCCCGCGCCGGCATCGGTGGGCAGCGACAGCCCCGCCGGCGGCGCGTGGATGTCGCGCGGCGGTCCCTTCATCACCGAGTCCACGAAGTGCCGGGCCAGCGGCAGCCACTCGCGGAGCTGCGCCGAGGCGATCGACAGCGTGAGGTAGGTGTCGGCGGTGTCGCTCTGCGCCGTGATCGGATTGGGGTACGCCAGGAGAGTGATCGCGCTACTGGACCTGGGCTGGAACGCGAGGTCCGCCAGCGGCCACGGTGCCGAGATCGGCTCAGCCCATGACGACTGGGCCCGGGCAGTCGCGACGGGCAGCAGCGCGAGGAGCAGCAGTAGTCTCACGAAAATGGTCATGGGGTGCAGGGTAGCCTCTCGTGCGGTCGGCGGCTCGGCCTATTGCTCACGGGAAGCTGATGCGCTGCGCGCGCAGGAGGCGCACCGCCGTGGCGCCCATCTGCGGCGGACTGAACTGCATCGTCTTCGCCGCCTCCACCAGTACTGAATCCACCTTCGGGAACCCGGTGCTCTGCTGGACCTGCGCGTAGCGCACGGTGCCATCCGCGAGAATCCCCAGCAGCAGCGTGGCGGATCGGCCGCCGGCGGCGGCCTGATCGGCCCGATCGAGGGAGCGTCGGGCATCGTCGAGCAGCCGATTGACGGCGCTGCGGTTGAGCAGCACCGGCTCGCAGGTCAGGGTGACCGGAAGCACCTCGACCGTGCCCTGGCTCCACCAGCCCTTCCCCAGCGTGATGAACCACGGCTTGCCGACCGGGGGCTGCGGGAGGACGAGGTAGGGGAGGATCGAATCCCGGAGCGCGGCTCGCTGCGCCGGCGAAAGCGGAACGACCCCGTCCACCCCCTCGAGGGACCCATCCTCTTTGTAGCCGAGGGTGATCGCGGTCGTGCCGTTCTTCCCTCCGGCTCGCGCCTCCAGAAACGCACCCATCTTCACCGTGTCCGCGAGCTCACTCGCGGCAGGATAGCGCAGGTCGCGGAGCTTGCTGTCACACTTCTGGGCCGCGAGCGGAGCGGCACCGAGCACCAGGCAGACGCCAAGGAAGAAGCGCATGGACCGGGGGGAAAGAGTGGAAAAGGCAACGACCTCCGCCTGAGCGCCTACCGGATCACGAACACCTGTGAGAGGCGGACCCGCACCGGTACCCCGTCGGCGCGTCCCGGCGCGAAGCGGCACGCCGTTGCCAGCTGCGCCGCCCGCTTGCCGAGCGTGGCCGGTTCCGCCGCGAGCACCTCGACCGTGGCGGGATCCGGCCTGCCGGCAGTGTCCACCACGAACCGGATCTGGATCCTGCCCGGTTCGA
Source organism: Gemmatimonadales bacterium (assembly GCA_044229445.1). Classification (GTDB taxonomy): domain Bacteria; phylum Gemmatimonadota; class Gemmatimonadetes; order Gemmatimonadales; family GWC2-71-9; genus JADJOM01. The sequence goes on along the minus strand of JBGASX010000072.1, from coordinate 7,455 downwards.
TATCCGCCGTTCGGCACACTTCAGGACGAGGGATTTCATCGAGGCCGGAAGCAAAGACATCCCACAGTCCCGGGTCGGTCGAATCGGGGTGGGCCCGGACCGAATCGATCGGCCGCACAAAGGCATGCTGCAGCAGCCGGGAGTTGAACTTGAGCCGCTGCCGGACCAGCGCGGGCGCGGGACCGGAGCGGGTCTTGGCGGCATCGAACCGGCAGCCGCCGAGGTAGCGGATCGCGGCGCTCCGGAGACTGGCGGCCGAGATGCGCTGCACCGAGACGACCCGCACGGAGGCGGTGTCGGGCTGGCCGGTCAGCGGAATCACGTAGGTCACTTCGCCCTCGGCATCGATGTAGCCGAAGCGCATCTCCCTGGTGTCGCAGAAGCGGAGCTTCGGAATGCGGCGCAGCTCGCTGCTGCCCTCGACCGCGACCGGGCCGGCCATCGGCTCCGGCGCGATGTCGGTCTGGAACGCGCCCTGGGCGGCCAGAAGCTTCGCGCTCAGGCTCAAACCGGTCACAAATAGAGTCAGGCGGCGCATAGACACGGGGTGGGTAAGGGGAGCAGCCTAACAGCTACGCCCATAATGCGACGCGCGACGGAGGAGCGCCAGTGGTTCCCTAGACCACCTCAAGGTGTACCCGCCTGGGCGCAGGCGCGCGCGTGTCAGGGGAGCTATTCCGACACCGTACGCTGGGATACCCGCTCCCAGCCATTGAGGATCAGGACGAGCAGCCCCGCAATCAGCAGCCCGAAGTCCTCCCGCATCCCCAGCAGGAACGCCGCCGACGATCCGATGCCTGACCAGAGGATCGGGATCGCCCACACCTGCCAGGGCGGGATGGGTGTCGCCCACAGCAGCAGCGCGAGCGTCACGATCGTGGTCGGGCAGGGCAGGCCGAAGGTGGGCTGCGCCGGATAGAAGTGCCCGAAGGTGACCGCGAGCCTGGGGTAGATCACGAGCGCGAAGACCAGGAGTCCCGCCCCCGCCCAGGCGCGCGGCGTGTGCCTCGGCCGGAAGGAGAGCTCGCGCGTCTGCAGCGCCCATGCGAGCAGCAGCACCGCCTCGAGCAGGAATGCGACGCCGAAGACCGTGGCGGCGGGATTGATCTTCCGGAAGAAGAGGAGGTGATAGACCGCCCCCATCCAGGTCCACAGCAGCGCCAGGCCGATCGGGATGATCGCCGGACGGATGCGGGTCGGCAGGAACGCCACGGCGATCAGCGCCAGGGCCAGCGCGATCCAGACGTTCTGGATCGGCGACACCGTCTCGTTGTAGTCGGCAAAGACCTGCAGGAACTCGTGGAGCGTGAATGGCATCGTGTCAGGCGGCGCTGAGCGCCCGCCACTCCCGGTCGAGCTGGCCGTAGATAGCGTGATCCAGGAACTGCGTCGTGATCCAGTGGCTCTCCCGGCGGATCCCTTCGAGGCGGAAGCCGAGTCGCTCGGGAATCGCGCGGCTGGCGGTGTTGTCGACGGCACACTGCATCTCGATCCGGTGCAGCCCCTCATGGCGGAAGAGATGATCCCGCACCGCGGCGGCGCTCCGTCCCGCCAGTCCTCGGCCAAGATGCGCGGCGCCGAGCCAGTAGCCGATCTCCGCATTGCGGTTCTGGCGATGGATGTACCAGCAGACGCAGCCACCCGCGAGTCCGGTCGTGGTCCAGATGCCGAGGTGGAAGCCGTTCCCCTCGCGCAGCTGCGCCTGGAAGCGGGCGATGAGCGCGTCGACGTCGGCCCGGGTCTGCACCGTGGACGACCAGCGCAGCCAGCGGTCGAGATGGGCGCGGTTCTCGAGGATGAGGGCATGCACCGCCGCGGCGTCGGAGGGGACGAGCGGGCGGAGGAAGATGTCGGGACCCAGCGGGATGGAATCCATGATCCGATGCGGGTGAGGGACGCGCCCGGTGGCGAGGAGGCCGATGAGTGCGAGGGTGACTATCGCCTGAGGATCTTGTCGAGCGCTTTCCCCTTGGCGAGTTCGTCCACGAGCTTGTCGAGGTAGCGGATGTGCCGCATCAGCGGATCCTCGACCGCTTCGACGCGGACGCCGCAGACGACGCCGGTGATGAGAGCCGTGTTCGGATGGATGGCCGGGGCCTCGGCGAAGAAGCTCTTGAACGTCGTCCCGTCCTCGAGCCGGCGCGCGAGCTCGGCCTCGGAGTAGCCCGTCAGCCAGCAGAGGATCTGGTCCACCTCGGCCCGGGTCCGCCCCTTCTTCTCCGCCTTCTGGACGTAGTGCGGATAGACGCTGCCGACCCGGGTCGTGAAGATGCGATGCTCGGCGGTGGTCGTGATGCCCATGGATCTGCCCTGTTCGTGATGGCGGACGGCGATCGTGCTACTGGTCCGCCGTGAAGATCACCGGTCGCCCTGCGGCCGCGGCCGCCGCGTAGAACGGGACCAGGCCCGAGAGCCACTCCCAGGTGTAGTCGAAGTCTTCCTCGGAGAGCTGAACGCCGTAGTCCGCCTCGCTGATCCGGTCGTAGCCGGCACGCACCTCTTCCCTCGAGAGTCCACGGAGAGCGGCGGCAATGGCCGGGACCTCCGCAACCGTCTTCAGGGAGATGATGTAGTCCCCGGAGGTATAGAGCGGCTCCCCGCCAAGGATCACGTGAGAGAGGGGAAAGCGTCCGTTGTCGTAACCGAGCTGTCCGTCCGTGAGCGCGCGGTGGATGGCATCCCACGCCTTGTCGGTCTGGGCGGCGTAGGGGTTCGCGTCATCCAGGTAGCGCTCCTCGATATCCTCCTGGATCAGCTCCAGGCGGGCGGCGTCGCTGGAGGCGGCGAGCAGCGCCTCGATGTCGCGTGGCGCGAGCGCGAAGTGAACACCGAGGCAGGACATCGTGACTCCTCCGGTTGCGGCCTGGGGGCTCCGGGTAAGCTGCGAAGCCCGGTGCACCGGCGCCAGTCGGTGCGTGGACCGCGACAGGCGCCCTCCAGCCGGTCCTCACGACGTGGCTCCCGGCTCAGGGTCGACCGCCCGATTTCGAGTCGACCAATACTTAGGTATTTACAAAAGTATTGTCGGGTGGTAGACTGTCTCGGGCAGCGCGGATCACCCCTCCCTCTGGATGGTACCGGACATGGTTCAGGCAGTCGCTGCGGACGAGATCTTCCACGCGCTGGGCAACCCGACCCGGCGCAAGGTGCTCGAACGACTCTCGACCGGCCCCGCCACCGTGAGCGAACTGGCGGCGCCCTTCGACATGCAGCTCCCCTCCTTCGTGCAGCACCTCTCGGTGCTGGAGGAGAGCCGGCTGGTGCGCTCGAAGAAGCGTGGCAGGGTGCGGACCTACGAGCTCGCCCCCGAGCGGCTCAGGGTCGCGGAAGAGTGGCTGGTGGCACGGCGCCAGGAATGGGAAGAGCGGCTGGACCGGTTCGACGCCTACGTCAAACACCTCAAGGAGAAGGAATCAGGCTCATGAGCAAGCAGTTCAGCTTCAATCCGAAGACCGATTTCGCGATCGAACGGTTCATCGATGCGCCGCCGCGCCTCGTGTGGGAGGCGCTGACCAAGCCGGAGCATCTGAAGGAGTGGTACATGCCCAAGGCCTGGGGGCGGGTGGCCAAGGCCGAGATCGATCTGCGCCCGGGCGGCATGATCAGCATCGACATCGCCGTCGGCGACGGGCAGGAGGTCCCCAACCTCGGCTGCATCCTCGAGGTCGTGCCGCAGCAGCGGCTCGTCTGGACCGCCATGCTGTTCCCGGGCTATCGCCCGGCGGTGTTCGACGACATTCCGATCACCGCCATCATGACGATGGAAGCGGTGGGCGCCGGCACCCGCTACATCTTCACCGCGCTGCACCGGAACGAAGCGGACCTGGAGACCAACAAGACGTCCGGCTTCTACCAGGGGACCGAGATGGCCATCGATCAGTTCGTGGAGCACATCACGGCGCTGAAGAAGTAGCGCGGCGGGGACGGGCTACCCGGCCTGGCTCATCCGGCGGTCGGGTCGCGCGGCTCCTCGGGCTTTGTGTCAGGCCTCGGGAGCGAAATGCCCCTCAGGCTGCCGGCTGAGCCCGACGCCTGCATGAAGATCGGAAGGCTCGCCGCCGGTCCGCCCGCGGCAAGCCTGGCCCGCGCCTCGGCGATGATGGCCCGGATCTGGTCAAGGTCGGCGTCGCTGCCGAGGTGCGATGCCATTTCATGGGCGATCGCATCGGCATGTTGCGTGAGCGCTGCGAGGAGCGCATCGGTCGAAGGCGGAGCAGGCTCTGGCTCAGTCTCACTCATGAGAAGTCGGGGCCTCCGTACCCGCCGGCACGGCCCATCCTAGCACCCGGACCCGCCCGACGTCATCCAGAGATTCCAGCCCGACGGCGTGCGGCGCCAGATCTGGTAGTCCTGCGATTCGTAATACGAGGTGGAGGTGATCAGCTCGGGCGTCCCGTCATGATCGAGATCCAGGATGTCGATCGCCCGGCGCTCCTGGCGGGACTCCTCCCCACCGAGGTGGGACCACACCAGGGGAGGAACGACCCGCGGGAGGCCGCGCTCGAGGACGACCATCGCGGAGAACATCTCGTCGGCGGTGTCGGCGACCGGCACAGCCCGGAAGGTCGCGACCAGCCAGACGCCGTGTGAAGGGAGCTCGACGCCCCACGCGTCGCTGATGTCGAGCGCGGAGGGATGAATCGCGGGGGCGAGCTTCCGGAGTTCGCCGAGTGCCAACACAGAAAGCTTCGCCTTCTCATCGAGCACGAGTTCCCGTCGGCGGGTGAGCGTCGACAAGGTCGAGTCGCTGGCGGCCAGCCCGCTCCACCCGGTGGGCAGGGGCTGTTGCGGCGTCGCGGTTCCCGGCAGTCCGGTGCAGCCATACTCATCGGCGCCGATCGCCATTGCCCGCCCGATGCGCCGGCCTCCGGAGTAGAGCCAGTAGGCCGCTCCGGGCGCGTACGCCTTCGCCCGGAACGCCACCGACGCCGAATCCTCGTCGCCCCCGTCCACGGCCCTCAGAGCACCATCATCGGAGAAGACGATCGGGTCGAGATCCACGGTGTCGGGGACATCGGCGCTCGCGCGCAGAATGAGATGCGGCATCTGCGCCGCCAGGGATGCCGGCAGCGGCGCAGTCGAGGCGAGGAGGACGAAGAGTGAGAGGCGCATGGGTGGCGCCGCGACCGACCGGGGGTCGGCCGAGGCGCCGGCTCTCGTCACTGCGGGGGCTGGAACATGGCCACCATGTAGTAGAGCCGCGAATTGAAGCTCAGCGAGATGGCGGCGGACTTGAAGCCACCACCCTGGATCGGAGCAGCGCCGACGATGGGGCCGCTGGAAGCCGGACCGTACGGCGCATCCGGCCGGAGATGCAGGATCCCCGAGGAGATGGTGTAGGTGCCCGGCTGATAGGTGGCATCACCACCGCCCGAGGGTGCCCCATTGCACAGGGACCGGACGTCATCGAGCATCAGCTGGTAGGTGCCATCCGTGGAGAGCGACAGCCAGCCGCCGGTGTTGATCTGCTGGCAGGACGGGTCCTGGGATCGCACGAACGGGATGGGGAGGCTATCGACGGAGACGACCGAGTAGGTGCGCGCGTAGGGGGTCAGGTCGACCGGCGTCGGCGGCGCGGAGCTGTCGTTTCCGCAGGAAATGGCAGCGAGACCAAGTGCCAGGGGAGTCCAGCGTCGCAGGAAGGGGGACATGAGGTCGGCTCCTCAGCATCGAAGGATTCGGTCAGGTGCCCCGTCGTCAGGGCCCTGCCTAACGTCTGTTCCCATACTGCGAAGAATGACTCCCGTGCGCCAGTCCTGACCGGAAACCCGGCGGCCGCTCCGGGAAGCTGCACTCCACGTTCTCATTTACGTATCTCAGCGTCGGGATTGGACCGCCCAGACGCCCAGCGCGGCGCCCGCGGAACTCTCCTCCTCCGCCACGAACAGCGATTCAGACAGGAACAGCCCCGGAAAGCTCGGCGCAGTCAGCGTATCGGGTAGCCCGGCACTCCGGTGGACACGCCACTGCGGTGGACGGCCGTCGCGGTGCACCTCGAGCCAGAGGCTCCCGTCAGGCGCGAGTGCGAGTCGGCCGATTACCGGGCGCACCGACTCCATGCCCCGCTGCTCCAGCGCCTCGCTCACCGAGAGCGCGCACTCCTTCCGTCCCGTCGACACCCGCAGCCCGAGGCCCAGGCTCTCCGCCATCTGCCGCGTGGCGCGGACCGGCTCCGTCGTCCCACTGAGTACGACGGTATCTCCCGTTGCGGCTGACCAGAGCGTCACCCGGGCTTCAACGCTGGTCGCGAAGGCGACCCGATCACCGGTCGCCGCCCAACGCAGGGTAGGCCAGAACACTGGCGGCTGGGGACTGAGCGAGATGCCGCAGCCGGTGCGGAGCGGGCGCAGCGGTGGCACCGCCGTGGCGGCGAGGAGGCGGACCGTTCCCCCACGATAGAGATAGAGCGCCTCACGCGGTCCGATGGGCGGCGGCTCGCGGACCGAGTAGACCCATCCGTCCGCCACCTGGGCGATGCCGGTCAGGATTCCGGTGACCGAGCCGGTGAGCTGGTAGCTCGAGAGCTCCGGCTGCGGTGCTCCCGCGCTGTCGAAGGTGACCAGCGCGAGCTTGGCGTCGTCGTACACGCCGAAGCCATGGCCGGTTCGAACCAGGAAGCGCGGATTCTCGAACTCGCCGGGGCCGCCACCGCGGCGACCGATGTAGCGGAGCGTCCCGTCCCGGACGTCGAGCAGCACCACGCGCGACTGGGGATAGTCGAGGAGGGCGAGGGTGTTGGCGCCGAGCGGGAGCGCCTGGAACTCCGCGAGGACGCCCTCCACCGCAAACGAGGCGCTGGCCTCCTCGGCCACGATGCGCCGCTGCTCCACCGCGAGATGGGCGCCGTACGCGGGCGCCGGCGACCCGGAGCAGGCCGGGAGTCCGAGCAGGGCGGCGAGGAGCAGCGGGCGGATCACGGCGATGGGGAGCTGGGGCGACTGAGGGGCGATCCGCCTAACTCGGCCTGGTCTGCAGCTCCAGGACGTTTCCCTCCGGGTCGGTGACATAGACCCAGGTGAGCTTCTTCCCCAGCGCATTGGTCAGCGTCACGATCTCGCCGACGGCCCGTCCCCCCGCGGCGAGCACCGCATCGCGCGCGGCGGGGACATCATCCACGACGAAGGCGATGTGGCCGAAGCCCGGGCGATTGACCGCAGTCTCGGGCCGCGGCTCGAGGATGTTGTAGTTGAAGATCTCGAGCGTCGGGCCGTCGGGGCCGTGGCCGGGGAGCCGGAGATGCTCGCCGCGCAGCTCCGCGCCGGGAATCCCGGTGCCCCGTTCGAGGCCCGCCCCCTTGTAGTCGCGCACCGGCGGCACCGGCACGCAGCCGAAGAGGTCCTGGTAGAAGCGCGACAGCGCCTTCCAGTCGGTGGCGATGAGGTTGGTGTGGCCGTAGCGTGCGCCGGCGATCATGGGTGCTCCTCGAGAGGCGCCTGGCCAGGGTTCAGTGGTCAC
>JBGASX010000071.1:0-25218 GCA_044229445.1 Gemmatimonadales bacterium | reverse complement strand
GTACAACGAGACGATCGAGACCATGCAGGAGATGCGGCGGCTGCTCGCCGACATCCAGATGAATCCGCGGAAGTACTTCAAGTTCTCGGTGTTCTAGTGTCCAAGTCGAAGCGCAAGGCCGAGCGGGAAGTCAGTGCGGGTGGCATCGTTTTCCGACGACAGCCGGACCGCAGCGCCCGCTTTCTGCTCATCCGCGATCCCTACGAGCACTGGGGCTTCCCCAAGGGGCATCTCGAGGGGGAGGAGACGCCCGCCGAGGCTGCGTTCCGGGAATCGATGGAGGAGACGGGGCTGACCGACCTGATGATGCTCGGGCCGATCCGGATCATCGACTGGCACTTCCGCTTCAAGGGCCGGTACATCCACAAGTTCTGTCACTTCTTTCTCTTCGAGAGTCCGGGGGCGGAGGTTGTGCCCCAGCTCGAGGAGGGGATCACCGATTACCGCTGGCTGACGATCGAGGAGGCGCTGGACCAGCTCTCCTACGACAACGCGCGCGGGGTCCTCAAGCGCGCCGGTGAGATGGCCCGCACCCTGGTGGCGATGGGAGCGGGGCGCCCGCGTCGTTCCACCCCGCCGCCCGAGGTTCTTCCCCCGCCGCCGGTCCCGTCGGAGCCCTGACATGCCTGCAGTGGCCGCCCTGATGCCTGGCGCGGAAGCGTCGCTGGCGCTGCGGCGCACCCTGCCGGCCGGGGGGTCCTGGACTCTGATCGGATGCCGGTCGGCGCCGCAACTGAACACGACGCTGACCTCCCGGCTGGTGGATGCCGTCGTCTTCTGTCCAACCCGCACTCCGCTTGCCGAGATCGCCGCGCTCCGCACCCGGTTTCCCCAGGTCCCGTGGATCGCGTTCGCGCCCTTCCGCCCGGACGACGGGACGCTGCTCCTCGCCTGCCAGTCGAGCGAGGTGGCGCTCGTCCTGGTCGATGGGGTCGACAATGCCGTGGCGGGGGACCTCGTGGTGCGGCACTCGGCAGCCGCCCACCGGCGAGGGGCGCTCGCGGACGCGCTCCGGGTGCTTCGCCTCACGGAGCCGCTGCAGCGCGACGTCTGGCACTACCTGCTGGAGCGGGTGGATCAGACGGTTCGTACCAGCGAGATCGCCCGGACGCTCGGTTGCTCGCGCGAGCACCTGTCGCGGCAGTTCGGGGCAGGCGGGGCCCCCAACCTCAAGCGAGTCATCGACCTGACGCGGATTGCCTGCGCCGCTTCGCTGCTCAGGAACCCGGGGTATGACGTGGCTTCCGTCGCCCGCATTCTCCGGTTTGCCACCGCGAGCCACCTGAGTGCGACCGCCCGGCGGATCGCAGGTGTCCCCACCCGCGGGCTCGCGGGTCTCGGGCCCCGGGGGGTGCTGGGCAACTTCGCCCGAGGGAAGACCCGGAGTCGCGACTGACCCGCACTCGGGCCCGCCACGGCACGCTGGGTGGCCGGGGAACCGCCGCTCCGAATTATGAAGATCGGGTCGCGGACTGCTCTCTCCCCGGGAGGAGATAGGGGAGCGGAAACGGTTGCCTTTCACTGCTCCTTGTGATACTTTTCACAAGCTATACCCGAACCCTGTCACCCAACTATTGCGAGACCTATGGCGACCGAATCTGTCCTCCGTCCGGGCGAGCTCAAGGACGTCCTGCTGCGTGAGATCGAGAAGGCCGATCTGGCTGCGCTGGATACCGGCGAGGTCGGCACTGTACTCGAGGTGCGCGACGGCGTGGCCCGCATTTATGGCCTCACCAAGGCGATCGCGGGCGAGATGCTCGAGTTCACGGCGACGGAGACCGGCGACACCGTCACGGGCCTGGCGCTGAACCTCGAGGAAGACAACGTCGGCGCCGTGATCATGGGTGACTACCTGAAGCTCAAGGAGGGCGATCAGGTGCGCTGCACTGGCCGCCTCCTCGAGGTCCCGGTCGGTCCCGCGATGCTCGGCCGCGTGGTCAATGCCCTGGGTCAGCCGGTGGACGGTCGCGGACCGATCGCGGCGACGAGCGCCCGCGCGGTGGAAATGGTGGCCCCGGGCATCATCGTCCGGACGCCGGTGAAGGAGCCGATGCAGACTGGCATCAAGGCGATCGACGCCATGATCCCGATCGGGCGCGGGCAGCGCGAGCTGATCATCGGCGACCGCGGCACCGGCAAGACGGCGATCGCGGTGGACACGATCATCAACCAGAAGGGCACCGGCGTCATCTGCGTGTACGTGGCCATCGGCCAGAAGCGCTCGACGGTCGCCACGGTGGTGGAGAAGCTCAAGGAGCATGGCGCGATGGATTACACCATCGTGGTCGTCGCCAGCGCCTCCGACCCGGCCCCGCTGCAGTACATCGCGCCCTACTCCGGCTGCGCGCTCGCCGAGTACTTCATGTATGAGGAGGGGAAGCCCACCCTCTGCGTCTACGACGACCTCTCCAAGCAGGCGGCCGCGTACCGCCAGCTTTCGCTGATTCTCCGCCGGCCGCCGGGTCGTGAAGCGTACCCGGGCGACGTCTTCTATCTCCACAGCCGTCTGCTGGAGCGCGCCGCGAAGATCTCCGAGGATGCGGACGTGGTGAAGCTCGATCCCCGTATCAAGAAGCCGGGCGGTTCGCTGACGGCGCTGCCGATCATCGAGACCCAGGCCGGTGACGTCTCCGCGTACATCCCGACGAACGTCATCTCGATCACCGATGGCCAGATCTTCCTGACCACCGATCTCTTCTATTCCAACGTCCGTCCCGCCGTCGACGCCGGCATCAGCGTGAGCCGAGTCGGCGGCAACGCGCAGATCAAGGCGATGAAGCAGGTCGCCGGCCCGCTGCGCCTGTCGCTGGCCCAGTATCGCGAACTCGAAGCGTTCGCCCAGTTCGGCTCCGAGCTCGACGCGGCGACCCAGCGTCAGCTGGCCCGGGGCGCCCGGACCGTCGAGGTGCTCAAGCAGCCGCAGTATGCTCCCGCCGCGGTGGAGAAGCAGGTCGCCATCATCTATGCCGTGGTGAACGGCTACCTCGATGATGTCGAGGTGAAGCACATCCGGAAGTGGGAGACCGACTTCCTCAGCTTCCTCGCCACGGCGCATCCCGGGGTGCTCGAGGGGATCCGCACCAAGAAGGCGCTGGATGAGGCGAACACGACGGCGCTGAAGGCCGCGATCGCCGCGTTCAAGCCGCTCTTCAAGGGCGAGTAGGCATGCCGGCCTCCAACAAGGCGCTGCGCGGGCGGATGCGATCCGTCCAGAACACCCGCAAGATCACCCGGACAATGGAGCTCGTCTCCACGTCCAAGCTGAAGCGGGCGCAGGATCGTGTCGTCGGTGCCCGTCCGTACGCGGCAGCGCTCGCCGAGGTCATCGCCGACCTGATCACGCCGGAACTGGCCGAGCGGTTTCCGCTGCTCCGCCGTCCGGTGTCGCCGGCGAAGGGTGGCCCGTCCCGCGCGGCGGTGATCCTGGTGACGTCCAACCGGGGCCTTGCAGGCGGGTTCAACTCGAACCTGATCAAGGAAGCCCGTCGCCGGATCGCCGAGCTCGAGTCGCAGGGGTACCAGGTCGACCTGCACGGAGTGGGGCGGAAGGGCATCGGCTTCTTCCGGTATGTCGGGCGTCCGATGGCCAGCCAGCGGATCGACATCGGCGACAAGCCGACGGCGGAGCATGCCGCGGAACTGGTCGAGAAGCTGATTGCCGATTACGCCGAGGGTCGTCTGGCGAGCGTCGATGTGGTCTACGCCAAGTTCAACAGCCCGCTCTCCACGCCCCCGACCACACTGGGCGTGCTGCCGGTCCAGGCGCCGGCGGTCAAGAAGGGCGGCGTGAAGGCCGACTACATCCTGAAGCCCGGCGCTGATGAGATCCTGGAGCAGCTGCTTCCGCTCTACGTCCGCAATCAGGTGTATCGCGGACTGGTGGAGACCGCGGCCGCGGAGCATGGCGCGCGGCGGACCGCGATGAAGAATGCCACGGATAATGCCGGCGAGATCTACAACCTGCTGAAGCGCACGTACAACCGGCAGCGCCAGGCGGCCATTACGCAGGAGATCGCCGAGATCGTCGGCGGTGCGGCGGCCCTCGAGGGCTAGCAGGATCGGCGGACCGACAGGTCGGCCGCAGCCACAGACAGCAAACGTATGGGCGACCTTCCGGTCGCCCCACCACCACCGAACGGGATGGACATGGCAACCGCTACCGTTTCCAAGAACATCGGCAAGGTCGTCCAGGTCATCGGCCCGGTCCTCGACGTCGAGTTCGAACCCGAGCACCTGCCCGAGATCTACAACGCGCTCACGCTGGACGACCACTCCGGCACGGTGCCGATCCACCTGACGGTCGAAGTGCAGCAGCACATCGGGCAGAATCAGGTCCGGGCGGTCGCGATGTCCAGCACCGACGGCGTCGTGCGCGGCATGAAGGTGACGGACACCGGGTCGGCGATCTCGGTGCCGGTCGGCAACGCGGCGCTCGGACGGATTCTCAACGTGCTCGGCGAGCCGGTGGACGGTGGCGCGGAGATCCCGGCCAGCAACGAGCGCTGGGGCATTCACCGCGAGACCCCGAAGTTCACCGACCTCGAGCCGAAGACCCAGATCTTCGAGACCGGCATCAAGGTCGTCGACCTGATCGCGCCCTTCGTGAAGGGCGGCAAGATCGGGCTGTTCGGTGGCGCCGGCGTCGGCAAGACGGTGGTCATTCAGGAGCTGATCAACAACGTCGCCAAGGCGCACGGCGGCAAGTCGGTCTTCTGCGGTGTCGGCGAGCGGACCCGCGAGGGCAACGACCTCTACCTCGAGTTCCAGGAAGCGAACATCCTGCCGAACGTCGCCCTGGTGTACGGCCAGATGAACGAGCCGCCGGGCGCGCGTCTCCGGGTGGGTCTCTCCGGGCTGACGATCGCGGAGTACTTCCGTGACATCGAAGGCCAGGACGTGCTGCTCTTCGTCGATAACATCTTCCGCTTCACCCAGGCAGGCTCCGAGGTGTCGGCGCTGCTGGGCCGGATGCCGAGCGCGGTGGGCTATCAGCCGACGCTGGCGACGGAGATGGGTGACCTGCAGGAGCGCATCACCTCGACCAACAAGGGTTCCATCACCTCGGTGCAGGCGATCTACGTCCCCGCGGACGACCTCACCGACCCGGCGCCGGCCACTGCCTTCGCCCACCTCGACGCAACGGTCGTGCTCTCGCGCCCGATCTCCGAGCTGGGCATCTATCCGGCCGTGGACCCGCTCGACAGCTCCAGCCGCATTCTGGATCCGCAGTACCTCGGCCAGCGCCACTACAACGTGGCGATCGGGGTGCAGCGCACGCTGCAGAAGTACAAGAGCCTCCAGGACATCATCGCGATCCTGGGCATGGACGAGCTGTCGGAAGACGACAAGCTGGTCGTGTCGCGCGCTCGGCGCATCCAGCGGTTCCTGTCGCAGCCATTCTTCGTCGCCCAGCAGTTCACCGGCCTCGAAGGGAAGTACGTGAAGCTCGAGGACACCATCCAGAGCTTCGAGCGGGTGCTGTCGGGTGAGTTTGACGACCTTCCCGAGCAGGCCTTCTACATGGTTGGCGGGATCGAGGAGGCAGTCGAGAAGGCCAAGAAGCTGGCGAGCTCGTGATGCGGGTCACGGTGATCTCACCCGAAGCTGCCATCTTCGACGGCGAAGCCGACGTGGTGATCGCGCCGGCGTTCGACGGGCAGGTGGGGATTCTTCCCCGTCACGCCCCGTTCATGACCCTCCTCGGCAAGGGACCGTTGACCGTCCGGGCCGGGAGTGAGACCCACAAGTTCACCGTGAACGGCGGGTTCCTGCAGGCCGTGAACAATACGGTTCGCGTAGTCGCGGAACACGTCAAAGGAGATTAACGCATGCGTCGTGGTTCCCTCCTCACCATCGCTCTCGTGGCGCTCCTCGCCGCGCCGGCGATGGCGCAGACCATCGGCACGCCGATCTACCACAGCCCCTACCGGGCCTTCAAGAACACCGAACTGGGCGGCTACCTCTCCGACCCGGGCGCCGGTGTCAGCGTGGCAATCCAGGGTGAGTACCGCATCGCCCGCCCGAAGTTCGATCTCGGCCTGACGGTGGGTTACGCAGACGGCTCCGGCAACAGCAACAATCTCTTCGGCGTCGGCATCGATGGCCGGCTGCCATTCTCCAAGCATACCCAGAGCTTTCCGCTCGACGCCTCGTTCACCGGGGCTTTCGGCGCGCTCTTTGGCGACGGCAAGGTCGGCTTCATCGTGCCGGTCGGCGTGAGCCTCGGCCGCCAGGTGCTGATGGAAGGCTCCAACATCAGCTTCACCCCCTACGTCAATCCGGTGATTGCCCCGACCTTCGGCGACCTGCTCGGCGACACCCAGTTCGGCCTCGGGCTCGGAGTGGATCTCGCGCTCAGCCGGACGTTCGACCTGCGCGTCAGCGGCTCGCTCGGCGACATCGAGGGCGTCGGCATCGGCGCGGCCTGGCACCACTAGCTCGCGCGGCTGCCCCGGTTCGCGCTGCTCTCCGTCAGGCTCTCCGACCCCTTCGGGTTTCACCCGGAGGGGTCGATTCGCAGGGGGGCCGCAGTCCGGCGTTGCGCGCCGAACCGGCCCGCCAATCATTGACTTATCCCCAAACCCGACAGTAGTTTGCGGCGCCTCATCCCGAACTGCCGCCCAGGAGGATTCATGCGTCTGTCCCGTGTCCTGCTTTTCACGTCCCTGATCGCTGCCGGTGCAGCCGCTCGCGGTGCCGCGCAGATCACTGGCGTTCCGGTGCACAACAGCGGCATCAGCAGCGGCCTCTCACTCGGCGGTGAAGTGGGCTTCCCGAACGCGGACTACGGCAAGGGAACTGCATACGCCGGGCGTGCCGCGCTGGGTCTCGGTCCCTTCGGCGTCAGCGCCGTGGTCTCGAGCTACAACCCCAAGGGCCCGGTCGGCGCGCAGACCGCGGTCGGTGGGTACCTGAACCTGAAGGTCTTTGGCGGCCCCCTGATCCCGCTCTCCGTGACGGTGCAGGGTGGTGCCGAGTACTACAAGACCGGCGGGGTCAAGCTGCTGCACGCACCGATCGGGCTCGGGATCGCGCTCAAGATTCCGAACCCGGCGCTGGCGATCAAGCCATGGATTGCACCCCGCATCGACGTGACCCGCCTGTCTGGTCCGCTCGGCAGCAACACGACGACCAAGTTCGGCATCAGCGGCGGCATCGACTTCAGCCTGCTCGGGGGACTCGGAACTACACCCTCAAGATTCCCGGCCTCTGATCTCATCTGATGGGGCGGGCTTCGGCCCGCCCCGCTGTTATCCTCCCGAGTGGATGGTCCCGTGATTCGATACTCGCTGCGCCGTCTGGTGATCTCGCTCTGCCTGGTCGTTGCCGTCACTGGCTGTTCCATGACGTTCGATGCCACCCGGCTCGGCGTGCCGGTCACGATGGCGTCCGCCGCCGGGGCGCCGGCCGAGGGGCAGGCGTTCAGCGTGACCAGTCGGGCGGTCTATGCATTCTGGGGTCTCGCCAAGCTGTCGGAGCCTTCGCTGCAGAAGGCCCTCGCGGCGCAGCTCGTGGGAGGGAAGCAGGTGTCCGATGTGCGGATCAAGGTCCGCAGCAAGCTCAGCGACATCATCATCACCGGCCTGACGCTTGGACTGGTGGTTCCTCGGGCCGTCACGATCGAGGGAGTCGTCGTCGAGAAGTAGCCGCGGCGCGGGACCGACGTGATTTGCTGGGCCGGCCGGGTGGCCGGCCCTACTTTTTCGCCAGCATCGCATCCACCAGATCGGCACAGCGGTCGGCTGCGCCTCGACCAGCCTCTACTACCGCTTTCGCAGCAGCGCCGGCCTCCCTGCGCCATTCTGGATCGGCGAGCCACTCCATCCACCACGCCTCGAGGACTGCCACGGCTCGGTCGGCCGGAAGCCGGGCGAGAGCGTCCACCTCCTCGAGCCGCCGGGCGTCGGTACTCTCCGTCGAGTTGGGGCCCACGATGATCGGCAGGCCGAGCGCAGCTGGCTCGAGGACGGAGTGAAGACCGGCCCGCCCGAATCCTCCGCCCACGTATGCGATCACGCCCGCCTCGTAGAGGAAGGCCAGCGGACCGACCTCGTCGACCACGGCGAGCGGATCGTCGTCTGTTGCTCCGCGGTGGCGCACCGGGGCCGGCAAGCCGAGTGACGCCGCCTGGGCAGCGATCCGCCGGAATCCTGCGTCACTCGGCCGATGGGGGACGAGCATGAGGCGCACGTCGGGTCGCTCTTCCCGGGCCTGGCGAAATGCGCGGAGGAGTATCGACTCGTCCTCGGGCCAGGTCGAGCCGGCGACGAGGGTCGTGGGATGCGGCGTCAGGGGAGTCCGATTCGCGATGCGCTCGGCGACGCCATCGTATCTGGGATCACCGAGGACCTGCACGCGGTCGGCCGGGCAGCCCAGGGCCCGGAGGCGGTCCGCGTCCGCGTCGGTGACCGCCGCGATCCCTGCGAGGCTTGCATACGCCGGCGCGAGGACGCCACGAGCGGGCCAGCGCAACCTGCCGCTCCGCGGGCGCACGGTTGCGGCGACCAGAAACATGGGGATGCCGCGTGACGCTGCGGCGGAGGCGAGGCCGGGCCAGAGATCGTGCTTGGTGATCACGATGGCCGTCGGGGCCAGGACCGTGAGGAGCGCGGCGACATCCTCGCCTGTGTCCCACGGACTGAGTCCGGTGACATCGACCGGCAGGCTCTCGGCAACGTCGCGGCCGGACCGGCTGAAGTAGCTCACGGCCATCTGCCAGCCGGAATGCCGTGCGCGCAGCCGGCGGATGATGGGCTCGGCCTGCCGCAGCTCACCCGCCGAGGCCGCATGGAAGAGCAGCAGCGGGCGGGAGGGCTCGCGGTGCGCCGCTCCCCACGACTGGAGCGCGGGGTCGCGTGGCGCGAACGCGCGAGCCACGACGATGGCGGCGCGGTAGAGCAGGGATGGCTGCGACATGGACTTCAATCTACCGGCTTGCGCCCGTACCGGGATTTTCCTAGTTTGAAATCGTCCGCCCGATGTCCCACCCGAAATGAAGGAGGTGATCCATTGTCTAGTGAGAGTTGCGTCGGTGGCTCGAATAGGGCAAGCGATCGCCTGGTGAGCTGCTGATTCCTGACTGGCCAAGGCAGGCCTTGGCCCGCTGCAACAGGGATCGCCTCGAGTCCGACGCACCCTGACCGCGCCCTTTGGTTTACGCGACAAATAGCGGCCACCACACGGCGCGGTTCACATCCGTGTCGGGGGCCGCGCGTACCACGGTGCGCCACCCGCCTCGACACCATTCGCGCCTTGCGCGCGTAGATTCCTGCCATGGCCTCCACCTATCTGCGGGACACGCGTGCTCCCCGCTACAGCCTGCTCTTCGCCGTGCCGCTGCTGGTGCTGTATGAATTTCTCGCCCGCCTGCTCTCGGGCGAGGAAGGGGTCCGGAACGGGGCAGACGTGCTCCTCAAGAGCCTTTTCATCCTGCTCGGTGGGCGTCATGGGCTCACCGCATTCGCCGTCGTGCTCCTCGGCACAGGACTGGTGCTCGTCGTGCGCGACTGGCGGAAGAGCGGCGCCCCACGCGCCGGCTACTTCGCTGGCATGCTGGGAGAGTCGGTGGTCTACGCCGTGCTCTTTGGCGGCGTCACCAGTGCGCTCACCGGACTCCTGCTCAACGGACCCCGGGCACTCGCCATCGTGCAGGGGAAGGGGCTCAGCTTCCCGACCGAGATCATGGTCTCGCTCGGGGCGGGTATCTACGAGGAACTGCTGTTCCGGGTGGTCATCGTCTCCGCGCTGGCGAAGCTCGCGACGGTGGGATTCGGCTGGCGGCCCTGGGCCGGGGGAACGTTCGCGACGGTGCTTGGCGCGCTGATCTTCAGCGCGTTCCACTACATCGGCCCGCTCGGGGATACGCTGCAGCTCGGGTCGTTCGTGTTTCGCACCGTGGCCGGCCTCCTGCTGAGCGGGCTGTTCCTGCTCCGCGGCTTCGGGGTGGCCGCCTGGACCCACGCGCTCTACGACGTCTTCCTCGCGCTCCGCGGCTTCTAGGCCAGGCCCTTCCCTCAAATGAAACGGGCGGCCCGAGAGGGTCGCCCGTGTGCTTTCCGTGATACCGCCTTACTGCTTCGGGGCTGGCCCGGCGGCCGCCCGCTCCTTGATGAGCGAGTCGAGCACTTCCCGATACACGGCGATCGGTGCCGCCCCGCGCAGCATCCCCGCGCCCTCGATGTAGACCGTGGGGGTGCTCTGGACGCCGGACTGGGCGGCGCCACCGGCCTCCGCTTCGATCCTGCTCCGGGTCTCGTGATTGGCCAGGCAGGAGGTCATGTCGGTGCGCGGGATCCCGGCCGAATCGGCAAGGGTCATCAGGAACGGGGCCGGATCCTTGAGCGGAGCCCACTTGTCCTGATAGGTGAACAGCAGGTCATGGACCTTCCAGAACTTGTCCACTGCCGCGGCGCACATGGAGAACTCCGCGGCGGCCGCGGCGTTGGGATGGATCTGGGTGAGCGGGAACTGGAGAAAGATCCAGCGCACCTTGCCCGTCGCGATGTACTCCCGGTCGATGATCGGGAAGGTCTCGACGGCCTGCCGCCGGCAGAACGGGCACTGGAAGTCGGACATCTCGTAGATCGTGATCGGCGCCGTCGCCAATCCCTTCGTCCGCTGGCCGATGAGCGGGTCGAGCTGCCGCTGCAGCATCGGGGGGACCGCCGGAGATGCCGTCGGGATCGCCACCGCGGATTGCTGGTTCACCGGCGCCGGCGCGGGTGTGAGTGCGGCCCCAGCCGGCGTCGCTCGGGTCAGCGCCGTCACGCCGGCGGCCACCACCAGGAGCGAGCCGAACGCGGCCCAGACGAGGGAACGGCGAGTCATGCGGTTTCTCCGGGTGAGTGGATCAGTAGCGTGGCAGGCGACGGCCACTGGCACGATCGAGCGTCAGGCGCTCCCCTTTGACAGGGAGATTCCAGTACCACTCGCTGTTGGGATCCCAGGTGTCCCAGGAGCGGGCGTAGATCCACCAGTCGCCCGGCGGCAGTCGCAGGGTGAGCTTGCCGGTGGCGTCGGTGCTGTCGGCGATCGGTTCGCGCCCGATCCCGGTACCGAGCACCTTCGTGAGGCTGTCGTAACTCCGATAGGTGCTATCTTCCCAGTGGCTCATGAGCTGCCGCAGGGAGTCGAGCGGCCCCGAGATCCGGTTGCGGTACTCTGCCAGGGTATGCTGCGCCTCGTCTCGGCGCTGCCGCAGCATGGTGAAGCTGTCCGAGCCCGCGGCGAAGGAACGGTAGAGCGAGTCATACCGCGGGCTGGAGCGGGACAGCGAGTCGAGCTGACTCTTCCGGGCCGCGAGCGAGCGCTCGATCGCCGACAGGTGGTAGGCGGCCGAGGCGTAGGCGATGAAGGGTGTCCGGAAGATCTGAAACAGGCTGTCCATGGGCCGCGTAAGCGCGACGGGTCGGGGGCTCCGCGCTTCGAGTGTCTGGAGCAGGCTGTCACGGTTATAAGGCAGGGCGACGAGGCCGAGATGCGCCACCGGCGCATCCACGGAATCAGGACCGGGAATGGCGACTTCGATCTGGACTTCGCGAGCGCGGCAGGCGGCGAGCGCGAGCAGCAGGACGGGCAACCATCGTGACACGGGCACCGTGCTTGGTCTGGGACGGCGGAAAGCTACCCGTGCGCTCTGGCTGCTTCAACTCATCCCCACGCTCCTGGCCGCGCAGCAGGCCGGGATCCAGCGGCTCTTCCCCGACAAACCGGCGGACTATCTCACCGACGTCGCCGGCGTGATCGACGCCGGCTCGGCGGGCGAGATCAACGATCTGGCCGCGCGCCTCCGCACGGCGACTGGGGCGGAACTCGCCGTTGTCACCCTGCCGACGATCGAGGACCGCGCGCCGGGTGATGTGGCGCTGGCGATCGGACGCGCCTGGGGTGTGGGGGCCAAGGGAGAGGCGGGCGATCCCGCCAAGAATGCCGGCATGGTCCTCCTGCTCGTCCCGCGCACGGCCGAGCACAAGGGCGAGATCTATCTCTCCACCGGGCGCGGCATCGAAGGCATCATCACCGATGCCACCGCGGGCCGGATCACCGACCTCATGCTGCCCGCCCTCAAGGAAGGCCAGTGGGGCCCGGCGCTGGTGCTTGGCACCCGGGCCATCGCTTCCATCGTGGCGAAGGGCTACGGCGTCAGCGATTCGGTGATCGCCGCGGCCGATCCCTTCACCGGCGGCAGTGGGGGGGGCGGCGGTGAGCAGATCAATCCGTTCGTGGTCTTTCTCATCATCGTGGTCGTGCTGATCATCCTCTCTTCGGCCTCACGCGGCGGCCGGGGACGAGGTGGACGCGGCGGACCGATGATCTTCCCCGGCGGCGGTGGCTGGGGTGGGGGAGGCTGGGGCGGTGGGGGAGGCTTTGGAGGGGGCGGAGGCGGGTTCGGCGGATTTGGTGGCGGCGGCGGATTCAGCGGTGGTGGCGGCGGGAGGAGCTTCTAGATGAGCGACGTGCAGCAGCAGATCGATCGGTTCCTGGCGGAGCTCGACCGGGCCTGGCCGGGCCGGTACGCAGCAGTGCTGTTCGGTTCGGTGGCCCGCGGGCAGCATGTCCCGGGCTGGTCGGATATCAACGTCCTGCTGGTCGCCGACGCGCTGGGGCCCGCCGAGCTCGTTGCGGTCCGCCCCGCGCTCGCCGCCTGGCGGGATGCGGCGCAGGCCCTCCCGCTCCTCTTCAGCCTGGCGGAGTGGCGCCGGTCGGCGGACGCCTATCCGCTGGAGATCGCCGAGATGCAGACCGCGTATCGGGTGCTGCGGGGGACCGATCCCCTCACGGGGATGCGGGTGCGGCCCGCCGAGCTCCGGGCCGCGCTGGAGCGGGAACTTCGCGGCAAACTGATGCGGCTGCGCCAGGGTTTCGCGCTCTACGCCGCCGATGCGAAGGAGCTGACCGAGTTTGTCAGGCGGAGCGCCTCCTCCCTGCTGCTGCTCTGCCGAGGGCTGCTGGTCCTCAAGGGGGCGGCGGTGCCCGCCGACGCCATCGGCGTCGTCTCCGCGGCGGCGGCGGCCGCGGGTTTCTCCCCGGACGCGATGGCGCGGATCATCGCGCGCCGGGCCGACAAGGCCTGGCAGTGTACGGAATCGGATGTCCGCGAGTATCTTCTGGCCGTCGAACAGGCGGCACGCTACATCGACCACTTTCAGACTGGAGTACAGGAATGACGCGGTCCCTTCGGGTGGCGTTCTTCGCGGCCCTCGCCCTTGTCGCCAGCGGCTGCGGCTATAACAGGATTCAGAGTCTCGACGAGCAGGTGGGCAAGGCGAAGGGGCAGATCGCGGCGCAGCTGCAGCGCCGGGCCGACCTCATTCCGAACCTCGTCGAGACGGTCAAGGGCTACGCCAAGCAGGAGTCCTCGATCTTCATCGAGGTCGCCAACGCCCGCTCCCGGCTGGCGGGTTCGGTCCAGAGCGGCAACCTCGACAGCATGGCGACCGCCAATCAGGCGCTGAACGCGCCGCTGGGCCGCCTGCTGGCCATCAGCGAGAACTATCCCCAGCTCAAGTCGGACGCGAACTTCCGCGCCCTGCAGGATGAACTCACCGGGACCGAGAACCGGATCGCGACGTCGCGCCAGGACTACAACGACGCCGTCAACAGCTACAACAGCTTCATCCGGAGCTTCCCCAACAACCTGACGGCGAAGCTGTTCGGGGCGAGCGGGCCGAAGCCCTACTTTGAGGCCAAGGAAGGCGCGGACACTCCCCCGCCGGTGAAGTTCTAGGCCATCTCACGCATCCGCCGTGCGAACACCCGGGCGGGCTCCTACCGGAGCCCGCCCTTCTTCGTGATGTGAAACGACCCTTCAGCGGAGGCTGGAGGGTCGTGTCGGCGTTGGAGACTCAGGGAAACGTGGCAGTGGTCAGTCCACCACGACATCGGGGAGCACGTAGCGGAGCGGGTCCACCGGCTTCCCATTCACATGCACTTCGTAGTGCAGGTGCGGGCCCGTGGCGAGGCCGGTGCTGCCGACCTCCGCGATGACCTGCCCTCTGGAGACGTGCTGGCCGGCGCGGAACAGGAGCTTGGAGCAGTGGGCGAACTTGGTCACGATGCCGAAGCCGTGGTCGATCTCGATGACGTTGCCGTACCCGCTCTCCCAGCCTGCCGACACGATCGTTCCCCCGGCGGGCGACTGGATCGGGGCACCCATTGGGGCCGACACATCGATCCCCTCGTGAGGCCGCAGGATGTGCAGGATGGGATGTTCCCGCATCGAACTGAATGCGCTCGAGAGCCAGCCGGCGGTGGGCATGATGGAGGGCATCGCAGCGAGCCGGTCGCGATGCTGCTCCAGCGAGTCGTGCGCCTGATTGAACGAGGCGGCCAGCAGGTTGGCCCGGCGGATCAGGGCGCCCAGGTCGACGCGGATCTCGTCCGCCCGGCGGCCAAGGACGCCGGCGCTGAGCAGGCTCGCCTCGTCGGGATTGGCAGTCTTGGGGCCGCCGATGCCGGCCTGCTGCACCGACGGGTCATTGGGTTCGAGGTTCGCGAGCAGCCGGATCCGGGCGTCGCGTTCGGCGATATGGCTCAGGGTGTCGGACAGCGTGGAAAGCTGGCCGTGCAGGCGTCCCAGTTCTTCGGCAAGCCGGGCGTTCTCCCGCTCGAGCTGAGCGGCATGCTGCAAGTCGACGGTGCGGGACACGGTGCCATAGCCGAGCAGAAGCGCGAGGAGCCCGATCACGGCCCCGAAGCCGGTCGCCGTCTTGAGCAGCCGCTGCGACACCTCGATGACTTTCGAGGCGCCGGAGCCGGGCGGCACGACGACAAGGGTCCACTTCCGTTCGGACATGAGCACATCCTATCTGTCGGCAGGTGTGCCGGATTACTTAGGAAATCCTGTGCCCCAGGGGGCGGCGGCGCGATGGGCTGCCGAAGGGCGGGATAACATGCCCCTGGGTGCGGGGGGCGTCAAGTGCGGTGCGTCACGTCCAAGTCTTTGACAGTCAAGGATTTGCCGGGGCAGGCTTCGGGAA
This sequence comes from Gemmatimonadales bacterium, assembly GCA_044229445.1. Taxonomy (GTDB): domain Bacteria; phylum Gemmatimonadota; class Gemmatimonadetes; order Gemmatimonadales; family GWC2-71-9; genus JADJOM01. Next base: position 10,240 of record JBGASX010000071.1, on the reverse strand, counting down.
TAGTCCCTCCGGCTTCTTCACCTGTTGGCCCGCCGCAGCAGGGTGCTCGGCCTGCCGCCATGCGCCAGAGAGAGGCGCATCCTGCCCTAGGTGCCGCCACAATTCTTCCGCCTTGCCCGGCATGAATGGGGCGGCCAGAACGGCCAGCCGGTTGAGGCAACGGGCCAGGGCGCCGAGGGCCTGGTCCAGCTCTGCCTCCTTACCCTGCTTGGCCAGGGCCCAGGGAGCGGTCTGGACGATGTACTGATTGGCCGACGTCACGAGCGCCCACGCGGCGTCGGCCGCGCCCCGGAGATCGAGGGCATCCATGGCAGTCACATAGGCGGTCACGGCGGCGTGGCCCGTTTCATCGAGCGAGGTCGGCGTGTCGGCCGGGACGACCCCGCCGCGGTACTTCTCGATCATCGCCAGCGAGCGGCTGGCCAGGTTGCCGAGGCCGTCGGCGAGGTCCGACATGTAGCGCTCGTCGAACCGCTCCCAGGTGAAGTTGCCGTCGTTGGCGAAGCCGATGTCGCGCAGCAGGAAGTAGCGCAGTGCGTCCGGCCCATGGCGCGCAATGGCCTCCTGCAGGTCGAGCCGAACGCCGGAACTCTTCGAGAAGCGGTCTCCGCCGTAGTAGATGAAGCCGTGAGCCCAGACGCCTTCCGGGAGTGGCTCGCCGGCGGCGGCGAGCATGGCCGGCCAGATCACGCAGTGGAACCGGGTGATGTCCTTGCCCACCACATGCAGCTGGGCCGGCCAACGGGCGCCCGAGCCGGGGAAGCGCTGCGCAGTCCAGTAGTTGGGGAGCGCATCGAACCAGACGTAGGTCGTCTGCGCCTCGCCGTCACTGGTGGGGCGGGGGAAGGGCACTCCCCAGCTGAAGCGGCTCCGCGAGGCGGAGATGTCCTCGAGACCCTGACGCAGCAGGCCGAGGATCTCATTGCGGCGGATCTCGGGGCGGGCGAAGTCCGGGTTCTTCTCGAGCAGCTCCTCGAGGAACGTCTGGTATCGGCTGAGGCGGAAGAACCAGTTGCGTTCTTCCACCATTTCGAGTGTGCGCGTCGGATGGAGGACGCACTTCCCGTCGACAATCTCCGCGTCGGTCTTGAAGGACTCGCACCCCACGCAGTACAGGCCGCGATAGGCCTTCTCGTAGAAGTCGTCCGGGTTCCGCGCGAAGATCTTCTCGATCAGGTCGCGGACCCCCTCCTTGTGCGCCTCGGCCGTGGTGCGGATGAACTGGTCGTTCGAGATCCCGAGCTGGGCCCAGGTTCGCTGGAACGCGGCGGCGACGTCATCGGTGAGCGCCTGCGGTGTGACGCCACGGTCGGCGGCCGTCTGCGCCACCTTCTGACCGTGCTCGTCCATGCCGATGAGGAACCAGACCTCGTCGCCCCGGAGACGGCGGTAGCGGGCGATGCAGTCGGCACCGAGCTTCTCGAAGGCGTGGCCCATGTGCGGGTCGCCGTTCGCGTAGTCAATCGCGGTCGTGATGAAGAATCTGGCCACTCACGCCTCCGGCGCGGGAGGTGGAGAGGAGGGCCCGCCCCGGCCACCGCGGCGCCCACGGCGTCGGCGCCGACGGCCTTCGCCACTGGGAGCGGGCGCGCCCCCTTCCGGAGCCACGGGCGGGGCCGGGATCGGCGATTCGGCGGGAGGCTGCTTCGCTCGCGGCGGCTGCGGCTGCCGGTCGCGCGGTGGTGCGTCCGGGCGCGGCGGCCGTGCGGGCTTTTCCGGACGGGGTCGGCGCTGCTGCGGCGGCGGCTGTTGCGACCGTTCCGCGGGCTTCGGGGCAGGCGGGCTGCTCACGACCTGGTCCCTGAGCGGCGTACGCGGGCCACGCTCGGGACGGGGAGGCCGCTCGGACCGGGGACGCTCGGCCGGAGCCGCGGGGCGACGCTCGCCCTTGGCGGCGTGTGCCGCTTCGATGGTCCCACCACTCACGGCGAGGAGCGCCGCCTGCTCCATCTCTTCCTTGAGCTGGACCAGAGGAATGATCCGCGAGCCCTCCTCGTTCCGCAGGAACACCCGTTCCCGGAAGATGTCGACCGCGATCACCTTCTCCGGTCCGCGGGCTGCTTCGAGCATCTTCCCTTCCCGCGGGAAGCGCTTGCGCGCCGCCACGTAGAATTCGTGCTCGTACTTGAGGCAGCAGAGCAGGCGGCCGCAGCCGCCGGAGATCTGCGAGGGATTGAGCGAAAGATGCTGATCCTTGGCGAGCGCGAGACTCACGGGGGAGAGTTCGCCGAGCCAGGTGGAGCAGCAGTATTCCCGGCCGCAGCGCCCGACGCCCTTGAGGCGCGCCGCCTCATCGCGGACACCAATCTGGCGCAGCTCGATCCGTGTCCGGAACATGGTCGCGAGGTCCCGCACCAGGGCGCGGAAGTCCACCCGCTTCTCGGCGGTGAAGAAGACCGTGAGCTTGCTCTTGTCCCATTGCCACTCGGTGTCGCTCACCTTCATCTCGAGCTTGTGCTGTCGAACCTTCTCGGCGATCTGGCGGCGGGAGTCTTCTTCGGAGAGGCGCAGTTCGTTGGCGAGGCGGACGTCATCCTGCGAAGCGCGGCGGAGCACCGGCTTGAGGCTGGGTCGGGCGGGAGGCGCCGGCTCGGCCTCGGCCGGCTCGACGGGGGAGGGGGGGGAGGCGTCCGATCCTTCGGGAACGTCCTCCACGACCTGGCCGCCGGCCCGGCCTTCCTGGACCCCCTCGCCGACCGCACACGAGGTACAGGCGCCGCCGCACTTCTTTTCGGCGGCGGCGCCGGCGCTGTGCACCCGACCGAGGTCGGTGCCGCGATCGGCGTCGACGATCACCGCCTCACGGAGGTGGAGCGGCTCCTGATCGTCCGGCCAGAGGAAGAAATCGCGACGGGTGCCCTTGAACCGGACTTCGACGGTCTGGGGCATCAGGCTTCCGTGTAGGCGCCCATCGCCGCGAACTTGTCGGCCCGGCGACGGACCAGCTTTTCGGGGCGAACCTTGCGAAGCTCATTGACGTGACGGATCAGTGCCTCACGCAGCGCCTCGCCGGTGGCGTCCGGGTCGAGGTGCGCGCCACCCATCGGTTCCTTGATGATCTCGTCGACCAGCTTGAACTTGAGCAGGTCCTGGGCGGTCAGCTTGAGGGCATTGGCCGCACGCTCGCGCTGGCTGCCGTCCTTCCACAGGATCGCGGCGCAGCCTTCCGGAGAGATGACCGAGTAGACCGAATTCTCGAACATCAGGATGCGGTCGGCGGTCCCGAGCGCCAGCGCGCCGCCGGAGCCACCTTCGCCGATCACGACGGCCACGATCGGCGTCGGGAGAGCGGCCATTTCGAGGATGTTGCGGGCGAGAGCTTCGGACTGGCCCCGCTCTTCCGCGCCCAGCCCGGGGAAGGCGCCGGGGGTGTCGATGAGCGTCACGACCGGCGCGCTGAACTTCGCGGCGAGCTTCATCAGGCGAAGGGCCTTCCGGTACCCCTCCGGGTGCGCCATGCCGAAGTTGCGCTTCAGGTTGTCCTTGGTGTCGCGCCCCTTCTGGTGCCCGATGACCATGACCGAAATGCCGGCGAGCCGTGCCCAGCCGCCGACGATCGCGGGGTCATCGCGGAAGAGCCGGTCGCCGTGCAGTTCGATGAAGTCGGTGAAGATCGTGCTGAGGTAATCGAGCGGATAGGGGCGCCGGGGGTGCCGCGCGACCTGCACGCGCTGCATCGGCGTGAGATTGCTGTAGATCTCGTGCCGCAGCGTGTTGAGACGGACCTGGAGCAGGCGCGCCTCTTCGCTCACGTCGATCTGCCGCTCCTCCCCGAGCTTCTGGAGGTCGTCGATCTGGCGTTCGAGCTCCTGCAGCGGCTTCTCGAAATCGAGTGCGTAGTTGGATGCCATGTCAGCTCGCCTTTACGAATGCGACCGCCTCCGGCCCGAGCAGCCGCCGGAGGCCCTGCACCAGTTCTTCATCGGGGGCGACGCGGATGCGCCGGGACCGGGCCCTGAGGCGTTCGCCGTTCCCGTCGCTCCATTCAATATAGAGCGGCGCCGGACCGGGGTGCTTTCCGCACATGGCGACCGCCTCCCGGAGCAATTCCGGACCAGGGGCTTCAGGGAGCCGCCAGCGCAGCGCGAGTCCCAGGGCTCCGCTGCTCATCAGGTCCTCGAGCGGGCGGGCGCTCTCGATGACGAAGGGAGCCCGCTCCTCCCCCCGGTCGCGGGCGCTGTACCCGCCGGTGAGGAGGACGGCGAGGTCCTCCTTCACCACCTGGTTCAGCTTGGCCCACGACTCGGGGAAGACGATGGCCTCGGCGGTGCCGTGAAAATCCTCGAGGATGAGCCGGGCGTACTCCTTCCCCGTCTTCTTCGAGATCTGCCGCTTCACCTGGGTGATCACCGCCGCGAGGGTGACCTGGTGCTCGCTCCATTCACCGAGCGTCGCGGTAGTCCGAGAGCCGAACACCTCGACCTCTGCCCGGTACCGCTCGAGCGGGTGCCCGGAGATGAAGAAGCCGAGCACTTCCTTCTCCTTCGCAAGCCGTTCCTGCTCACTCCACGGCGGGACGTCCGCGAGTGACGTCACCGCCGGGCGGGCGGTGGTACCGGGGCCCTCCCCGAACAGCGAGGCCTGACCGACCTCCCGCTCCTGCTGGAGAAGTTGCGCTTCGCGCAGCGCCTCGTCGAGGCCCTGGGCGAACTGGGCCCGGTGACCGCCGAGCTGGTCGAGCGCCCCGGCGGCGATGAGTGACTCGACTACCCGCTTGTTGCAGAGGCGCAGGTCCACCCGGCGGGTGAAGTCGCTCAGGGTGGTGAACGGCGTGGTGGTGCGTGCCGCGATCATCGATTCGATCGCGCCGCGGCCGACGTTGCGCACGGCGCCGAGTCCGAAGCGAATCCGTTTGTCGCCGGTGACGGTGAACTTGAACCCTGACTCGTTCACGTCCGGAGGCAGCACCTCGATGCCCAGCTCGCGGGCCTCGTTGATGTACTGGACTACCTTGTCGGTGCTGCCGATTTCCGACGACAGGAGCGCCGCCATGAACTCCGCGGGATAGTAGGTCTTGAGCCAGGCCGTCTGGTAGCTCAGGACTGAGTACGCCACCGAGTGCGACTTGTTGAAGCCGTAGCGGCCGAAGGTCTCGATCTGGGTCGCGAGTTCGTCGGCCAGCTTCTTCGGATGGCCGAGCGCAACCGCCCGCTCCACGAACTTGCCGAGCTCCTTCTTGATCAACTCCGCGTCCTTCTTGCCGACAGCCTTACGGAGCACGTCGGCTTCGGCGAGGCTGAACCCCGCCAGCACGTTCGCGATCCGCATCACCTGTTCCTGATAGGTGATGACGCCGTAGGTCGGCTCGAGCACTTCCTTCAGGCTCGGATGTGGATAGCTGACCGCTTCCTGCCCGAGCTTCCGCTTGATGAACACGAGGTGCATCCCCGTGTCGAGCGGGCCCGGGCGGAGCAGGGCGTTGGAGGCGACCAGGTCGTCGAACCGGTCGCACTTCATGTTCCGCAGCGTCTCGGTGGCGAGCGGCGATTCGAACTGGAAGATGCCGGCAGTCCGCCCTGCGCGGAGCAGCTGGTACACCTTCGGATCTTCGAGGTCGAGGGTGTCCACGTCGATCGAGATGCCGTGGCGCTCGCGGATCATCTTCACGGCATCGTAGATCACCGTGAGGGTCCGCAGGCCGAGCATGTCCATCTTGAGCATGCCGACCTTTTCCAGCGGCCCCATCTCGAACTGCGTGATGATGGAGTCCTCGCCCTCGGCGTTCTGCCCCGAGCCCTTGGTCGGTGCGGTGCAGACGGGGACGTACTCGCTGAGCGGACCGGGCGCGATGACGACGCCGGCGGCATGCACCGAGGCGTGCCGCGAGATCCCCTCGATGCGGCTTGCCAGGTTGATACAGCGCTCGTACTGCGGGCTCGTCTTCACGAGGTCCCGGAACTCCGGCACTTTCCCCATCGCCTCGTCGACGGTGAGCGCGAACGCGGGTCCGGAGGGGATCAGCTTGGTCAGCTTGTCCGCGTCACCCGGCGGGATGCGGAGGAGGCGCGCGACGTCCTTCACCGCGGCGCGCGCCTTCAGCGTTCCGAAGGTGATGATCTGGCCGACGCTGGCCCGGCCGTAGCGCTGGCGCACGTACTCGATCACCTCGCCCCGGCGCTCAAAGCAGAAGTCGATGTCGATGTCAGGCATCGACACGCGCTCGGGATTGAGGAAGCGTTCGAACAGCAGGTCGAACTTGAGCGGGTCGACATTGGTGATGCCCAGGCCGTAGGCCACGATCGAGCCGGCCGCCGAGCCTCGGCCCGGTCCGACGGGGATGTCGCGGTCGCGCGCGGCCTTGATGAAGTCCTGGACGATCAGGAAGTAGCCGGCGTACCCGGCCTTGTTGATCACGCCCAGCTCGAAGTCGAGCCGCTCCTTCACCGCCGGTGGGAGGGGGCTCCCATAGCGGGCCTCGGTACCCGCGGTCGCGAGAGATTCGAGCAGCGCCTCTTCTGACGCGAAGCCCTCGGGACGCGGAAATTCGGGTACGAAGTACTTCTTCTCGAAGCTGAACTCGCAGCTGTTGGCCACGAGCTGGGTGTTCGACAGCGTCTCCGGGTGGTCGCGGAAGAGCTGGCCCATCTCGGGCTCGCTCTTGACGTACGACTCCTCGCCCGTGAAGCGGAAGCGCTTCGGGTCATCGAGTTCCGCGCCGGTGCCGATCGCGAGCAGCACGTCGTGGGCTTCGGCATCCTCGCGGCGGAGGTAGTGGGCGTCGTTCGTCGCCACGACGCCGAGGCCGAGCTCCGTGCCGAGCCGGTACATCCCCTCGTTGACGATCTGCTCCTCGGGTATGCCGTGGAGCTGCACCTCGAGCCAGAAGTTCTTCTCCCCGAACGTCTGCGCGAACCACTCGGCGGACTTCTTCGCTTCCTCGTAGTTCCCCTGGCGCAAATAGAGCGCGATCTCGCCCGAGAGGCAGGCCGCGAGGCAGGTGATCCCCTCCGAGTACTGCGCCAGGACTTCCTTGTCGATGCGGGGCCGGCGATAGAACCCTTCGAGGTAGCCGATCGAGGAGAGCCGCACGAGGTTCTTGTAGCCCGCCCGGTTCCTGGCGAGCAGCACCAGATGGCTGTACTGCGCCGGCGCCCACTGGGGCTTCTGCATCACCGTGCGCGGACCGAAGGCGAGATAGGCCTCGAAGCCGAGGATCGGGCGCAGCCCCTTCGCCTTGGCTTCCTCATAGAACGACCAGGCGCAGTGCATGTTGCCGTGGTCGGTGATGGCGAGGCTGTCCATGCCCAGCTTCTGGACGTGCTTGACCAGCTCGGGGACGCGGTTGGCCCCGTCGAGCAGCGAGTACTCGGAGTGGGTGTGGAGGTGCACGAAGGACATGTGTCAACCGTCAGCCATCGGTCCGGGTCACGCCGCTCACCATCGGAGCGCACGACCGCGGGCCAGAGGCCGGCTATTTCTCCCGAGCTTCGAGGGCGCTGAGGACGTCGCCGAAGGGAACCCCTCGCGCCTGCAGCAGCACCAGCAGATGAAACAACAGGTCCGCGGACTCCGCGGCGAGGTGCCGGTCGTCCTCGGCGTGGGCCGCGACGACCACCTCGACCGCCTCTTCACCGACCTTCTGCGAGACCTTTGCGAGACCGTGATCGAGCAGCGCGACTGTGTAGGAGTTGTCCGGCCGTTCGGCCACCCGTGAGGCGATCGTCGCGGCTAGCCGGGTCAGCAGGTGGCCGCCGGGATCGGGGCCCGCGCTCGTCGTGCCATCGGGATGGACGGTCGTCGAGAAGCAGGTTCGGCTTCCGGTGTGGCAGGCGGGCCCCGTCTGGTCGACCCGATAGAGCACCGTGTCCCCGTCGCAATCGAGCCGGATCTCCTGGACCAGCTGGACGTGCTCGGAGGTTTCGCCCTTCATCCAGAGCTTCCCGCGGCTCCGGCTCCAGTAGTGCGCCGTGCCGGTGGCGAGGGTGAGCTCGAGTGCCTCGCGGTTCGCCCACGCGAGCATCAGGAGGTCCCCTGTACGCTGTTCCTGCGTCACGACGGGGACCAGCCCGTCGGCGCCGAACTGCACCTGATCCAGCCAATGAACGTGGGTCACGGCCCCAAGGTATCGGGGCCACATATGATTGTCAAAAGCCGTTGTGGCGCCTTATCTTGCCCTCGTTCTCCACTCCCCGTTGCCGCTCGCGGAGCCCCCTCCTGATGCCCTCCCTCGGACCCGTGGTGATGCAGCTGCTTCGCCGTCGGCGCCTGGGGCGTCGGCCTGTCCTCGAGGGCGCCCCCTCGAGGGGGTCGGTTCGTTCAACGCTGCTGGCTGCACTCCTGGTGGGAAGCGGGGCCGCTCCACTCAGTGGCCAGGCGGCTCGGCCGCTCATCCTGACGCTTCCGATTTCGGTCCGCGCGGCGGGGCTGGGCGGCGCCAGTGTCGGTCTCTCGGGGGACGCGAGCGCGACCTTTCTCAATCCCGCCGGGCTCGCGACCATCCGCAACATCGCCATCGAGGGCGGGGCCGCGCGGTACGCCGACGGCACACTCGAGGGCATGGCCGCCGGGGCGTTCCGCCTGTTTCAGTTCGATCTCGGCGGTGGGATCCAGTATCTCCGCTTCAGCGATACCTCGGCCGTCCGCGACAACCTGCAGTGGACCGCCTCGGGGGTGTATCGCTTCGGACTCATCGCGTTAGGCGGGACGCTCAAGTACGTCTCCCTCGAAGACTCCCTCAAGCAGACCCGCCGCTCCGCCACGACCGATGTCGGGCTCGGGATCCACGTCTTCGACATCATGACGCTGGCCTTCGCCGTCCAGAACATCGGGAGCTGGCGGGTGACGGGTGGGCCGCTGTCGCTCCCAGTGACCAAGCGCGCCGGCCTCACCTTCAATTTCGCCGACCCACAGGAGTCGCTCCGGCTCCTCGGGACGATGGAAGTCGTCTGGACCCAGGGCGCCAAGCACCGGACGCTGGTCGGCTTTGAGGGGGGCGGGGTCCTCGGCCGGGTCGGGCTGGTCGGACGAATCGGCTACGGCCCGCCGCCCGAGGGCTCGGGGCAGAAACGGGTGTCGTTCGGTGGCGGCCTCATTCTCGACCGGGTCAACATCGACTATGCCTGGCAGCGCCGCACCCTGCTGGGCCGGGATGTGCACCGGGTCGGATTGCGCTTCACTCTCTGATGCGACGGCGAGGCTGCATGGTATTCCTGATCATCGTCGCGGCGCTCATGGCCGGCTATGGGACGGCCTACGTCGGGAGCGAAGATGTCCGCTACCTCACGCGGGCCGGTATCGAGCAGACCGCCATCCTGGAGGCGCGGAAGCCGATCGCCGACATGCTGCGCGATCCGAAGACGGACCCCGAGACCCGCGCCTCACTCCAGCTCGTGCTCGACGCGCGGAACTTCGCGGCGGAACTGGGCTACGCCGCGAAGCAGACCTACACCACCTACGCCAGCATCGGGCGCGACACCCTGCTGCTCGTGCTCTCGGCGAGTCCCCGCAACTGCCTCTGCCCGTTCACCTGGAAGTACCCTATCGTCGGGCGCATCCCGTACAAGGGGTTCTTCGACCCGAAGATGGCGCGCAAGGAGGCCGAGAAGCTGGAGCGGAAGGGCTACGACATCTACCTCCGTCCCGCGGGCGCCTTCTCGACGCTCGGCTGGTTCAACGATCCGCTCTACTCGACGGCGATGAGCCGAGACTCGGTCGAGCTGGCAGCCACGGTCTTTCACGAGATCGCGCACAACACGCTGTATGTGAAGAGCGCGACCGAGTTCAACGAGAGCTTCGCGCAACTCGCGGGGTATCGGGCGGCGGAGGAGTTCTTCCGGCGTCGCGGGTCGGCGGCCGCGGCGGATCAGGCGGCGAACCGCTGGCTCGATGAGGTGGTGCTCAGCGGGTACTACACCGCGCTCAGCCTGCGGCTCGATTCGCTGTATCGCACCACCACGGATTCGGTCGCGGTCGACAGCGGCCGGGCGGAGCTTGGGCGGTGGGCACGGGCACAGCTCGAAGGCGATGTCGGTCATCAACTCAAGACCTACACCATCGGCCCGATGGCCGACCGGCCGGTGAACAATGCCCGGCTGATCGCCGCCCGCATCTACCGGACCCGGCTGGCGCTGTTCGAGCGCTGGTACGAGCAGCATGGCCGCAACATCAGGGTCGCGGTTGCCTCACTCGACAGCCTGATGCAGGGCGCCGAGGGCGACAGCGCCTTCGTTCGGCTCGAAGCGGCGACGCCGGACAGCACCGCCGCGCCCTGAGCGGGGCAGCCGCGCAAAATGCGCCGGGG
>JBGASX010000151.1:0-3774 GCA_044229445.1 Gemmatimonadales bacterium | reverse complement strand
GGGCGAGGAGCATCGGCCGCACCTGCTGGGGATTGAGGAGGAGCAGCAGCCCCAGATAGGCGCACATTCCCGCGCCTACCTGGAGCACCAGCGCCGGAACCCCGAGATATCCGCGGAGCGGCCAGAGGGCGAGGGCCATCCCGGCCGCCGCGGCGAGCACCTTGGCGAGATCGGCCCAGGGAATTGGCAGCGCCAGCGAGCACCGGCCGAGCAGCCGGCTCACTACTAGCGCGATGATGTAGGCCACCAGGGTGGCCCAGGCGGCGCCGGCGATCCCCATCCGCGGAATGAGAAGCAGGTTGAGCCCGAGGTTGGCAATCGCCGCGATCGCCACGGTGATGAGCTGCAGCCGCGTGGCGTGGCCGAGCTGGAAGCTCAGGTCGAAGTAGTAGCTCTTCATGCCGCCGATCAGCATGGCGAGCGCGATGATCGGCATCAGGTCGCGCGCCGCCGGCGCGAAGCGCGCGCCGAGGAGCCCGCTCATCGAGGGCGCGAGGATCGCGAGCCCGGCCGCCGAGGGAATCGCGATCGCGGCGAGCAGCAGGAAGTGCAGGTTGAACTGCCGGGTGCGCGCCGCGACATCCCCCTGCTCCACCGCGCGGATCGCCAGGGGATAGGCCGCGAGATTCACGATCATCATCAGCGCCCAGAGCGCCTGCTGGCAGAGATCGTACGCCGGGGCGTAGAGACCGGAGGCCTCGGGGGAGATCAGGGCACCGAGCAGCAGCCGGTCGGAGGTGCTCACGACGTAGTCGAGAAGAAAGGTGCCCGCGAGCGGGAGGCCGTAGACGAGGAGCGTCCGCCGCGCCACTGGATCCGCCGCGGCGGGGAGCGCCGGGCGCCACTGCCGCACCAGCGCGATCGTCCCCGCCGTGCCATAGCCCGCCACACCGCCCAGCGTCAGGCCCACCGCGCCCCAGCCCGCGAGCGCCGCGGCAGTGCCGGCGAGGAGGGCCACGACCGACCGCACCCCCGCGAAGAGCGAATAGAGACTCGGCCGGTTCTCCGCGGTGACGAGGTAGAGGTTGAGCTCGTGCCAGGCCGAGGTGATCAGCAGCGCGATCCCGGCGAGCCGGAGCGCCAGCGTGAGGTCGCCTTTCGTGCCCGGGAGCACGAGGAGGAGGCCGATGCCGGCGATCAGCGCCAGCAGGAGGAAGAGCCGGAGCACCGTCGCGAGGAAACCGTCGCGCGCCGGTCCGGCCGGCGGCAGCAGCCTGAGGACCGCGAGCCCGAGCCACTGGAAGCCAAAGGCGTAGACCAGCGAGGTGGAGGCGACGACGAGGGCGAAGATGCCGTACTCGCGCTCGCTCAGGATGCGGGTGAAGATCGCGAGCGCAGCGAAGTTGACCAGTCCCGGCAGCCCCCGGGCGAGCGCGTACCGCCAGGTGCCCCCGAGCAGCGACCGCCTCATTCCGCCTCGAGCCAGGCCTGGAACATCAGCAGGTTCCAGAGCGGGTACTGCCGGTTCTGCCGGCCGGTCTGGTGCTCGTCCCATGCCCGCGTCACCCGCGCCGCGTCGAAGAACCCCTCCCGTGTCAGGCGCTCCGGCGCCAGCAGCGAGGCGGCCCAGCCCTTGAGCGGGCCGCGGAGCCAGGCATCGATCGGCACGCCGAAGCCCATCTTCGGCCGCTCCACCAGCGCCCGCGGCACGTAGCGGTCGAGGAGCTGGCGGAGCGCCCACTTCCCCTGCCCGTCCCGCAGTTTCATCGAGAGCGGCGTCTTCCACGCCATCTCGACCACCCGGTGGTCGAGGAAGGGCGCCCGGGACTCGAGGCTCACCGCCATCCCGGCCCGGTCCACCTTCACCATGATGTCGTCAGGCAGGTAGGTGCGGGCGTCGAGATACATCACTCCGACGGGGAGCCGAGGACGCCGGCGAACTTGTGCATCCGGTCGCCGACCTGCGCGATGCGGGAGCGGAGCGGCAGCGCCCGCTGCGCCGTCCCGAGGATCCGCTCCCAGGTCGTGGGCGACACGGCCTGGATGCCGGTCGCTACCGAGCGACGGACGCCCGCCGGCACCGGCGCCATGCCGCGCCAGAGCTTCGATCCGAGGAAGTAGCGGTTGTAGCCGCCGAACATCTCGTCACCGCCGTCGCCGGAGAGGGCGACGGTAACGTGCTGCCGGGCAAGCGCGGAGACGAGGTAGGTGGGGATCTGCGAGATGTCGCCGAAGGGCTCGTCGAAGATCGCCGGGAGCTTCGGGATGACGGCGCGTGCCTCATCGGGCGTGATGTACAGCTCGGTGTGTTCGGTGCCGAGGTGTTTCGCCACCGCGAGGGCATACTCCGCCTCGTTGTAGCCCGCCTCGCTGAACCCGATCGTGAAGGTCCGGACCGGCCGGCGGCTCTGCGCCTGCATCAGGGCGACGATCGTGGTCGAGTCGATCCCGCCTGACAGGAAGGCGCCGAGCGGCACGTCGGCGAGCATCTCCTCGCCGATCGTCGCGGTGAGCCGGCTCGCGAGCTGATCGAGGATCTCCGGCTCCGATCCCTCGAGCGGGTGGGCGAGCCCGTCCCGCACGACCTCCTCGAGCCGCCAGTAGCGGAGCGCCGTGGTGGTGCCGTCGGCGGCGATGGTCACGATCGAGGCGGGCTCCACCTTCCGGATGCCGCAGTAGATCGAGAGCGGCGCCGGGACGTAGTTGTAGCGGCAGTAGTGCGCCACCGCGTCGCGGTCGATCTCCCCCCGCCAGGCGGGATGGGCCCGCAGCGCCTTGAGCTCGGAGCCGAACAGCAGCGTCGTCCCCATCCGGCCGTAGTAGAGCGGCTTCTCGCCGATCCGGTCGCGCACCAGACTCAGCTCGTGCCGCTCCCGGTCCCACAGCGCAAAGGCGAACATCCCCGCGAAGCGCTTCGTCGCCTCGACCAGCCCCAGCCGCTCGATGACGGCGAGCATGATCTCGGTATCCGAGTGCCCGCGGAAGCGCGCACCCCGCGCCTCTTCCTCCCGGCGCAACTCGGCGAAGTTGTAGATCTCGCCGTTGAAGACGATGACGAAACGGCCACCCGCCGACACCATCGGCTGGTGGCCTTCCGGAGAGAGATCGAGAATGGAGAGTCGGCGATGTCCGAGCGCCACGCCGCGTTCGGCGTCCAGCCACTGTCCTTCGTCGTCCGGCCCGCGGTGGCGGATCGCGTCGGTCATCCGCCGGAGCGTGGTCGCCTGCTCCCCTCCGGCGGCGGCCCCGCCCCAGAATCCGGCAATGCCGCACATGCTACTGAATCACCACGCGGAGATGAGCCATAAGCCGCAATTATAAGGACTTAGGGCCCATGCAGGGAGTGCGGCGGCGGGGAGAATCCGCCGGAGGTGAGGGATCTCACGGGTCGCCTACCTGCTGGTAGGGAACCTTCGATTAGCGACGGGGCGGACATTCGGCCGACCACCTGGTGGCTCGGGTCGCGGTAGAGGGGACGTTTGTCCGAGTAGAGAGCGCCTCCGGGCCGGTGGAGGCGGCGTTTGTCGGAGCAGAGAGTGCCCCTGTGCCGATGTAGCGCGCCCGCCGGGCTCTGACTCATTCGGACAAACGAATGTATCGCACGCCCGAGCCGATGTAGCGCGCCGCCGGAGCTCTGGGGCATTCGCGCAAGCGAATGTATCGGGAACGCGGGCCGATGTAGCGCGCCCCCGGAGCTCTGGGGAGCGGCTCCGCCCCGATGGGGAGCGGCTTCGCGCCGATGTCGCGCACCGCCGGGGCACCGCCGTCGACACGCCCCGCGATGTGACCCGCTCCACCTCTAGCGGGGACGTCCCCGCTCCAAACGGCGCGGGG
>JBGASX010000070.1:0-25577 GCA_044229445.1 Gemmatimonadales bacterium | reverse complement strand
GGAGTACCGGGGGTGAGCACCTGCGGGGTAGGAATGACGACGGGGTTCGCGGTCGCGGCGTCGCGGAGCTCCTCGAGGAAGATCGAGGTCACCGTCTCCTGCCCGCCTTCGGAGAGCCGCGGCGCCGAGACGGTGAGCGAGCTTCCCGAGACACTCACCAGGTCGCGGAAGAGGGCGCGTTCCCGCTGATCCCAGGTCTCGCGCAGTTCGAGCGGAAGCCCGGCTCCCACAAGACGCTTGCGCTCCTCCTCCGAGAAGAGCGGCGAAAGCGGTGCGCGCTTCGGGAAGAGATCGGCGGTGAGTCCCACGAGGAAGAGCCGGTCGAAGCTCCGATACACCGCGGCGAGTCCCTCCAGCACCTGCACCCCAGCGAAGGTCTCGCTCCAGAGCACGGCATCGGTGGCGAGCATGGCGGAGAGCCGGGCGTGGAACTGACTCGCGCTGAGCGGCTCCTCTGCACCACCCCACTGCGTAAGCGACTCCTGCCACTCCTCGCTCGCGCTGCGGATCCCCTTCCAGCCGGTGAGATCGAGGCGGGCAACACGGATCCGCTCGTAGTCCGATGGCGATCTGGGGGCGAGTTCGTAGATCCGGGTCAGGATCTGCCACGGATCATCGTTGAGGAAGCGCTGGAGCCAGTCGAGCCATTCGCCGAGGGTGCGGGACTGGGCGAGCGGCTCCGCCCGGGCCATGAAGTCGCGGAAGCCGTCGTTCGCGGCGATCGCCCGCTCATGCGCAGGCAGCCGCCTCCGGAAGGCCTCCCCGTCGTCCGCCAGCTCCCGCGCCGGATCGGTCCGTTCCACCAGCTCGGCAAAGGCGTCGGCCCATGCCGTGAGACCGAGGATCCGCTTCTCATAGCCGAGAAAGGAGAGCAGCCGCGCATCCAGCGTGGTATCGAAGTAGGGCTGCTCGGCCAGCTCGGTGAGGCCGTGACGGGACCAGCCGTCGCCGGCGGCGGCGAGGAGGGCGAGGATCGCGCGGACGACGGGAATCTCGGTGAACGCAACCCGGCGCCGCGCCGTGGCGGGGACACCGACCCGCTCCAGCGCCTGGATCACGAGATCGAGATAGGGCCGAGCCTGACGAGTCACCACCGCGATCCGGCCGAGCGGTACTCCCTCGTCGGCCAGGCGCCGCACCGCCTGCGCCACGGCCTCGACCTCGCGCTCGGTGTCGGGGGCGTCGATCACCGTCACCGTGCGTTCGGTGCGCCCTCCCCGGAAGAGCCGCGACGCGATCGGATGCTCGGCGCCGAGCGGCACGAGCCGGGGCGACAGCCCGGCCCCGAGGTCGAGCGGCTCCGCGCTGTAAAGCACCACCCGGTCGATCGCCGGCGAGGCGACGAGCGCCTGGAGCAGCGGGCGCATGCCGCCGCGGGTATCGGAGACGCCGAAGAGCCGGATCTCGCGCCGGCCACGCAGCGTCTCGCGGAGCGCATCCGGATTTTCGGCGATGAAGCGGGCGGTATCGAGGAAGCTGTCGCGCCCGTCGCGATAGCGCTTCTCCTCCAGCTCCGCGAGGTAGAGCTTGAAGGCGCGCGCGAGATCGCCGTTCCGGCGCTGCTCGAACTCGTCACCCCCATCACCGGATCCGAGCGCCCCGGCGTACTCCTCCGCCGTCACCCCCTCGGCGATCAGCTCGCCGAAGTGCTGGGAGACGGCGTCGACATATTCCCCGGGACGCTTGAGCGAGTTGAAGAGCTGCAGGCCGGCACGGCGGAGGACGCTCGCGAGCAGCACCTCACGCTCGAAGTCGCCGCACGACCGCCGCGTCGTCCTGCCCAGGTAGGTTGGGAGCTCCTGGAAGACGCAGAGCGGGGGATCGAACCAGCCGGGGATGCCGCGTTCGGTCGCGAGCCGGAGCAGGTCGTCACGGATGCCGCCCTGCCGGAGCGCGAGCAGGTAACTCGGCGTCGGAAACGGGTCCGCGTCGGTGGCCGGGAACGAGACCAGGAACCCGTCGGCGGCATGCTCGAGGAGTCGGAGGGGATCGGTGCCGTGGACGAGGACGAGTTCAGCCATAGTATGGAAGGCATGTTAGCGCTTCCGTGTGACAGTCGTAAGCCCGGGGGAAGTTCCGAGTACCGAGTACCGAGTACCGAGTTCCGAGTTCCGAGTTCCGAGTTCCGGGTTCCGGGTTCGCAGTGCCAAGTGCTTAGTGCTTAGTGCTTAGTGCCTAGTGCTTGGTGCTCGAAGCCGAAGCGCTGCCGCAGGCGAGCGACGGTGGGTGCGCCGCTCGGCGGTCTTTCCAATCCTGTGCGGCCACCCGCCGGCGCGAGATCGTGGCAGCGCGAGGCCCCACGACGATGGGGCCGCGATAAATCGTGGCCTCTGGGAGAACTCGGAACTCGGAACTCGGAACCCTATACTATTCCTGACTCCACCCTCAGTCAGAAAGCCCGCATGCCCTCACGTCGGGAGTTCCTCGAGCAGACCGCCGCCCTTTCCGCCGCCACGGGGATCTCGCTCGCGCCCTCGAGCGCCCTGATCGGAGCGGAGGGCGCACCGGCGCCCGGGTTCATCGATCTCCGCCGCGATCCCGACTTCGTCAGCCTGCAGACTGACTCCGGGATGCGGCCACTCCGTTCGGCGGCGACCGGCGTCTGGAGCGACGCTGAGTCGGAGGTGCGACTGGTTGAGGATGGGAATGCGCGGACGGTGCGGCTCACCACCGCCACCGGCTCCCTGCTCCGCCTCAAGCTTCGGTGGCGGGGCAGCATCGCGGAGACGGTGCGGGTCTCGGGCGATGCGTGGGAGCGGGCCTATGGCGATCTCGAGTGGCGCGGGCTCGTCCCCGATCGCGTCCTGCCCTGGTATGCCCTTACCCACGACGGCACCCGCACGCATGGCTACGGCGTCCGCACCGGCGCGAAGGCCTTCTGCTCCTGGCAGGTGGATGCCGACGGCATCACCCTCTGGGCCGATGTGCGGAGTGGCGGGGTCGGGCTTCGGCTCGGGAGTCGCGTGCTCGACGTCTGCGCGATCGTCAGTCGCGCGGGCACAGCCGGCGAATCCCCGTTCGCGGCGAGTCGCGCGCTCTGCCGGCTCATGTGTCCCAATCCGCGGATGCCCGCCGCGCCGATCTACGGCCACAACGACTGGTACTGGGCCTATGGCAAGAACAGCGCGGAGACGGTGCTGAGCGACGCCCATCGCATCGTCGAGATCTCGCCGACCGGCGGGAATCGCCCCTTCGTGGTGATCGACGATGGCTGGCAGCCGGGGCGGGTCACCAGCGAGGATGGCTCGGGGCTCTGGGATCAGGGCAACGAGAAGTTCCCCGACATGGGGGCCCTCACCGCCAGCGTGCGCGCCGCCGGGGCGCGACCCGGCATCTGGTGCCGCCCCCTCCAGGCGCCAGTGTCGGCGCCTGACAACTGGCGCCTCTCCCGCGACCCGAAGGTGCTCGACCCCTCGGTCCCCGGCGTGCTCCAGAAGGTGCACGAGGACATCGCCCGGATCAGCGGCTGGGGCTACGAGCTGATCAAGCACGACTACTCGACCTGGGAGATCCTGGGGCGCTGGGGATTCCAGATGGGAGGGGCCCTGACGCGAGGAAGCTGGGGCTTCGCCGAGGGACCGGGAAGGACGACGGCGGAGATCATCGACGATCTCTACCGCACCATCCGTGAGGCGGCTGGCGACCGGATCGTGATCGGCTGCAACACCGTCAGCCACCTGTCGGCGGGTCGCTTCGAGGTCTGCCGCATCGGCGACGATTCGAGCGGCTCCGAGTGGTGGCGCACCCGGAAGATGGGCATCAACGCCCTCGCCTTCCGCGCGGCGCAGCACGGCGCCTTCTATGCCGCCGACCCCGACTGCGTCGGCGTGCTCAAGGAGCAGTCGTGGGCCCTCAACCGGCAGTGGCTCGACCTGGTCGCGCGGAGCGGGACGGTGCTGATGATCTCGATCGAGCCGGGGGCGGTTGGCACCGAGCAGCGGCGCGATCTGACCGCCGCCCTCGCCCTCGCGGCGAAGCCCCAGCCGCTCGGCGAGCCGCTCGACTGGCAGCGGCTCGTCTATCCCTCCAACTGGCGGCTCATGGGCGCGCGGCGGACGTACGATTGGGTGGGCGAGGAGGGGTCGGAGATTCAGTGAGTTCCGAGTTCCGAGTGCTTGGAGAGGCCGCGATTCATCGAGGCCCAATCGATAGAGGCCTCGCGCTGCCACGATCTCGCGGCGTCGGGTGGCCGCACAGGATCGGAGAGACCGCCGCGCGGCGCACCCGCCGCCACTCGCCTGCGGCAGCGCTTCGGCACTGGGCACTACGCACTAAGCACCCGTTACTCGGAACTCGGAACTCGGAACTCGGAACTCGTGGACTGGCTACCCCAGGACCCGGCTGATACCTTGGCCGAGTCAGGCGTAAGCGATTCACTACTCGAGGAGTGGCCGATGAGCGTCGAGTTGCCGCAGGTACCGGTCGGAAGCGGGGAGCATCCGGTCTCGCTGATCGTCATCGCGGCGGGGAAGCTCGCCGAATCGAGCGCCTTCTATCAGCAGCTCTTCGGCTGGAAGCTCATGCCGATGTCGAAGGAGATGCACGCGGCAGTGGTGCCGGCCGGGCCGTCGGCCGCGCTGCGCTCCGACTTCCCCGCCGGCTCGCCCGGGATGGTCCCCTACATCAAGGTGCGCGACGTCGATGCGGCACTCGCCACCGCGGTGAATGCCGGTGGCGCCATCGCCAAGGCGCCGTGGAGCATCCCGATGGTGGGACGCCTCGCCCGCTTCACCGATGCCGGCGGCACCGTGTACGGACTCACCGACGCGGTGCCGCCGCAGGGCACCGAGCGGATCCCCATGCCGCTCGGGCCCGGCCCCAGGCCCCCCGCCGGTGCGATCTGCAGCCTCGAGATGTACGCCAGGGACGGCCAGGTCGCGGCCGGATACTTCACCAAGCTCTTCGGCTGGGGCACCGCGGTGACGATGCCCAACTACGTCGCCTTCGATCCGGGGCTCGGTGTGGGCGGGGTGTGGCAGTCGCACACGCCCACACTGCCTGCCCTTCCCTATCTCTACGCCACCGACGTCGCGGCCAAGCTCACCGAGATCGACGCCGCCGGCGGCAAGCGCACCAGCGACCCGATGCCGCTCGCGGGCCTCGCGACCTTCGGGTACTTCACCGATCGGGGACGAACTACGCCGCACCGGCGATCGCGGCCAAGCTCACCGGATCGACGTTCCGAGTTCCGCGACCTTCGGGTACTTCACCGATCCGTCGGGGACGAATATCGGGCTCATTGGGCCGGGATAAGTTCCGAGTTCCGAGTTCCGAGCGCTTAGTACATATTTGTTAGTACTTAGAAACTGCCGTGGGGGCCGCGATCAATTGCAGGCCCACTGGCATTCACTCGGAACTCGGAACTCGGAACTCGGAACTTCTTCATCGGCCACCCGCCGCCGCTCGCCTGCGGCAACGCTTCGCCACGAGGCACTAGGCACCAAGCACTAAGTACTAAGTACTAAGTACTAAGTACTAAGTACCCGGAACTCGGAACTCGGAACTCGGAACCCAACCCTTCCGTAAGATCGCCCATCGAACTGTCCGGTACCGCCCCCTCACGGAGACCAGACGCATGGACTCACCCCTCAGCGAATGGGCCCGGGACCTCCGCCTCGCCGCCCGCGCCCTGAAGCGCACCCCCGGCTTCACCCTCCTCGCCGTCGGCATGCTCGGCGTCGCGATCGGTGCCACCGCCGGGATGTTCGGCGTCGTGAACACGATCCTCCTCCACCCCCTCCCCTTCGCGCATGCCGACCGGCTGGTGCACATCGCCGCCTCGGCGCCGGGCACCGACTACCCGGCCGAGTTCGGCGTCGGCCCCGAGTTCTACCTGCAGTACAAGGAGCAGTCGAAGCTCCTCGAGGACGTCTCCACCTACAACTCCGGTACCTCGACACTCCGGGTGAACGACCGGGTGGAGCGGGTGCGGATGTCCTGGCCCACCAACTCGATGTACGCGACCCTCGGCGCCAAGCCGATCCTCGGACGCCTCCCGGTCGCGGAAGACGAGAGCCACGTCGCGGTGATCAGCTATGCGCTCTGGACCTCGTGGTTCGCGCGCGACTCGTCGGTCATCGGCCGCTCCTATTTCATGGCCGGCGCCACGCGGACCGTGATCGGCATCATGGGCCCCGAGTTCCGGTTCCCCGACGACGGCACCCTGCTCTGGATCGCGAGCGAGATCCGCCCCGAGGGAATCACCCCGGGCGAATTCGGCCCGGGGCTCGTGGGTCGCATGGCGCCGGGCGCCACACCCGAGGCCGTTGCGGCTGAACTCACCGCGCTGGCGAAGCGGCTGCCGGAGCGCTTCGGCGGGCCGCCGAGCTTCGCGCGAATGATCGCGCAGCACCGCGCCGTCGTGCGCCCGCTCGCGGATGAGCTCCTCGGCCCGATCTCCCGGCCGCTCTGGGTGCTGCTCGGCGCCGCCGCGGTCGTGCTGCTCATCGCCTGCGCCAACGTGGCGAACCTCTTCCTGGTGCGGGCCGAGGGGCGTCAGCGCGACCTCGCGGTGCGGCGTGCGTTAGGCGCAGGCAGAGGCCAACTCATCCGGCTGCAGATGGCGGAGGCGGTCATAGTCGCGGCAATCGCCGGTGCCGTCGCGATCGTGCTCGCCGCGCTCATCTTCCCCGCCTTCCTCCGGATGGCGCCGCCGGGCATCCCCCGGCTCGACCAGGTGCATCTCGATTTCGCGACGCTGCTCTTCACCCTCCTGGCGGCGGCGGGGGCCGCGCTGGCCTGCGGGGCGGTGCCGGCGCTCAAGGGCTCCGCGCCGAACCTCTCGCGGCTCCGCGAGGGCGGGCGCGGCGCGACGGGCAAGCGGCACTGGGCGCGGAACGGGCTCGTGATCGGGCAGACCGCGCTCGCGCTCGTGCTGCTCATCGCCTCCGGGCTGCTGGTGCGGAGCTTCTGGGCGCTCAGGCATGTGAATCCCGGCTACGACACCCGCGACGTCTTCACCTTCCAGATCGCGCCCGACCGGCCCGCGCTCCACGATGCGGCCAGCTTCGCGCAGTTCGAGATGGCCTTCATGGACCGGCTCAGGGCGCTGCCCCAGGTGGAGACGGTCGGGCTCGTGGACAACATCCCGCTCAACGAGGGGACCCAGACCACCCACTTCCGCGCCGAGGGGAGCGATGCCGATGGTGGCACCCTGCTGAATTACACCACGGCGGCGGGGGACTACTTCAAGGCGATGGGCATCCCGGTGCTCGAGGGGCGCGGCTTCGAGAACACCGACAACACCAGCGCGCTCGGCAACGTCGTCATCAGCCGCTCCGCGGCGAAGACGCTCTGGCCCGGTGAGAGCGCCATCGGCCGGCGGCTCATGGCGCCGGAGGATTCCACCTGGTCGACGGTGGTCGGCGTCGTCGAGGATGTCATGCAGTACGGCTTCCGGGACACGCCGCAGGCGCTGGTCTACTACCCGCTGGTGGGGCCGCTGCCGGCCATGTACCGAACGACGTCACCGGCCTATGCCGTGAAGACCGTGCGTGCGGAGCAGATCGCGCCGGAGGTGCTGGCGCTGGTACGGGAGGTGGCGCCGGAGGCGCCGATGTACCGGGTGTACACGATGGCCGGCCTCGCGAAGGACTCGATGGTCAACCTCTCCTTCACCATGCTGACGCTCGGCATCGCGGCGGCGCTGGCGCTGCTGCTCGGAGCGGTGGGCCTCTACGGCGTGCTCTCCTATATCGTGGCCGAGCGGACTCGCGAGATCGGGGTGCGGATGGCGCTGGGGGCAGAGGCGCGGCAGGTGCGGGCGATGGTGGTGGGCGAAGGCGCGCGGGTGGTCGGCGCGGGGGTGCTGATCGGCATCGCGGTGGCACTCGCGTCGACGCGGGCGCTCTCGAGCCTTCTCTTCGGTGTGCCGGCGGTCGACGCGATCACCTTCGCCGCGATGGCGGTCGCGATGATCGGCGTCGGGATGGTGGCGAGCTACCTGCCGGCGCGGCGGGCATCGGCGGTGGATCCGATGGAGGCGCTGCGCGGAGACTGAGTTCCGAGTTCCGAGTTCCGAGTTCCGAGTACCGAGTTCCGAGTTCCGAGTTCCGAGGGCTTAGTGCTTAGTACTTAGTGCATAGTACTTAGAAACTGCCGTGGGGGCCGCGACCGTTTGCACGCCTACTGGAATTCACTCGGAACCCGGAACTCGGGACTCGGGACTTCTTCATTGGCCACCCGCCGACGCGAAATCGTGGCAGCGCGAGGCGCCCATCGATTGGGCCGCGATGAATCGCGGCCCCGTCATCAAGGTTGCCACCCTGAGCGATAGGCTGGATCTCCGCTAGGCAGGTGCGCTAGCGGGGTTGATCCTGAAAGGCCAAGTCAATGATCTGCATGGACGCTTCCGAGGCGCCAATGGCCTGTGCCGCGTCATGCACCATTCTCCGGGCGAATTCGAGATCGTCCAGCGTTCTGGGCGGCAAGAGAAACTTCTGAAGCCCCTTGAGTAGCGTGGTGTCCAACGCGACCTCGCACTGCACCCGGAACTCGATGGTCGAGAGCTCCGAATCCCGCACAGTTACCAGGTTGGGATGGATCTTCCCCCTGTCGGCACGAGTCCCATTGGTGTACTCGGGCTGGCCAGTGAATCCCAGCAGGATGCATCTCCGGAAGACGTCTGTGGCCTCGGGTGGAGTGGCATCCAACACCAGCTGAAGGCCATACTCCAGTCCGTCCTTCGTCAGCGGTCGCTTGATCGCGGCTTCCACCTTCTCCCCGATGTCCGCGGCTAGCACGACTTCACACTGCGCCCGGAACTCATACTTCTCCGTTTCGCTGAGCGCCGGATCGGCGAGCAGCACCAGATTGGGATGGATCTTTCCCCTGCTGCGGACCGAAGTACCCGCTTCACTGAGAGTGGTCATTGCATCTCCTCCTGTATCTTTCGCTCGAGTTGGGCTGCGACGCCTCAGATTTCGCTTGCGATGCGGCCAATGTGTACAATTAGAGAAATCGCGCTGTCATCTTTCTGACCCTCGCAAGCACGTGATCCTCTCCACGACGGACCCCTCAGGCGCCCCGGCCCCTGAGCCGTCCCCGCCCGACCTGGGCCCCCACTACCAGATCCTGCGCTTCCTCGGCGCCGGCGGGATGGGTCGCGTGTACCTCGCGCGGGACACCCGGCACAGCCGCGACGTCGCGATCAAGGTGCTCGCCACCGACCGGGCCGAGCTGCTGGGACGGGAGCGGTTCCTCCGCGAGATCACCATCGCCGCCGGCCTCAGTCATCCGCACATCGTCCCGGTCTTCGACTCCGGAGAGGTCGACGGTCAGCTCTACTACGTAATGCCCTACGTCGCCGGCGAGACGCTCCGGCAGCGGCTCAACCGCGAACCGATGCTGCCGCTGCCCCTCGTGCTCACCTGGGCCGAGGAGCTGGCCGAGGGGCTCGACGCCGCGCATGCGCAGGGGATCATCCATCGCGACATCAAGCCGGAGAATCTCCTGATCCAGGACGGCCACCTGCTGATCGCCGATTTCGGCCTGGCCCGCGCCGTCGACATCGCCGGGGGCGACCGCCTGACGACGCATCACGTCGTCCTCGGCACCCCTGCCTACATGAGCCCGGAGCAGGCGACCGGCGCCCAGCAGCTCGACGGCCGGTCGGATGTCTACTCCCTCGCCTGCGTCATCCACGAGATGCTCACCGGGAGCCCGCCCTTCACCGGCATCACGCCGCAGGTGATCACCGCCCGGAAGCTGGCCGAGCAGTATCCGCGCGTGAGTACCGTGCGTCCATCGGTGCCGGAGAACGTGGATGCCGCCCTGGCCGACGCGCTCCGTGCCCAGCCGGCGGACCGGGTGATGAGCGGGAAGGCCCTGGTCACCCGACTGCGGCTCCCCGCGCCGTCACGGACCAATCGGCGCCTGCTGCTCGCCGCGCCGCTCGTCCTGCTGGCGATCATCGCGGCGCTGCTGCTCGCTCGCCGTCCGGCCGCCGCACCCACGCCGGTGGCGTCACGCCCCAAGGTGATGGTCGACGTCCTCGCCAACCGCACCGGCGATCCGAGTCACGACGCCTTCGGCGTCATGGCCGAGGACTGGCTCACCGAGGGGCTGCAGCGGACCGGGGCGGTCGATGTGGTTCCGACCGTGACGGCGCTGGCGGCGACCCGCTACGTCGCGAGCCAGGCCGGCGGCGGCGATCCGCTCCGATCGCTCGCGGCGGAGACCGGTGCCACCCTCGTCGTCACCGGCGCGATCTACCAGGAGGCCGACAGCCTCGTGATCCAGGCCCAGCTCGTCGATGCCGGCGCCGGCAAGGTGCTGGGTGCCGTCGAACCGGTGCGGTTCCGCGGCAAGGAGACCGGCCCCGCCCTGCAGCTGCTCCGCACCCGGATCATGGGGCTGCTGGCTCTCCGGCTCGACGACCGCGCCATCGCCGGCGACCGCCCTCCCGTCCACGAGTCATACCTCGCCTTCAGCGAGGGGCTCGATGCCTATACCAGCGGCAACTACGACTCGGCTTACGTCGCCTTCACCCGCGCCTATGAGGCGGACACCGGCTTCGCGCTGCCGCTCATGTACGCCTCGATCTGCCTCTCGAATCGGGGCGACTTCGCCGGCGCCGATTCGCTGGTCCGCATCCTCGGAGCGCACCGGGACGCGCTGACGATTCCCGACCGCTACTGGCTCGACCACCGGACCGCGGAGCTCTCGGGGAACGACGCCGCCTCGCTCGAGGCGCTGCGCCAGGCGGCGGTGCTCTCCCCCGGCTCGAAGGCGGCCTACAACTTCGCGGTCCAGGCGATCGAAGCCCGGGAGGTGTTCGCCGCGGAGAGCGCCCTCCGGCTGCTTTCCCCCGACGTCGGTGCGATGCGCGGCTGGCTGCCCTACTGGGATGTCCTCGCCGATGCGCAGCACGCGCAGGGGAAGCACCAGGCGGAGCTGCTCACCGCGCGTGAGGCGCTGCGCCGCTTCCCCGAACGACTCGACGCCTACATTCCGATCACCCGGGCGCTGAGTGCACTCGGCCGCACGAACGAACTCGAGCAACTCTGGGGAAAGGCCACTGCAGCCGCCGACACCAATCACGTCGCGCTCGCCCGGATGGCCTACGACATCGGCAGTGAACTCGTGGCACACCAGGACTCGGCTGCGGCCGGACCCTGGTTCAGCCGGGCGCGCGACCTCCTGTCGCGATCGACGAGCAATCCTGGCACCCGCCTGCTGTACGCCCAGGCGCTCTGGCGCCTCGGTGATTTCCCGGCGGCTCGTCAGGCGGCGACGGCGCTTCCCCTCAAAGGGAGTACGCGTGCCGAGGTGCTGGGACTCTGTGGTGTGCTCGCGGCGGAGAGCGGCGATCCGGCGGAGGCGGAGCGGCTGCTCGGGCTCCTCGCCGCCGAATCGCCCCCGTACTCCTTCGGGCGCTCTCAGTACGAAGCCGCGCGCATCGCGGTGGCGCTCGGCGCGCCGGACCGCGCGGCGGGGCTGCTGCAGCTCGCGCTCAGCCGGGGACTTCCCTACTCCGACGAGCTGCATCGCGACCGGCTGCTCGCCACCCTGCGCGACCGGCCGATCTACGCCTCCCTCTCCGCTCGATCGCACTAGCACCCACCCGCAGGATCGTTTCCCACCAAGGTAGGACCGGCTGGTCTGGCGGGAGTCAGCCGGGAGTCATCCCGCGACGGCGCACGTCAATTGGAGGAGGAGGGTCGTGCTCGGGCCTGCTCGACCAGCCGCAGGATGTCGGGATCCGGGGTGATCTCCAGCTCCTTCCGGAGCATCGTCATGTGCCGCTCGGCGTACTTGATGGCGCGGGGACGGTCGCCGGCCTGGAGACAGGCGTGCAGCAGGCCGCTCACCGCACGCACGTCGAACGGATCGAACTCCGTGAGCCGGAGCCACCACTCGGCGGCCGCACGGGGATTCTGCTGGCCGATCGCACCGAGGGCGAGCCGCTCGATCTGGCTGGCGAAGAGCCGCCCCAGGCGGTCCCGCTGCTGGTCGGCCCAGTGTTCAAAGGCGGGGGCGTCGGAGAGGTGGAACCCATCGAGAAAGGGGCCGCGGTAGAGTCTGGCCGCCTCCTCCGCATTCCCGTCGGCGACCGCGCGCTCGAACTGCTGAACGTCCGTCTCGACGACCTCGGGGTTGAGCCGGAGATCGGCCGTGCCGAGGAACAGCTCTGCGCCGCCGAGGTCCCGCTTGATGGAGTAGAAGGTCTGCTTCAGGACGCCGCGGACCCGGTCGGGCTCGCCATCCTGCCAGAGATAGGCGGCGAGCTTGTCGCGGGTGACGCCCCGCTCGCCGACCACGGCGAGGATCGCGAGCACCGCCAGCGGCTTGCGCCGACTCTCGGCGAGCAGCCCACCAGAGGGCCCACCGACCAGCGTGAGTCCGCCGAGGGTACGGAGCAGGAATGGCACGAAAGGAAGCCTGGAGTTGACGCTTGCCTGACCAGCAGATGACCAGCCTCCGGATAGGATACGACTGAAATTGCTACTCTGCCAGAGGGAATTTCCTTCCGTGGAGGCGGTCCGGCTGGGATACCCAGGGGGTGCGGCGTTAGGCTTCCGGCCGCATTCCTCTTAGACTGGTGACCATGGATCTGCTTGCGGCGGCGAGAGATGGGCTGCGGGACCGGTACGCCATCGAGGGGCTGGCGGGCCAGGGCGGCATGGCCATCGTCTGCCGCGGTCGGGAGCTTACCTCCGGTCAGGCGGTAGCGATCAAGGTCCTGCACCCCGACCTCGCGAGGGCGGTCGGCGGCCGGCGGTTCCTGCGCGAGATCGCCATCCTGCGCCGCCTTTCCCATCCCAACATCGTCCCGCTGCTCGATGCCGATGCGCTCGAGGTGGTGCCTGGCCTCGACGTTCCCTGGTACGCCATGCCCTATCTCGGTCCGCAGACGCTGAGGGCCCGGCTGCGTGAGGCGGGGATGCTGCCGGTGGCCGAGGCGCTGCGGTGGACGCGGGATGCCGCCCTGGCGCTGGCGCATGCCCACGCCGAAGGGATCGTGCACCGCGATCTCAAGCCGGAGAATCTGCTGCTGCATGAGGGGCGGGCGCTGCTGGCCGATTTCGGCATCGCGCGGGCGTACGAGGCGGCGGGCGGGGAGGCGATCAGCACGGCGGGGCTGGTGGTGGGGAGTCCGGTCTACATGAGCCCGGAGCAGGCCTCCGGGTCGGACGGCGTGGGACCGGCGAGCGATCTCTACAGCCTGGGAATCGTGCTGTACGAGATGCTTGCCGGCGAGCCGCCGTTCACCGGGGCGACGACGCAGGCGGTGATGGCGCGGCACCGGACCGAGACCCCGATGCCGATCGGGACGATACGGCCGGAGGTGCCGAGGGGCGTGGTGGACCTCGTGAGCGCGCTGCTCGAGAAGCGGCCGACGGAACGGGCACGTGCGCTCCGGCTCCTGGACGGCCTGACCACATGACCGTGATCCACGGACTTTGTTCGGACGTGGATGCAGGATTCCTCGCGCACGGCAAGGAGGAGATTACGGCTGGCTGACTGGCGCATGACCGGCGCGCGCTAGGCTGATCGCGACTTCATCCGCGATGCATGTGCGGTATCGCAAAGGCATCGCGATCGCAGTGCGCGATCCAGCGAGCACACCGACCCTGCCTCATGAGGAGAGTCTGCCATGCGTCCGTGCCCCTCCGCTCGGTTGTTGCTTCCTCTCTTCGTCCTGCTCACAGTCCTCGTCAGCATTCCGGTCTCCGCCCAGTCGATCCAGGCATACCGAAGTGCGGCGGTGAGCGCCGACTCCGTACAGCGACTCGTCGCCGTCAAAGCGGAGGAGGTCTCCCGACGCCTGGCGGCCTATGACCTTGCGGGTTCGATGATCGCTTCACGGAGTGAGGATGATCCGGACGCGAACCGCGCGCGGTCGTTCCTTCCCATGGTCGATCGCGAGCGCGAACTGGCCCGGGACGCGCTCGCCGCCACGGATCGACCCTCCGAGTTCTTCCGGCGCTATGAGATACTCGTTGGCGGCGCCGACTCCACTCTTCAAAGTCCCGGACGTCGTCTTCGTCATCGGCACGACGATGACGATCGGTCAGGGCAAGGCCGTGGGGCAGGCGGAGTTCAGCACCAATCTTCTGGGAGCCGCCGCGGGGACCGCCTTCGATGCGATGGGTTCCGACGCGCTCAAGGAATACTTCCAGGACAACCTCGCCGTCGGCACGGCATTCCCCTTCGGCGGACGACACAAGCTCACCGCCGCCCTCGGCGTGGGGCTCGGCGGGTTGAAGCTCGGGCGCTTCGCCATCTGGCCCGCCATCAACATCGAGCAGGTCGACAGCGGTGATGCGCGCGTCCCATCGGCGATCAGGGCCGGTTCCTCCAGCAGCGCGAACTGGTCTTCTCCCATCATCTCGATCGCGGTCAGCCCATGGGACTTGAGCAACATCGCAGGTCGAGTTCAGGCCGGGCGCCTCACACCGGTGTTTACCGCGGCGGTCCGCCTGCCCTACTACTACCCGAACGACCCCTTCAGTGCAGTTGCAGCTCTCTTCTCTGACAAGCGTGGGGACTACCAGAAGAGCGGGAAGCTTCAGTTCCAGGTGGGGGTGTTCTTCCCACTCCAGAAAGTGAAGCCGGTGGCTGCCACCACGCCCTGAGCGATCCAGCACGGGGAGGGAATGCAGAGATCTCGCTGCGTTGGCATTCATGCGCTCGCGGAAGCGGAGTGGTCCGCGCCTGTTCGTGGGCCAAGTCAGGGCGTGAGGCCTCGCGCTGCCACGATCTCGCGGCGGCGCTTCGGCGCTTACCATCGATGAGTTTCCGCAGAAGCCCCCCGCCCCGCCCGGCACTCGCCGGACGGGGCGCTGTTCTATCCTTCGTCCTCTCTTCGCCCGCCTACCACCAGGAGTACAGCACCTGATAGCCATTGGAAGGCTGAAGTTCGATCTGACCGCTCCCGTCGATGTTCGCCCGGTACAGTGACCCACCGCTGCGGAAGGCAACCTCCTGACCCGTCGGTGAGCACACCGGAGTGTCGTACTCCACCCCTGCCGGGGTGATTCGAGTGACGTTCGCACCGTTGGAGTCCATGGCATAGATGGACCACTCTCCCGTATTCCGGCTTTGGAAGACGATGCGACCCGTGCTGCACCACGACAGCCACTGTTCACTCCCGGTGCTTGTGATCTGGACCTGATTCGAGCCGTCCGCATTCATCACCCAGATGTTCTGCGGGCCGCCAGCATTGGCGTAGGCCCAGAAGGCGATGCGCGTCCCATCGGGCGACCACGATGGACTGAGTTTCTCAGTCCCAGTCGTAAGAGGACGAACTCCGCTGCCATCGGCATTCATCACGAAGATCTGACTGGGGATGCCTGCGGTGAATGCGATCCGCCTTCCATCCGGGGACCACCGCACGTCACCACCACCACTGACATCCTGCAGAGGCGCTGAGATGCTGCTGCCATCAGGGTTCATGGTGTGAATGGACTCGATCCCCGATCGATCGGATACAAAGGCGATCTTCTTGCCATCTGGAGACACATCTGCCTGGCGGTTGGCGAAATTGTCATTCGTCAGCGCAGCAAGGCCGCTTCCATCCGGGTTCATCCTGAAAGTGTTCCAGACCCCTGGACCGCCATTGGCGGGGCCGCGGAAGAAGACAATCAGCCCCGACTGGTCATTTCTCGCTGATGCAACAAAGGTGGCGGTAAGTCCGCCAACCAGCACACTCACATTTCCTCCGCCAGATCCCAAGGCCCCCATCACCCACCCCGCCCCCGCCACCCCGCTCGCATTCGTCACCGACGTCGCCGGCGACACACTCCCCCCACCCTGCGTCACCGCCCACGTCACCGTCGCGCCGATCACCGGATTGCCGTACCGGTCGGCGACCTGCACCTTGAGTGAGTCGGGAAGCGACAGACCGGGAAGCCCCGGTTGACTGTCGCCGAGGATCTTCGTCAGGTTGGCGGGAGCAGCGGCCACCGCCGTCGCCGTGAAGCTGCCCAGCGTGACCGGCGCACCGGTCGTCGGATCGACGTACCTGGCCTCGAGCTTCTGCGGCGAGCCGGCCACCGTGCCGAGGGTCCAGATCTCCTGCGCGATGCCGTTGCCATTGGTGAGCGACGCGCCGGCGAAGACGCTGCCGCCGCTGGAGACCACGACGAAGTTGACGATCTGCCCCTTGACCGCCTTGCCGAACTTGTCGACGACCTTGACGACGATGTTCTTCGGGAGCGCCTGCCCGACGACACCGGTCTGGTTGTCCCCGCCCACCTTGATCAGGGTGAGCTCATGGATCGGTTGAAGGAGTGGTGCCGTCGGGCCGCTGTCGCAGGACGCGAGCAGGAGCAGGCCGGCCAGGGCCGAGAGATACCGCGGGATGCGCATGGTGTTGCCTCGGAGTTGGGGTGAACGACCCGTCGAGGCTACCAGCCACCCGTCAGCGCTCCGTTATCGCTCACTCGAGCATCATGGATTCCTGCGAAATCGCCGCACCGGGGCCACACTCCGCCGAATCTTCCCCGAATGACGGGCCGTTGACGACCGGCCCCCATCGTTCGGCCCACGCCTTTCGCCCGGTGTCATGACGCGACGCTTCACCCTCCACCTGCTCGGCGCCACTTCGCTCTCCGAGCATCGCACGGAGGGCAGCGAGCCGCTGCTCGGCCCCGGCAAGCCGCTCGCCCTGCTCGCCTTCCTCGCGCTGGCACCCCGCCGCACCGCGAGCCGCGAGCAGCTCATCGAGCTGCTCTGGGCCGACAGCGAGACCGAACTCGCCCGCCGCTCGCTCCGCCAGGCGCTCTACCAGCTCCGCCGCCGGATGGGCGACGAGGCGATCCGCGGCGACGACGAACAGCTCACCCTCGCCGCCGACCTCAGCACCGACCGCGACCAGTTCCTCGAGGCCCTCGACGCCGGCGACACGGCACGCGCCGTCGCCCTCTACCAGGGGCCCTTC
Source organism: Gemmatimonadales bacterium (assembly GCA_044229445.1). Classification (GTDB taxonomy): domain Bacteria; phylum Gemmatimonadota; class Gemmatimonadetes; order Gemmatimonadales; family GWC2-71-9; genus JADJOM01. The sequence continues at coordinate 8,692 of JBGASX010000070.1, read as the reverse complement.
TTCCCCGCCTTCGCCGCACCCGGCGGCGCGGGCTTCGAGCAGTGGGCCGACTACGAACGGGAACGGCTGCAGCTCGCCTTCTTCCAGGCGCTCGAATCGCTGGCCCGCGCCGAACTCTCCCAGCACCACTGGCGCGACGCCCTCCGCCTCGCACGCCGGCTCCGGGAAGCCGATCGCGACCGCGAGTCGGCGTGGCGGCTGGTGCTGGAGGCGCTGGTCTCTTCCGGCGACTGGGTCCAGGCTGCCGCCGAGGCGGAAGCGCTCGAGGCCCAGCTCCGCGACGAGGGCCGCACCGCCGAGCCGGCGACGCTCACGATGCTCCGGACCGCCCGTCAGGCGGTCCCACCGCGCGCGACCGCGAGCACCCGGCTCGTCACCGAACTCGTCGGCCGCGAGTCGGAGTTCTCCAGCCTGATCGCCGCCTGGCAATCGGCCCCGAGGGGGCTCCGCCGCGTCCACGTCTCCGGTGCCGCTGGCATCGGCAAGACTCGGCTCCTCCGCGACGTCGCCGCCCGGATCCTCGCGACCGGGGGCCGAGCGGTCGTGATCCGCGCCGCTCCGACCGACCACGACCTGCCCTGGGCGCTGGCCGGCGATCTCACCCGGCAGATCGCTGCCCTCCCCGGCGCCGCCGCCGTCGCACCGGCGGTCGCCGCGGTACTGCTCGGCCTCGACCCGTCGCTCTCGTCCCGATTCCCGATGGCGCGCGCCCCGGCGACCTCGGGGGAGGAAGAGCTGCTCCGGCTCCGCACCCTCGCCGTGGCCGATCTCCTCTCCGCCGTGGCGGACGAGGCGCCGGTCGCGCTGCTGCTCGACGATCTCCACTGGTGCGACGCCATCTCCCGGCGGCTGCTCCAGGGACTGGCGAGCCGAGTGAGTAGCAGCGCGGTCCTCCTGGTCACCGCCTCTCGGCCCGTCCCGGAGGGAACGGTGCTCGACCGCCCCGAGGATACCATCACCCTCCGGCCCCTCACCCCGGAGCAGGTGGGCGTCCTGGTGGAGGGGATCGCCCAGCTGCCTGACACACTCCGCGATGGCGGCTTCCTCTGCGCCCTGCACGATGCCACCCACGGCTCGCCGCTCCTGGTGCTCGAGACGCTGCAGCTCGCACTCGACCGTGGCTGGCTCGTCCGGGAAGGGGAGCGCTGGGTCGCGCCCGATCGTGAGGCGCTGCTCGCCGCCCTCGCCCGCGAGCGGCCGCTGGCCCGGCGGGTCGAGCGGCTCGAGCCGGTCGAACGCCAGCTCCTCCGCACCCTCGCCATCGCGGGACGTCCCGTCGACGACGCGGTGCTGGCCGAGCTCTTCCCCCGTGACCGACAGGACCGCGCGACGGTGCTTGCCGCCCTCGAGGAGCGGGGCCTCGCCGCGCGCGCCGGCTCGGCATGGGAGCTGGCGCACGACCTCATGACCGAGGCGGTGCTCACCGGCATCACCGAGGAGGAGGCGCGCGCGCTGCACGCGGCACTCGCGACCGCCCTCCTCGCCGCCGTCCCCGCCGGCCATGCCCGTCGCCGCGACGCGGGGCCGCACTTGGCGCTCGCCGGTGACCGCGCGGGACTCGAGCGGGAGTTCCGGAGCTACGTGCGCGAGCGGCGCCACGACGGCCAGCGCGCCGAGCCCGTCGCCCTCGCCGGGGAATTCCTCCGGCGACCGCCGACCGACCCCGCGGTCGCCACGCTCGTCGCCACACTCCCCCTCTCCATAAGGCTCGGCGGGTACCTCGTCGCGGCCGGGGCGACGGGGGCTCTTGCACTCGTTCTGGCCGCGACACTCTTCTGGCTCTCGCGACCGGCGCAACTCGTCATCACCTCCCTGCCCCGCTTCGGGGTCCAGTTCAGCACGGGGAAGCCGCTCGTCGCCGAGATCCACGACCGGCTGGGACGGCCCGTGAGCATCTCCGACTCGGTGACGATCACCTTCGGCGCCGGCGCCCCGGAATACGCCCTGATCGGTCAGCGCTGGGCCAGGGCGCGCGACGGGCGGATCGTCTTCGACAGCGTTCGCTTCGAGGATCACTCAACGGCGCTCTCCCCCGGCCTCGCGACGCTCCGGCTCTCCGCGCCGAGACTCCCGGTCGTCGAGAGCGACACCCTCATCATGGGTTCGCGCGCGATCGGGCTCTGGCTGGATCGGGGCGAGGTGAACGGGCAGAGGCTCGATGCCAGCCACCGCGTCGTGACCGTGACGCGTGGGAGTCGCCTGACGGGGGCGGTCACACTCCACTACACCACGGCGGCGGGGACGGCGGGGATCCTGAGCGCGGTGATTCCGACCTGGGGGGACCGGGAGCACAACTTCCTGATCGCGAAGGGGCTCGAGTCGATGGCCGACCGCGAGCGCTTCACCCTGCAGCTCGATCTCGCCGCGCCGTCGGCACCGGGACGCTATCGGCTGATCTTCGTCGAGGGGATGGAGACCGAGGCGCGGTTCCTGGCGTCAGGCACCAACTGGCTGATCGGCACCCCGCGCTGGCACGACGGGAACGACGCGGTGGACCTCACGCCCGCACAGCTGGCGGAGCTGGACAGCCTCGGTTCGACCGACTGGCCCTGGGATCTGGTCGCGCCTGATGGTGATGCGGGGCGGCGCTACAGCGAGATGGGACAGAGGGCGATGCCGCTGCCGCGGGAACTGAACGGCGAGGCGGTCCGGCGGCTGATGCGGAGGATGTCGGGGACGACGGTTGAAGTAGTAGTCGAGTGAACGAGTTCCGAGTTCCGAGTTCCGAGTGCCTAGTACTTAGTACTTAGTACTTAGTGCCTGGTGCCTGGTGCCTGGTGCCGAAGCGCTGCCGCAGGCGAGCGGCGGCGGGTGCAGCGCGAGGCCCCCAACTTGCACCATAGCGGAGGCCCTAAGCCCTGATCACTCGGTACTCGGAACTCCGTACTCGGTACTTGTGCCTCCATGTCGTTGAACGACAGCGCCGAAATGCCCTTCCTCGATCACCTCGAGGAACTTCGGTGGCGCCTCATGTGGGCCATTCTGTCCCTCGTGATCGGAGTTGGCCTGGCCGTTGTGGCCCTGCTCAAGTTCAATGTGATCGGCTGGCTCGCCAAGCCGATCGCCCCCTACCTTCCCACCCACAAGCTCGTCTACACCCACCCGGGCGATCCATTTTCGATCTTCATGCAGGCCGCCGGGATCCTCGGCCTCATGCTCGCCCTGCCCTTCGTGCTCTTCCAGCTCTGGGCCTTCCTCGCCCCGGCGCTCTATGCGAGAGAGAAGCGGGTGGTCATGGGCGTGGTCGTGGGCGCGGTCTTCCTGTTCGTGGCCGGTGCGGCGATGGGGTACTTCGTCGTGCTGCCGCTCGCGATCCCGTGGCTCATGGACTTCGGCAACGGCGTCCTCGAGCCGATGATCACCGCCTCGGAGTACTTCGGCTTCGCCTTCAGCATGACGCTCGCCTTCGGCGTTGCCTTCGAGCTCCCCGTCGTCCTCCTCGGCCTCACCGCCCTGGGCGTCGTCACCCCTGAATTCCTCAGCCACTATCGCCGCCACGCGATCGTCGGCGCCTTCGTCATCGGTGCCTTCCTGACGCCGGGGGACATGGTCTGGACCACGCTCGCCATGGCGGGACCGCTCTATCTCCTCTATGAGATCAGCATCCTGCTCGGGTATGTGGTTGCTCGACGGCGGGCGGCGGCGGAGCGGAACGCGGAAACTTAAGTTCCGAGTTCCGAGTTCCGAGTTCCGAGGCAGCAAGTACTAAGTACTAAGTACTAAGTACTAAGTACTAAGTACTAAGTACCAAGCACTCGGAACTCGGAACTCGGTACTCAATTACTCCCCCTCCCCAAACCACTCCGACTCCACCAGCGAATCGACCCATGCCGGCGTCGCGGCGATTGACGTCGCCTCACCGTAGAGTGCACCGGCGAATATCCGGAGCTTCTTCGGAAGCGGTGGCGCGTGGCCCCGAGCGCGCGCCCGGTTATACAGGCGAGCCTGCCGTCGAGTGCCTACCCGCCGCTCCGGCGTCCCCGCGGCAAAGGCGTTGTGCGCCGTGAGCGCCAGGTTCGAGGCGACCCTCGCGGTCGTGTCCTGGCTCCACAGCGCCAGTTCGGAGGCCAGGAGCCACTGCGAGGCGCGGTTCGGCCCTGCTGTCCGCTCGATCATGGCGCGACTCCCGGCGTACCAGTCGAGGTGACCGATGCGCCGCATCATGCCGCGTCCTCCTCGTCCTCCTCGCAGGGATCATCCGGCGCGATCTCCTGGAGCCACTCGAGCATGCTGACCGCCGCGAGCGGCGCCAGCCCCCCGTAGACCATGCTCTCCACGCCGATGAAGCCCGCCGTGCTGGCGACGTCTCCGTGCTCCCGATTCATCGCGAGGCAGAACTGCAGAAAGCTCTGCCCGGGATCCTCGTCGCCGGTGCGGAAGCCCCAGATCAGCTTCCAGAGGGCACGGAGCGTCAGCGGCTTCGCCGATGTCCGCGGCGAAAAGGTGAAGCGATGATCCTCGGGATACTCGTCGACCACACGATAGAGAATCCGCTTGCCGCCCAGGCGACGACGGGCGCGAATACTGATCACGTCGCGGGTCACCGACTCGAAGACGACGCGGGCGATCTCGATTTCGCCGGGCAGATACCCCGGCAAGTACTCGCCCCCCATGCAGTCGGGGTGACAGCTCCCCCACGCTCGGCGCTCCTCCTCGGAGAGTTCCTCCTGGAGCAGCGCTTCGAGGTCCGGAAGCTGCATGTTTGAGTTCAGCGCGTCCTTCACGATGGTGCGACGCACCTCGCCCTTCACGTTGGCGAGGAGGGCGGAGACGGGGTCGGCGTGATCCCAGTAGTTGGCGGGACGCCAGTCGAGCGCGGACGACGGGGTGGTACGGGGTAACCGAGGCATGGTGCCTCCCTGGTGCAGGTGAACCTCTTTAGTGGGATTTATTTAGCGTCGCGCCACAAGCTGGCTCTTCAAATCGCGACGGAGTAACAAGTTCCGAGTTCCGAGTACCGAGTACCGAGTACCGAGTTCCGAGTTCCGGGTTCCGGGTTCCGAGTACGTTGCCGACGGGGTGTGACAGTCCCCGAAACGCCGAGTGGCCCGCGATGTCAGGTCGCGGGCCACTGGCCGCGACTTAGACGGTGTGGCCGGATCACTCCGGTGCGCGGTCCGTCAAGTCGGAGAAATCACCGCGCAGCTACACAGTAGGAGTTGTCGATCAGCCTGTCAAGCGAGCGGGGATCAGTCGGTATGGGCCTCGCGCTGCCACGATCCACAACGCACTAGGCACTCGGTACTCGGAACTCGGAACTCGGTACTCGGTACTTTCTACTCTTCCCCGCCCTCACTCTTGCCATTCTCCCCCGGCTCCAGCCCGAGCACCGATTCCGCCAGCGCGCTCGGCAGCGTCTCCACCGCCTTGAGGTGCCGCGCCATCGCGCGGGATCGCACCCCCGTGCTGTCGAGCGTCTCGCTCGCGGTCGCGAGCTGCCGCTTCACCTTGTCCAGCACCTCGCCGAACTTCCCGAACTCCGTCTTCACCGCGCCGAGCACCTTCCACACCTCGCTCGAGCGCTGCTCGATCGCGAGCGTGCGGAATCCCATCCGGAGACTCGACAAGAGCGCCGACAGCGTGGTCGGCCCCGCGATGACGACGCTGTACTGCCGCTGCATGTCCTGCACGAGTCCCGGCTGCCGCAGCACCTCGGCGTAGAGCCCCTCGGTCGGCAGGAACATGATGCCGAAGTCGGTCGTCGCCGGCGGTACCACGTACTTGGTGTAGATGTCCCGGGCGCAGTTCCGCACCGCACGCACCAGCGCATCGGTCGACGTCTGCAGCGCCTCCGGATCGGCATGATCGATTGCATCGAGCAGCCGCTGGTAGTCCTCCTGCGGGAACTTGCTGTCGATCGGCAGGTAGATCGGATCGCCGGAGGGATCGCGGCCAGGCAGCCGAATCGCGAACTCCACCACCTCGCCCGCATTCTCCCTCGGCTTGTAGTTGGCGGTGTACTGATCGGGGGTGAGGATCTGCTCGAGGATCGAGCCGAGCTGGTATTCGCCCCAGACGCCGCGGGTCTTCACGTTGGTGAGGACCCGCTTGAGGTCGCCGACGCCGGTCGCGAGCCCCTGCATGTCGCCGAGTCCGCGGTGGACGGCTTCGAGCCGCTCGCTCACCAGCTTGAACGACTCGCCGAGCCGCTTTTCGAGCGTGCCCTGGAGCTGCTCGTCCACCGTCTTCCGCATCTCCTCGAGCTTCTTCTCGTTCCCCTCCTGGATCTCCTTGAGCCGCTTGTCGACGCTCTCGCGGAGCTGCTGCACCTCGGTCTTGAGGGTCTCGGAGAGATCGGCGAGCCGAGTGGCCATCGCCTTGAGCTGTTCTCCCTGGGCATCGGCGTTGGTGCGGAGGGTCGCCTGCGTCACCTCGCGCGCCTCCGTAAGCGAGGTGTTGATGTTGCGCTGGAGCTCCCCGAACTGGAGCAGCACGGTGCCGGAGAGGGCTCGCCCGTCGTCGGCGAGCTGCTTCTGGAGCGCGCGCGAGGCGGCAGCCTGTTCCTCCCTGGCCGTGCGCGCCTCCTCCCGAACCGCCCGTTCGGCGGCGGAGGTGTCCGCCTTGCCGCGGAAGACCAGGACGAGGGCAGCGAGCGCCGCGATGATGGCGGCGACGGTGGCGACGATCAGCAGCTCGGGCGATCCCATGCGGTGACTCCTCTGGCAGGCCTGCCGATGAAGCTAGTTGGCCGGCGTCAATCGGCCGTCAGCACCCAGTTCCGAGTTCCGAGTACCGAGTTCCGAGTAGCGCCAAGGCATGCCCTGGCGTTCCTGCGGGGTAAGATGAGAGGAGGGTGTGACAGAGGTTCCGGGTTCCGGGTGCTTAGTGCCGAGTGGTTGGTGCTTAGTGTTCCACGTCCGAGCCGAAGCGCTGCCGCAGGCGAGCGGCGGCGGGTGCGCCGCGCGGCGGTCTCCCCGATCCTGTGCGGCCACCCGACGGCGCGAGGTCGTGGCAGCGCGAGGCCTCCGTCGATTGGGCCGCGATTCATCGCGGCGCCGAGTCGCGGCTGAAGCCGCGGCTCGGCTGATGTCGCTGAAGCGACGGGATCAACGAGGGGGTCACTTCAGTGACATCAGCCGAGCCGTCGCTTTAGCGACGAGCCGGGCGCCGAGCCACGCCCTTCCGCATTCTGCACCAAGCACCACGCACCCGGAACCCGGAACCCGGAACTCGGAACTCGGAACTCGGATCTCCTATCGCTGAATCGGCCCCAGCGCCTTGATGACGTACTCCCCCGCGCTGTCGACCGTCACGACGATCGTCCCGTCCCGATCGGTGCGGTAGATCTTTCGCTGATGGGTGCCGTAGTAGCGGAGCGCCATCGGGTCGGGGTGCCCGTAGGTGTTGTTGGCGCCGACGCTGATGACGACGACCTCGGGCCGCGTGACGTTGATCCACCCCGGATTCACGCCGTTCCTGGCGCCGTGGTGTGCCGCCTTGAGGACGGTGACGCGGGGGATCTTCCCGGTCGCCATCCAGGCGTTGAGCTCCTCGATCTCGCTGTCCCCCGTCAGCAGCGCCCTGAACTTCCCCCGCTCGATGAGGACGCCGAGGCTGCTGGTGTTCTCGGTCGCGTCATTGGGCGCGAGGGGCGAGGGGAAGACGGTGATCCGGGCGTCGCCCAGCTCGATCGGCTTCCAGGGTGGTTTGGGCGTCGCGATGTGCCGCTCCCGGATCCACTTCTCGACGTTCTCGGCGTTGTAGTTGGTGGGGGGCCGGCCGTTGTAGAGGTACTCGCCGACCTTGTAGTCGCTCAAGACCGCATCCATGCCGCCGATATGGTCATCGTGATTGTGGCTCGCGATCGCGGCGGCGAGGGAATCGATCCCCTCCTCCGCGAGCACCAGCACGATGTCGTCCGCCCGCCCCGCATCGACCAGGACGCCGACCTTCCCCGACTTGATCAGGATCGCGTCGCCCTGGCCGACGTCGATGAACCGGATCTCGAGCGGCGGGGTGGAATCGGGCGCCTGTGCTACGGCGGCCGGGGCGGCGAAGAAGAGAGCCGCGACGAGGGTGCAAAGGCGGGTACTCAGTCGGTGGAATTCGAGCATGCCTCAAGATACCGAGAGTCAGTTCCGAGTTCCGAGTTCCGAGGGAATGCCCGTCGGACCTCGAATCATTGCGGCCTGACGTGCAGCCTTCGCCCTGGGCTCGTCGCTAAAGCGACCCACAAGGGACTCCCTCGGGCCGGGTCGCGCTGCGCGCTCCCATTGGCCCTCGGTCGCGGCTCGGCTGATGTCACTAAAGTGACCCTTTCGAGGAGACCGTCGCTTCAGCGACATCAGCCGAGTCGCGGCTTCAGCCGCGGACTCGAGAACCGGGATCAGACGAACAACCCGTCCACCGAGAGGTACCGCTCCCCCGTGTCATAACAGAAGACCAGCACCCGGCTCCCTGCCGGGATCTCCGGGAGCTTCTGCGCGACCGCGGCCAGCGATGCCCCCGACGACGGCCCGACGAAGATCGCCTCCTCCTTCGCCGACCGGACCGCGTACGCAAAGGCGTCCTCCTCCGTCACCTGGATGGTGCCGTCGAGGGTCGCGGTATGCAGGTTCCCCGGAATGAACCCCGCCCCGATCCCCTGGATCCGGTGCGGACTCGGCGCCCCGCCGCTGATCACCGGCGACTTGGCCGGCTCGACCGCGAAGGTCTTCATCTTCGGGAACTTGGACTTCAGCACTTCGCTCAC